>NZ_CP016359.1:3370564-3689216 GCF_001951155.1 Christiangramia flava JLT2011
GCTATTGTAATCCCGGAAACAATTGATGCTATTAGGGCTTTAACTGGAATTGAAACAGATGGTACAAAATCCATAGCCAAAACAAATGAAAGTTTAGGAATCCATTAAATACTATCAAAATGAAAACAGACAAGAATATAGTAGAACTTTTAGGAGAAAAAGCAGACTTCTATTTAGAACACGTTTGTGAAAAAATAACAAAGGATGAATTGCAAGTGCCAAGCAAAAATAGTTTAGAAAAAGTATTTGGCAGTAGCAACAGAAATCCGCAGGTGCTTCGAAGTCTTTCACAATTGTACAACAACGGAAATCTGGGAGGCACGGGATATTTAAGCATTCTTCCTGTAGACCAAGGCATTGAGCATAGCGCGGCCTTTTCATTCTATAAAAACCCAGATTATTTCGACCCAGAGAACATTATAAAACTCGCCCTTGAGGCCGGTTGTAATGGGGTGGCTTCCACGTTTGGAGTTTTGGGTCTAAATGCCAGAAAGTACGCTCATAAAATACCTTTTATTGTGAAGATTAACCACAATGAACTGCTAACCTACCCAAATAAATATGACCAAACATTATTTGGAAAGGTAAAAGATGCTTGGAATATGGGAGCGGTTGCCATTGGTGCAACCATCTATTTTGGCTCAAAAGAAAGCAATAGGCAGATTAAAGAAATTTCAGAGGCTTTTGAAGAAGCTCATAGTCTGGGTATGGCAACCATCTTATGGTGCTATACGCGTAACAAAGCTTTTAAAACAGAAAAAGAAGATTATCACGCTGCTGCTGACATAACTGGTCAGGCAAATCATTTAGGTGTCACCATACAGGCCGATATCATCAAACAAAAATTGCCAATAAACAATTTTGGTTTTAAGAATATTGATTTTGGCAAATACAATGCTGAAATGTATGAAACCCTCACTACAGAACACCCAATTGATTTATGCAGGTTGCAAGTGGCAAATTGTTATATGGGTAAAATAGGACTGATAAATTCTGGCGGTGGTTCTAAAGGGAAGTCCGATTTAGTTGATGCTATAACTACTGCCGTCATCAATAAAAGGGCTGGTGGCTCTGGGCTGATAATGGGAAGAAAAGCATTTCAAAAGCCTTTTAGCAAAGGCGTGAAAGTATTACAATCTGTTCAGGAAGTTTATTTGGACGATAAAATTAGTATAGCATAATCAACAGAATGTTTGATACAGAGATAAAATCATTAAAATCACTTAACCACTACCTCCTTAAACTGGTAGAAAGCCGTCTATGGCTTAAAGTAATCATTGCCTTATTTTTAGGTGTTGGATTTGGTCTGCTATTGAGTCCACAAAATGGATGGATTTCTAAAGAAAAAGCAGATATCGCGGGGAATTGGCTGGCATTGCCTGGTGTACTATTTCTGAAACTGGTTCAAATGATTATGATCCCGTTGATTGTGGCTTCCATCATCACAGGAATCGCAAGCAACGATAAGGAAAGTCTAAAAAAACTGGGCGGTGGCGTTTTACTGTATTTTTTGGGCACAACAATAGTTTCGGTTAGCATTGGTACGATACTATCCCAAATTTTTAGACCGGGTCGTTTTCTTCATCAACAAGCACTAAAAGAGCATAATGAAATTACGGCAGTTTCAACTGATGAACCCGAGCTTTCCTTCGGAGTTGAAACGATTCCTGATGCCATCTCAAACCTGCTTCCTGAAAATCCATTGGCATCTATGGTAAGTGGTGAAATGTTAAGTATCGTGATTTTCACAATCATTATTGGTGTAGCTGTGCTATCACTTGAAAATGCTTTACTGCGCCCAGTGAAGCTGCTTCTAAGTGCCATTCAGGAAGTCTGTATGACAGTAGTAAAATGGTCAATGCTTCTAGTGCCTATTGCCGTTTTTGGTCTTATGGCACAGCTCACCTCTAGCGTTGGTTTGAGTTCTCTATCTGGCCTCACCTACTATGTGGGTGTCGTCTTGCTCGGTCTGTTATTCTTAGTGATTTTCTATTTAGGGCTAATTGTGCTTCTTGGAAAATCAAACCCTATGCATTTCCTGAAAAAAATAAGGGATGTTCAGCTATTGGCTTTTTCAACCACAAGCTCTGCCGCTGTGATGCCACTTTCTCTTCAAACAGCCGAAGAAAAACTAAAGGTGGACAAGACCATTAGCAATTTTATCATTCCCATTGGCGCAACCGTCAATATGGATGGTACTGCACTTTATCAAACGATAACAACCCTTTTTATAGCCCAAGCCTATGGACTGGAAATGAGTTTACTCAATATTATTGTGGTCATTGTAACTATCGTTGCTGCTTCAATCGGCACACCTGCCATTCCCGGAGGTGGTGTGGTGATACTCGCTTCTGTTTTGGGAAGTGTTGGTATCCCAGCCGAAGGCATCATCATTATTATTGGTGTAGAAAGATTGTTGGGAATGTTCAGGACTGCTGTAAACGTAACGGGTGACCTTACAGCTTGTATGGTTTTTAATAGGTTGTATGGTATAAAAAACATTGAAATTCTTAAAAAAGAAGCTTTATAACTATGGATAGTACTATAAAACATATAGGTGTATTTACCTCTGGAGGTGATAGTCCAGGGATGAATTCAGCCTTGTACGCCATTGCAAAAACGGCTGAAGCAACTGGTATAAAAGTTAGTGGTTTTAGAAAAGGATATGAAGGATTGATAGACGGTGACTTGGTTCAATTTAAATCACACGAATTACAAAAACTGACCCAAAAGGGTGGCACAATTCTAAAGACCGCACGAAGCAAACGTTTTCTCGAACTGGAAGGTCGAAAAAAAGCCCTGCAAACCCTAAATGCAAACAAAATAGATGCCCTGATTGCCATTGGTGGCGATGGCACATTTAAAGGACTACTTACTTTTTCAGAAATATGCGACATTCCGTTTATCGGCATTCCTGGTACTATAGATAATGATATTTCAGGAACAGATTATACCCTTGGTTTTGATTCCGCAGTAAATACAGCCATTGAGAATATTGATAAAATAAAGGACACTGCGGAATCTCACAATCGGGTATTCATTGTGGAAGTAATGGGCAGGGATTCTGGCTACATCGCCATTCATTCAGGACTTACCACAGGAGCAGATGCCATTTTAATTCCCGAGAGTGGAAAGGACTTTATTTATCTATTGGATAAGGTTAAAAATTACGATAGCGAAGATGCTTTTCTTGTCGTGGTTTCAGAAGGCGATGAAATAGGTGCCGAACTTGTTTCTTCAAAAATAAAGGAAGTCAACCCCAATGTCGATTTACGAATTACAAAACTTGGGCACGTACAGCGTGGTGGAAATCCTTCTGCTTTAGATAGGATGTTGGGTATTAGGCTTGGGGTGGAAGCCGTAAAATCACTTTTACAAAGTAAAAAGAATGTAATGGTCGGGATTTTAAACAATCAATTGCACTTAACCCCTTTTAATGAAGTGGTCAAACAACATCAGGTCAATAAAGAATTGCACGAACTTTTAGAACTATTTGGAACATAAATTATGAAAACAACAATATACAGCACACATAAATTCGATAAGCCTTCCATTGAAAACGCTAATAAAGGAAAACATCAATTGAATTTTCTGGAATTTAGGCTAACAAAGGAAACCGCCTTATTGGCAGAAGGTTCAAAGGCCATAGCACTTTTCTCAAGTGACGATGCCTCTTCGGAAGTTTTGGATATTTTACACAAACTAGGCATAAAATTTATCGCATTACGTTCGGCAGGTTTCAATCACGTCGATTTAGAAAAAGCAGCTGAATTGAATATAAAAGTGGCCCGTGTCCCAGCCTATTCACCTTATGCCATTGCAGAACATACAATGGCTTTGATACTTGCATTAAACCGAAGACTGATTAAAGCCCACAATAGAGTGCGCGAACAAAACTTTTCATTAAACGGTCTCACTGGTTTTGACCTAAATGGGAAAACCGTTGGCGTGATTGGAACAGGAAAAATAGGGTCTGTACTCGTAAAAATACTTCACGGATTCGGCTGCAATATTCTTGCCCAGGATATAGAAGAAAGCAAAGACCTAATTGATAAATATGGCGTAATCTATTCAGATTGTGCGACGCTCTGTAAGCACGCAGATATAATAAGCCTGCACGTGCCATTAAAAGCTTCAACAAAACATTTAATAAATAAAGAGCATATAGCACTAATGAAATCTGGAGTAATGCTCATCAATACAAGTCGTGGTGGGTTGGTGGACACCAAGGCAGTTATCGAAGGATTGAAAACTAAAAAAATAGGGTATTTAGGACTGGATGTTTATGAGGAAGAAGAAGGATTGTTCTTTGAAGACCATTCCGATGACATTTTGCAAGACGATGTGATTGCACGCTTAATGACTTTCAACAATGTACTAATTACAAGCCATCAAGCTTTTTTAACCAAAACCGCATTGACCAATATTGCAGAAACAACCATATATAATCTGGATTGTTTTGAAAAACAAAAACCTTCTGGAAATGAAATTAGCATTAATTAATAGTTAAAAACAAATATTATGAAAAACATACTCGTACCAACAGACTTTTCAAAAAATTGCAATAAAGCAGAAGAACTCGGAATTGAAATGGCAAAGCTTTACAATTCCGAAATCCATTTTTTCCATTTAATAAACACCCCGGTAAACTGGGTTGACCTGGGTAAGGAAAAAGAAAAGAGATATCCAGAAACAGTAAAAGAAATAGGAAGCGCAAGGGCTGATTTGAGGGCTTTGGAGTTAAAAGCGGAACGCGAAGGACTGGAATGTAGGACTTTTCTTGAATTTGATGGCGGACAAGCAAATATCCTACAACATTCAGGACATTTTCATCACGATTTTATTGTTACAGGAAGTAGCGGCACCCATGGTGGAGTTCGGGAACTACTGGGAAGCAATGTAGAAAAAATCGTAAGAAAAGCCGATGTACCTGTAATCGTGGTCAAGAACAAAGAAATATCCTTTCCTTTTAAAGATATCGTTTTTGTTTCAGATTTTCTGGAAGATGTGAGCGAAGCCTTTAAAATGGTTATTTCGCTTGCTACAAAATGCGGTGCACATATCCATTTATTGAGAGTCAACACACAAACTGATTTTAATAGTATTGATAGGGGTTTGAAACCCATTAAGAAGTTCCTAGAAAATTTTCCGGAATTGGAGAAGTACTCAATGAATGTATATAACGAACCTGCTGTTGAAACAGGGATAAATAATTTTTTAAAGTATAAAAATGCTGATTTGATCGCTATGTGTACTCACGGGAGTACAGGATTTTTAAGTCTTTTCTCCAAAAGTATCGCTGAGGGTGTAACCAATCATTCCGAATTGCCGGTGATGACCATTAAATTATAGTTATGAATAAATCAGTTCTGATAAAAAAATATTCAGGTGAGTATCAGGTTTTTGATATAAATAAGCTCATCAACTCCCTACGGCGCTCAAAAGCAGATGAAAATCATGTTCAGGAGATAGCCCGTGAGGTACAAGGGCTCATTGAAGAAGGGATGACCACCAAAAAAATCTATCAATTGGCTTTTAAAATGCTTAAAAGCAGGTCACGGGTAAGCGCATCAAAATATAAGCTTAAAAAAGCCCTGATGGAATTGGGGCCTTCAGGATTTCCGTTTGAAAAATTTGTAGGTAAGCTATTTAAATTTGAAGGCTACAAGACAGAGGTTGGGGTTATTGTCCAGGGAAATTGCGTACAACATGAAGTAGATGTGATTGCACAGAAAGACAATAAACATTATATGATTGAATGTAAATACCACAGTGACCAAGGCAGGTTTTGCAACGTAAAGATTCCTTTATATATCCATTCACGGTTTTTGGACGTGGAAAGACAATGGGAACATCACAAAGGGCACGAAAGCAAATTACATCAAGGAGAGGTTTATACCAATACCCGTTTTACGACAGATGCCATTCAATATGGTACTTGTGTTGGGCTGTTATTGACAAGTTGGGATTATCCTCAGGGAAATGGACTTAAAGATAGAATAGATAAAGCAGGCCTACATCCATTAACTGCCCTTACGAGCCTAACCAAAGCAGAGAAGGTCCAATTACTGAATAAAGGAATCGTGCTCTGTAAAGAGCTGGTCGAAAATCCAGGCTTTTTGGGACAAATCGGTATCAGTAATCCAAGACGAAAAAAAATCCTTGAAGATTCAAAGGAGCTATGTAGAACCCATTAAAATAACAAGATTTCCTGCCCGAGCGGGAATGACAACTAATAACAAAAAAAACAATACAGATGAAAACAGAAGAATTGCAAGAACAGAACAACCTAGATCTAGAGCCATTTTACGAAGCATTGGAAGACGACCCAAAACTGCTTGAAGAAGCCTTGGAAATACTATTGGAAATGGTTCACTTTGAACCTAAATCAGTAAAGAAATTGGCTCTTTTTATTAAAGAGGATTCTCGTAATCTATATAAAGAAATAGTGGAATTGAGCAAATCAAAACAAGATAAAGGAAACTCACCTTCCTGCTGCGGTGGGCACAAATTTGGGGAGCAGCTCTTGTAGTAAATTATGTACAACAACCTAAATAGATACCAATGAAAAAAAATAAAATAAACATCCATTTCTTAGGAGCGGCAGGCACAGTAACCGGCTCAAAATATTTAGTGGATACAGGAGATAAAAAGATACTCATAGACTGCGGACTTTTTCAAGGGCTAAAGGAATTACGCCTTAAAAACTGGGAGTACCCACCTGTTAATGTTGCTGATATTGATGCTGTTTTGCTCACCCACGGCCATATGGACCACACAGGTTATCTGCCGAGATTGGTAAAGCAAGGCTTTAATGGTCCCATCTATGGTACCAACCCCACTTTGGATATTGCAAAAATCATTTTGAATGATAGTGCAAAAATTCAGGAACAAGAAGCAGAACGTGCCAATAAAGAAGGCTATTCCAAACATAATCCTGCTGAACCATTGTACGACCTAAAGGATGTAGAAAAAACTATCCCTCATTTTAAAGGAATTCCGCAATCACAATGGATTCCATTGTTTGATGGCATAAGGGCTCGATTTCAATATAATGGACACATTCTTGGTGCTACGTACATTGAGTTGGATATACACGGAAAACGCTTTGTTTTCTCAGGCGACATCGGTAGGACTAATGATTTGCTCTTATACCCACCTTTAAAACCAGCATCGGCGGATGTATTATTTATTGAATCCACCTATGGTGGAAGATTTCATCCTGATGAAGTAGAAGCACTTCCACAGATAGAAAAATTGGTCAATGACACCATCAACAGAGGTGGCAGCCTATTTGTTCCAAGTTTTTCAGTAGAACGTGCCCAATTGATGATGCTGATTTTTTGGAAATTATTGAAAGAGAAGAAAATACCAAAAATACAAATGATAATGGATAGCCCAATGGGAGCAAGTGTATTAGAATTGTTTCATCGCACAAGAGATTGGCACAGGTTGGAAGATAACGAATGTGACGAAATGTGCTCGCACTTTACGGTCGTAAGCAGTTATCGGGAAACAATGGAATTACGAACAGATAATAAACCGAAAATCGTGATTGCAGGAAGCGGAATGCTCACAGGCGGAAGAATGCTAAACTACCTTGAAACACAGGCACAAAACCCCAACAACACCTTGCTTTTTGTGGGTTATCAGGCCGAAGGTACTCGGGGAAGAAAATTATTGGAAGGTGATAAGGAATTGAAAGTGTACGGAAAATGGGTGCCGTTTCATATGGAAGTTGCAGAAATTGAAGGGCTTTCGGCACACGCAGACCACGCAGAGCTTATGGACTGGATGGACAGTATAAAAAACAAACCCGAACGTATTTTCATTGTACACGGTGAAAAAGAGAGTGCAGAAGCATTGCAAAAAGGCATCAAGGAAACCTATGGGTGGGATGCAGAAATTCCGCAATTATACACCATCGAAGAAATAGAATAAATCGAAAAATCACAACAACCAATAAAATATGGACACACACTCAAACATATTAAAATATAAACATCTCGGAATCTATACCCAAAACGAAAATGTAGTGTATATGCGCGAAGATTGCCACGTCTGTATTTCAGAAGGGTTTGAGGCACTTACCCGAATAAGAATATCCAACGCAAGTACATCAATCGTGGCAAGTCTTAATGTTTTGAATTCTGATATCTTGTTGCACAATGAAATCGGACTATCAGATGCTGCTGCGAAAAAACTCAATGTGTCCCAAAATGATACATTGTATGTTTCCCATTTAGAACCTATAGAATCGTTAAGCCACGTCAGGGCAAAAATCTATAACAAAAAACTGGATTATAAGGCCTATAACAACATCATAACCGATATCGTGGAAGGCGATTATTCCAACATCCACCTTTCGGCATTTATTACTGCCTGTGCTGGCGACCGAATGGATATTGATGAAATATCCGACCTAACGAAAGCAATGATTGCTTCCGGAAAGCAACTGAACTGGAACAAGGATATCGTGGTCGACAAACATTGCATTGGTGGATTGCCTGGCAATAGGACAACACCATTGGTAGTTGCCATTGTTGCCGCGTATGGGCTTACTATGCCAAAAACATCCTCACGGGCAATCACTTCGCCAGCAGGCACAGCAGATACAATGGAAGTACTGACCAATGTTACGCTCTCTTCCGAGGAAATAAAGACCGTAGTAGAAAAAGAAGGCGGATGTTTTGTTTGGGGCGGTACAGCGCAGTTAAGTCCTGCCGATGATGTGCTCATTAAAATTGAAAAAGCCTTGGATATTGATAGCGAAGGTCAGCTCATCGCTTCAGTACTCTCTAAAAAGGCAGCAGCTGGTTCTACTCACGTGGTCATTGATATTCCCGTGGGAGAAACCGCCAAGGTTCGCAGTACCGAAATGGGAGAAAAACTAAAAAATCATATGGAAACCGTTGGAACTGCTGTTGGGTTGAATGTAAAAGTTGTAGTTACGGATGGCACGCAGCCTGTTGGAAGGGGTATCGGTCCAACTTTAGAAGCCATAGATATATTAAAAGTTTTGAAAAATGAGGAAGATGCACCTAAAGACTTAACAGAAAGAGCATTGCTTTTAGCTACTGAACTATTAGAACTTTCTGGAAAAGTAGAAAAAGGAAAGGGACAGGAAACCGCACATAAAATTCTCAAATCTGGAAAAGCATATGAAAAATTCGTAGCCATTTGTAAGGCGCAAGGTCAATTTTCAAAACCAGTTTTAGCACCTTATAAAATTGAAATTAAAGCTGAAAAGTCAGGCGTTTTGCAACGAATTGATAACCGTAAAATTGCAAAACTGGCCAAGCTTTCTGGAGCACCACAATCTAAATCGGCAGGGATTCTTCTAAATGTGCATTTGGGAGAACAAATCGAAGAGAACCAACTGCTTTATACCATATATGCTGAATCCAAAGGTGAACTTAATTATGCCTTGGAATATGAAAACAACCATAACGACATCATAACTATAAATTAAAGAACATACTATGAAAACAATATTATTCAGTCTTCCCGGAAATGAAGAACTCACAGAACTAATGGCTACAAAAATGGATGCTGAAGTGGGTCAAGCCACATTAAGGAAATTCCCTGACGGGGAATCATACACGCGCATATTGTCTGATGTTAAAGATAAATGTGTGGTACTGGTATGCACCTTGCACGAACCGGACGAAAAACTGTTGTCACTATATTTTTTAAGCCACACAGCCAAATCATTAGGAGCTATGTGTACCTGTTTGGTAGCACCCTATTTGGCGTATATGCGGCAGGACAAAGTATTTAATGAAGGAGAAGGAGTGACTTCCGGTTTCTTCGGAAAATTGATTTCTGGTTTCGCCGATAGCATTACCACGGTTGACCCTCACTTGCACAGAATTAGTTCGTTGGGAGAAGTGTATCAAATTCCAAATAAAGTGATTCACGCTGCCGATGCAATTTCAGAATGGATTAAAGAAAATATCGAAAACCCGGTACTTATCGGACCTGATTCTGAAAGTGAACAATGGGTATCAGAAGTCGCCAAAAATGCAGGAGCACCATTTACGGTATTACAAAAGGTGCGTCACGGTGACCGTGATGTAGAAGTCTCTGTTCCCGATGTGGATATATATAAAGATGCTACACCCATTTTGGTAGATGATATTATTTCCACAGCCCGAACAATGATTGAAACCGTACAACATCTTAAAAAAGCAGGAATGAAACCACCTATTTGTGTAGGCATTCACGCCGTTTTTTCAGGAAACGCCTATCAAGATTTATTGGATTCCGGAGTAGAAAAAATAGTGACTTGTAATACCATCCCACACTCTTCAAATGGAATTGATTTAAGTGATATTATGGCAAAAGAGGTAAAAAAATTAATGCACCATATATGAGAAAACAAGGCTTTATAGTACTAATCACTTTATTCAGCATCACAATGACTGGACAAACTGAAATGCTCATTGGGCAGATTTCAGGCAGAGTTGTTATTCGGGAAAACTTTGATAAAGAAGGTGATTTTCTCAATAAACAAACTTTTGAAGCTGGAGAAACAATAAAGGAAAATGGATATTATGAAATAAAGGTAGTTACAGAATTGTTTGACAAAAACAAACAATCAACCGATAAATACACTACTACCTACCGTTGTGAGCCAGATGACGCCAATGTAATGATAATGGCTTTTCCGTTTTCCAAGCCAAAATCAAAAGAAACCGAAATTAATACCATTTCTGAAAATTTTAAAAAGCTCTACGATTTACAAAACTTGAAAGATATTAAATTGGAAATGAGTTTTGACTCGGGCTTGTTAAACTTTTTTGGTTCCAAAAGCATCATAAAAATTTACGATCGAAAATTAGAAGCTGGCAAAAACACTATTAAATCAAAAATAAATATTAAGGCCTATGCCTGGGGTATTCGCATCAAGCAATTCAATTATACTGTTATTGAAAAATTAAATGAAAAAGGATTATTGACTTTTCAGAAATTTTCAGAAGCAGATAACAGCTATTTTACAATAAACTATAAATAAAGACAGATGAAAAATTACGATACACTTTCTGAAGCCATAAACGATTTACAGGGAAATGGCTATACATATGATTTTAACCTAAAACCAGAATGTTTGGAGTGTGCCTCACTAAAAATTGAAATACACCCAGAAGATTTTAATGTTGACGAGATGCATCGTTTTGAGGGTATGAGCAGTACCGACGATAATAGCATTTTATATGCTATATCCTCCAATGATGGAATTAAAGGACTTCTGGTAGATGCCTATGGCGTCTATGCCGAAAACATTTCGGAAGCTATGAGAAAAAAATTACGATAACACTTAAACAAGACAATAATGGAAAATCACGAACACCACAATCACGATGAAATGGACCATTCTAAAATGGACCATTCGAAGATGAAACACAAAAAAGAAGACCATTCTAAAATGAACCACAAAGGTGGGGACCATTCGGGTCACAATCCGGGTCACGGTCAAATGGGCCACGACCATCATAAAATGATGATTGCCGATTTTAGAAAACGGTTTTGGGTAACCCTTGTACTTACTATTCCCATACTGTTCTTCTCGCCGATGATTCAGGACTTTTTTGGATATGAGTTTTTGCTTCCCGGAAATCCATATATCCTTTTTGCACTTTCCACAATCGTATATTTCTATGGTGGTTGGCCATTTTTAAAAGGATTCTGGTCTGAAATCAAAAAAGGTGCGCCAGGAATGATGACCTTGATTTCTATGGCAATTTCTGTAGCTTATTTTTATAGCACCGCGACCGTATTTGGCTTAAGAGGCGAAGACTTTTTCTGGGAGCTATCAACACTTATAGCCATAATGTTGCTTGGTCATTGGATAGAAATGAAAAGTGTGTTAGGTGCGTCAAAAGCTTTACAGTTACTGGTAAGTATGATGCCTGCGGAAGCGCACAGGGTAAAAGGCGACATCATAGAAGACATCCCTCTTGAAGATTTACTAAAGGATGATGTGATTTTGGTTAAACCAGGTGAAAAAGTTCCTGCTGATGGGATTATAGTAGACGGTTCAAGTTACCTGAACGAATCTATGCTTACAGGCGAATCCAAACCTGTAAAAAAAGATGAAAACGATAAGGTTATTGGTGGTTCGGTAAATGGTAACAGTACCTTAAAAGTAAAGGTTGAGCATACTGGAAAAGATAGCTATCTCAACAAGGTCATCAAAATGGTCGAAGAAGCGCAAAAAACCAAATCCAAGATGCAAAATCTTTCAGACAGGGCTGCAAAATGGTTAACCTATATCGCTTTGGCTATTGGTTTTGGAACATTAGCGGTATGGCTGATTTTAGGCTTTCCATTTGTCTATGCTTTAGAAAGAATGGTTACCGTTATGGTCATTGCTTGTCCACACGCATTAGGTCTTGCCATACCACTTGTGGTTGCTATTTCTACTGCTGTTTCAGCTCAAAACGGGTTATTAATTCGAAATAGGACAGCTTTTGAAGAATCCCGAAAAATATCAGCTTTATTGTTTGATAAAACGGGAACATTGACCAAAGGCGATTTTGGCGTTACTCGAATTGAGTCTGTTAGCGAAACTTATTCATCTGAAGAAATTTTAAGGCTTTCGAGTGCATTGGAACAAAGTTCGGAACATCCTATCGCCGTAGGTATTATTAAAAAAGTCAAAGAAGATAATATGACCATCCCAAAGCCTGAAAACTTTAATGCAATTACAGGTAAAGGCGTTGAGGCCAATGTAGAAGGTAAGCAAGTAAAAGTGGTTAGTCCTGGTTATTTAAGGGATGAAAAAATAACTATTCCCGAAGATGCCTATAGTGACGCCGCTGAAACGGTGGTTTTTGTCTTGATTGATGGAAAACTGGCAGGATATATTGCACTAGCCGATGAAATAAGACCAGAATCTGCCGAGGCTATAAAAGTCTTTAAAAAGAATAATATAAAAGTTTTAATGGCTACCGGTGATAATGAAAGAACTGCCAAAGCTGTTAGCGATAAACTCGGCTTGGATGGATACTACGCCGAAGTTTTGCCACATCAAAAAGTGGAAATAGTAAAAGAATTGGAAAGTAAGGGAGAGTTTGTGGCAATGACAGGAGACGGCGTGAACGATGCGCCTGCACTTGCAAAAGCTGATGTTGGTATTGCCGTTGGTTCAGGTACTGACGTTGCCGCCGAAACAGCAGATATCATTCTGGTCAACAGTAACCCACAGGATATTGCCAACTTAATTCTCTTTGGAAAAGCCACCTACAATAAAATGATTCAGAATTTGATTTGGGCTACAGGATATAATGTAGTGGCTATTCCTTTAGCAGCCGGTGTATTATATTCTTCAGGCTTTGTTTTAGGACCAGCTGTAGGAGCGGTATTTATGAGTTTAAGTACGATTATAGTGGCCATTAATGCGCAACTATTAAAGCGAAAAATCGGTAAAAAATAAATGGACAAAAAAGAAAAACTCAACAGGATATTTTTAATTCTATTGAGTTTGTTTGTAGTGATGTTGGGCTATGGTATATTATTGCCAACCCTTCCTTACTATACCGAAAGATTAGCTTTAAAAGACAATCTTGACACCGACCTTATCAATTTCCATATTGGATTGCTCACAAGCATTTATCCATTTTTTCAGTTACTATTCGTAGTGGTTTGGGGAAAACTATCGGACAGATACGGCAGGAAACCTATTATCATTTGTGGACTAATCGGTTTTGTAATTATGCAATTACTTACTGGCCTAGCCACATCCTTGACAATGCTATATATTGCTCGAATTTTTGGTGGAATTTTTACGTCATCAGTTATTCCAGTTAGCAATGCATATTTAAGTGATATTACATCTGAAAAACGTAGAACAAAAATAATGGCCTGGTCTGGTGTTGCCATTAGCTCTGGTGTTATTTTTGGCCCTGTCATTGGCGGCTTTCTGTCCCAAACTGATATTCATATAAAATATACATTAGGCCTGCTACATTTAGACCGATTTTCAGTGCCCTTTTTATTCGCTGCACTACTAGGATTGATTGTCCTTTTGGTTGTGATGAAATGGTTAAAAAACACCGCTCGCGTACATAAGTTCACAACACGAAAAGTGAGTTTGCGGTTCACATTTACTAAATATTTTATCGTATTACTAGTGCTTTCGTTTGTCTTCCAATTTGTGGTGACGCTATTTGAAACTGTCTTTTCAATCTACGGAAAAGATGAATTAGGATTTAATAGTAATCAAGTTGGTATTGGTTTTATGCTATGTGGTTCAATAATGGCTGTTTTGCAGCCTGTATTTGCCAGTTATGGGGAAAAGATTCTATCTGTGAAAAAGCAAATTGGCATTGGGTTATTCATTTCAGGAATTTCATTAATTGTCTTTCCTTTTTTCAAAAATGAATTTGTTGTGTACGGTTTAATAGTGGTGTTTGCTGCTGGTGCTGCTATGGTCACGCCAAATCTGTTGTCCGCTGTTTCATTAATCTCACAAGAAAATACGGGTAGAAATATTTCTATGCAAAGCTCAACCAATAGCATAGGCCAGATTTTGGGCCCGGTTATAGGAACTTGGTTAGTGGTGGGAGGGTTTTATTATCCATTTATTATTGCTGGTATTATTATTTTGGTTGCTATTGGATTATTATATTTTTTTAACAGTGTCCGGCAAAGAGATACAGATTTGGATTTATAACCTAATTTATTCCAATAGATCTGTCCTCTTTTGAATTTATCTTAAATACCACGGTCCCCTAGAACATTGTTATCTGTGAATCAGGCGGTTTGGTGGTAAGGTGGTCCCATCTCTAGGTTGGATTTTCCAAAAAAACTAAATCATTCGGTACAGGCATAGCATCGAAATAATATTGGACCAGACCCAGATTTTTTTATTTTTTTGCACTATCAACATTAGTAGGCGCACAATCGGCCTGCACAATATTTGTATTTTAAAGGTATTTGAGCTGTTCCTATGAAAAATATTTCAGCGGGAAATTCTGCTTGATAAAAAAAATCAACTGATTCTATAATAAATTCTTGTTTTACAAGGTTTTAAATCTTAACTGTATGGCAAATTTAAAGATTATTTTGAGAAAAAACATGAAAAAGAAAGAAGGAAGAATACCTCTGGCCTTAAGAATTAGCCAAAATTATAAAACGAATTATGTCTGGCGAGAACAATCTGTTTTTGAAAAAGATTGGGATGACGTTTCTGGTAAGATAAAAAGACTCATCCGGATTTTAAGAAGTTAAATAACTTTTTGATGAAAAGGAAGTTTGAAGTCAATGATAATTATTTCAATTCCAAGAAAAAATTATTCCGAAGCAAATAAAACAAAAATTAAAAGGGCAGATGGTTCTAAATCATTCTTTGCCAATGCCACCGAACATATTCAGAATAAATATGACCCCAGAGTTATTCAGTTGCTAAAGCGCTATAATATATAATATTTAAGAATTTATTGACTAGTCCTGAATAAAGCTAGGATTATAATTGATTACTATCGCCCAGATAAGAAATTAAATAACGGATATTTATTCCCTTTTTTACGGGAAGTAGATCAAACCCAAGCTGAACGAATTTATACAAGGACAAAGAGCACCACTAAACTTCTCAATAAATATTTAAAAAGAATAGCTAAACTCTGTGGCATTGATAAAACATTATCGAATCATATAGCCCGTCATAGTTTTGGAAATATTGCAGGTGATAGAATTCACCCTTTAATGCTGAAAAAATTATATAGACATAGTGATTTAAAAACCACTTTAAATTATCAGGCAAATTTTATCCATAGGGATGCTGATGAAGCTTTGGATAGTGTTATCAATTTTTGATTTGGTAATTTGAAATTTATTATTCCTTCTCCATAGAATCTATAATTCATTTCTTATAAAATGTCACTTTTTTGTTAAATAAACTTAATTGTGAAAGTTTTTCCCATAAAAACATAAGAAATTGATTTCATCGATTTTTAATTTTGCTATTCCTTAGAAGCAAGCTCACTTTAATTAACCTTTAGCTAAAATATATTTATCTCTCTCAATTCAATCGATGTTGAGAATTATAACAAATACTACAATTTTTTAATTAATTTAAATAAATAGAGGTGTAAAAAAATCAACCTAACCAATTAACCAAACCATTAATATTATGAGATCTATCATTAAGTTGGGAATTGCTCCCTTATTAGTTTTACTATTAGCTTCCTGTGTGGATAAAAAAGAAACCCAATCTGTCGAAGTAAACACGCCTCAGGAAGTGAAAAAAAATGAAGAAAAAACCGCAGATGTTGCCGATCAGGATTTTATAGATGGTATGACGGGGAAGATCTGGCATAACTATCTTGAAATCAAAATGGCACTTACCAATGATGACTCCGGCCAGGCAAAGGATGCGGCGAAAAGTATGGTCGATTCTTTCTCAGAAGATCGTGCAGAATTAAAATCAATTGCTGCGCAGTTGGGAGACACTGACGATATTGAGGAGCAGAGAAGGTTATTTTCAAAGTTTACAGAATTGGCTGGGCCTATGTTTGAGGAAGCCCTATCCGGTGGGACCATTTACAAGAAATTCTGTCCTATGGCTTTTAATAATGATGGTGCATACTGGTATGCTGATGTAGAGGAGATTAAAAATCCATATTTCGGTGATAAAATGCTGAATTGTGGTTCCGTAAAAAAAACTATAGAAAAGTAAAATTTCCCAATAAACCTTAAAAACCCAATTAGATGAATTCAGAAAATAACAATAACCACAAGTCTGGTGGAAGCAATTATGGTCGGTTTTTCCTAATGCTTGGTCTGTCCTTTTTAGCTATGTATATCACGATGTACATGAATACATATGAGTTTGACCATGTATATTTTAGTTTAACCCGCTTTTATATGACCTGTTTGGGAATTGCAGCTATGGCAGTGATCATGTTATCTCTTATGCTGAAAATGTATAAAAACAAAAAAAAGAACATCGCTATTTATATTGGTAGCCTGGTGTTATTTATTTCGGCCTTAGGTCTTGTAAGAGCACAACGACCTATCATTGGGGATATTTTATATATGAAGGCTATGATCCCCCACCATTCCATTGCGATATTAACCAGTAAAAGGGCAGATATTAAAGATCCTGAAACCAAAAAACTAGCCGAGGAGATCATTGAAGCACAGAAACGCGAAATTGCCCAAATGAAGAAGATCATTTATCGACTGAAAAACGAGGAGAATTAATCTGAATATTTTACAGCTCTTACATTAAGGAAGGAAATCTCTTGGAGAGAGTGAAGTTAAAAATTAAGAAAATTATATGCGAGAACTGATAAAAATGAATTTGCTAGATCTCTTTCTTATGGGAGTAAGTACAGTTTTTAGTCAACAGGAAAGACGAATACCAGATAGATTTTGGCTGGGTGAATGATCTTCCTGAAGGTTCAAATTTTGAAAATGAAACTATCTGGCAAGTGGGGATGGAATATGTAGTGAGCAAAACAATCCAGGTAATTGGTAGTTATGATAACCGCTTTGGGGCGGGACCGGTTTAGAAATCTGGTTTTAAGATATACAATATGTCAAATTACAAAAAAAACAGTTTAAGTCTGATAGGAGCCATTTCTATGGGTACCAATGTTATGATTGGTGCAGGAATCTTTGCGCTTCTTGGTCAAGTGGCAGAACTTTCTGGTGAGTATTTTCCAATAGCTTTTATTGTGGGTGGAATTATATCAGGATTTAGTGCTTATTCCTATAACAAGATGTCTAATGCGTATCCATCTGCAGGAGGTATCGCCATGTATTTGGAGAAAGCATATGGAAAGGGACTTGTAACTGCTTTTGCAGCTTTACTGATGACGTTCTCTATGATTATTAATGAAAGTCTGGTGGCCAGGACCTTTGGTAGTTATACTTTGCAATTGTTCGATGCGCCAAAAGACAGTTATCTCATTCCCGTTTTAGGAGTAAGCTTACTCATTTTAGCCTTTGTAATTAACATTTCAGGTAATAAAGTAATAGGGAAATCCTCCCTAGCCATGGCGATCCTCAAAACCGGTGGATTATTGATCTTTGCCGGAGGAGCTATATATGCTTCGGGTTTTGTAGTATCAGATTTAGTACCTTCAGGAGATACCGGCGGGGAAAGGGGAGTTATGGAATATCTTGGAGCACTTGCCTTATCGATCCTCGCTTATAAGGGTTTTACGACGATCACCAACAGTGGAGGTGAAATTGTTAATCCGCATAAAAATGTAAGCAGGACCATTGTCATATCTTTATTGATCTGCGGGGTGACCTATTTACTGGTTTCCTGGGGGGTTATTTCCAATTTAAGTATTCCTGAAATAATTGAAGCAAAGGATTATAGTCTTGCGGAAGCATCGAGGCCTTTATTTGGCCAATTTGGTTTATGGTTTACGGTTTCTATAGCCATAATCGCTACGATTTCAGGGGTTATTGCCAGCGTATTCGCGGTGTCAAGAATGACGGCTATGCTTACCGATATGAAGCTAATCCCACATAGCCATTTTGGCATGAAAGGAAGTATTCAAAAGCATATGCTGGTGTATATTATAGTAATTGCTATTGTGCTTACTATCTTTTTCGATCTTTCCAGGATAGCCTCTCTTGGGGCAATTTATTACTTGGTTATGGATATTATTATTCACTGGGGGGTGCTTACCAAAATGAGAGAAGATATAAAGGCGAAAGCTTGGATCGTAATTAGTGCCATAATTCTGGATCTAGTGGTATTAAGTTCTTTTGTTTTTATTAAAATAGAAAGGGATCCTGCACTTATTTGGATAGCATTTGGTTCTATGTTGCTCATTTTTCTAGGTGAAAGATGGTTTTTAAATCGAAAACTTCCGGAAAAAGGGTTGACGAATTAGGAGCTGTTAGTTTGTTACGACTTTTAAGTTGTCTAAGTATCTAAAATTTAAGCGGGGCTTTAACCTTCCTTGTGCTGAAATTTTTACGAATGCAATTCAAAATAATATAATGATAAAAAAAAACGTAAACAGAAGGAATTTTATACAAACTGCAAGCCTGGCAGCTGCAGGTTTCTATGTAATGCCTTTTTTTGCCTCCTGTAAATCGGATGCCTCCACCCGGCATCCCGAGACCGTAAATAAAATGAACAAGGATTTTATTGCCGATTTAGATCTACAACTTACCGCATTACCTTCCCAGACCGGCATCTATCCAGAAAGTAGTACCAAAACATATTCCTATAGAGCATCTATTATAAAAGGTAGTGAAGGTAATTTACAAAATATAGAGGGTAGCTATTTAGGACCTGTTATTCGGGTAAAAAAGGGCGATAAGGTTAGGGTGAGGTATGAAAACCAGATTCCGGCCGAATCTATTGTACATTGGCATGGCCTGCACGTGTCTCACGAGAATGATGGCCACCCAGAGCATGTAATAAGTGAAGGCGAAACCTATTATTATGAATTTGAAGTGATGAACAGGGCTGGAACGTATTGGTTTCACCCACATCCGCATAAACATACAGGGGAACAGGTATATAAGGGACTGGCAGGATTGTTTATCGTATCTGATAAAGATGAAGAAAAATTAAATTTACCCCAGGGTGAATATGATATTCCCGTGGTAATCCAGGACAGGACTTTTAATGATAATAGGCAGCTCCAATACCTAGGTGATGGAGAGATGGATCGAATGCAGGGTTTTTTAGGTGAGCAAATATTGATCAATGGTAAAATTGATAATACCCTGAACCTGGGCGCAAACGGGAAATATCGTTTAAGGCTCTTAAACGGTTCCAATTCCCGTGCCTATAAATTGGCATGGGATCACGGCGAAGCGATAACCGTATTGGGTGTAGATGGAGGTTTGCTTAAAGCGCCAAAAAGAATGCCTTATTTAATGCTAGGGCCGGCCCAGCGGATAGATGTTTGGTTGGATTTATCTCAACAGTCAGAAAATAGTCGTATTAAACTGGTCCATTTACCTATCCCACTGGAGATGATGGGTGGTGGCATGATGAATGGCGGGATGATGGGAAATAGCAGTAGCAATCACTTGCCTTATGACACTCAGTTTGATATTCTGGAAATAAAGGTGGGGGCTTCCGCAGAAAACAATGCTCAATTACCTGGTGAGCTCAGTTCTTTCAATACATTGGCAGCCACAGATGCCATTAATAAAAACAACCCCAGAACTTTCACTTTTGCTATGGGCGGAATGATGAAATGGACCATTAATGGGCGTATCTATAACGGCACTGAAGTAGCCGAAGAAGAGACTGTGAAATTAGATACTACCGAAATCTGGCGTATCAATAATGGAAACCAGTTTTCTTCAGATTCTGATGATGACAGCGGAATGATGGGTCGAGGAATGCATGGCAATGGTGGAATGATGGGCGGTCAGGGAGGCATGGGTAATATGATGCAAATGCCACACCCGGTTCATATTCACCAGCTACAATTCAATATTCTTAACCGGAAGACTGAAGAAGTAGACCAGAAACTCTGGGAGCTTACTAAAGACGGTTTTATTAACGAAGGCTGGCAGGACAGTGTTTATCTATTGCCAGGTATGCAAATGGATTTGATCATGCGATTTGAAGATTTTAAAGGATTGTTTCTCTACCATTGCCACAATCTGGAGCATGAGGATATGGGCATGATGAGAAACTTTAAAATAGTTTAGCAAATACCGGAATCGAGGTTATCCTTGAAAGCTTAGTATTATTTAAAACAAAAACTTTTATCAACCATTTAAAACAAATTACAATGAAAACAATTTTAAAAGTAACTTTTTTAGTAGGAACTATTGCGACATTCATAAGTTGTAATGCAACTTTTAATGCCAGCGAAGCGATGGAAACACAGCAAAACAGAAATGCGGTTTATCAGGAAATCATCAGCAATCCGGCTCAATTCAATGAGCTTTTGGATCTGGCTGCCAACAATGAAATGGCAAAGAAAACATTGATGCAGAACCATATGCAAATGATGGAATCAGGGAAAATGGAAGCCATGATGAAGAAGAATCCTGAGATGAAGGAGAAAATGAAAAAAATGATGCAGGAAAAGATGGAAAAAGATCCCGAAATGAAAGAAATGATGGGGAAAATGATGATGAAGAAAATGAAGGAAAATCCAGAAATGAAAGAAAAAATGATGCATGAGATGATGCATTCCATGGAGAAAGATCCTGAATTCAGAAAAAAAATGATGCAGGGAATGATGAAAAAAATGAAAGAAAACCCTGAAATGATGAAGGAAATGATGGAAAAAATGCATGACGATCCTGAAATGATGGAAAAAATGAAACAACATATGGACAAATCCAAAAAAGAAGGGGAGAAGCATAAAGACCATAAACAGAAACCATAATTTTTGAAATTATGATGATGTACTGGTGGATTTTAATAGGAGCTGTTGTTCTGGCCGCGATTTTATTGCCCGTTAGTCGTTGGAAAACAAAGAATGAAAACAACCTCGAAGAGCCTTTGCAAATCCTTAAAAAAAGGTATGCAAAAGGTGAAATAAGTAAAGACGAGTTTGAAGAGCAAAAAATTATTCTTAAAAAAAACAGATCATGAATTACTATTTTAATAAACGATAAAAGGAGATTTTGAGCAGGTACTCGAAAAAGTTACCCAGGAACTCGAAAAAGAAGGTTTCGGGGTTTTAACCGAAATCAATGTTACCGAGACTTTAAAGAAGAAACTGGATGTAAATTTTAGGAATTATCGCATTCTGGGGGCTTGTAACGCTCCTTATGCGCATAAAGCATTAAAAGCAGAAGATAGGATTGGTACCATGCTACCATGCAACGTTATTGTTCAGGAAAAGGAAGCCGGGGAGATAGAAGTAGCCGCAGTTAACCCTATAGCTTCTATGCAGGCCGTTGATAATGGAGATTTGGGTGAGATAGCCGAAGAGATTAAGGAGAAACTGGAAAAAGTTATTCATAATCTATAGTTTTTATTGATTAGCTGTTTTTCTATCTTAAAAGTGCTTTTATCATCCTGTCCTGATGTTTAGGTAGTTTTAAGGTCGGCAAATTACCCTGATTTATCTTGAAATAAGATTCTGAACCGGGTCCAGAAAGAAGTTATTTTTCAGTTAAAAATACGTTACATACAAGCAATATTTTAATAAACCTTTAAAAATAAATATCATGAAAAAATTAAGAATTCTAATGTTGGTCTAATTTGTGGGAGCTTTTAATCTTACGATGCTCTCCTGCAGGGAAACTACTGAAGATGACCACGTTGATATGGAAATGGAACATGGAGAAATGGAAGATGATGATATGGAAATGGGTCATGATGAGTCTATGGACCATGACGATGAACATGAATAATAAGTTTGAGGAAAATGGAGGGATGGTCTTAAGTATTAATTAGTTGAATTTCTTTTTCTCCCTCCTTTTCTTTCATTTTTAGCTTCTGTAATTATTACTTAATCAGGCCAATTATAATAGGAGACAGGTATTGGTTATTTTAAAATTAAATTTTATGAAAAAAACCGTTCTTATATTTTTTTTGATGTTCTTACCCATACTGGGAGGGGCACAGGATGATGAGCACTATCATCATAACCATGAAGAAGATACGATCCAACAGGTTGACACTATAGATCTGGAGAAAGAAGTTAATGCATCAACCAAACTTGAAAATAATCAGGATAAACCAGTTAAAGCTAATCTGGATGACTTTCCTAACCTGCATCCTTTAGTAGTACATTTTCCAATAGTACTTTTACTTTTAGGTGGGATATTACAATTAATTCAGCTTTTTGTACTTAAAAGGAACCTGGACTGGGTTATTCTTTTATGTGTCGGGACTGGTTTTATTGGAGCATATATTGCCGGAGTATATGCCCACCCTCATACCCACGATCTATCTGAGATTGCTAAAAAAGTACTTGAACAACATGATAGGTATGCTGAATGGACCATCTATGCAAGTGCTTTAGGGGCTGTTTTAAAACTGGGAAGTCTTTTTCTTTTAAGGGAAAATAAGATTTTTGAAATATTGGTCTTCCTTGTTCTGGGATTTGCAGCCTATTCGGTTTCAGAAGCAGGACATTATGGTTCCCAGCTGGTATATATAGAAGGAGTGGGACCTCAAGGTGAATATCTCGAATCTGAAGGTCATGGACACTAAAACCTGTATTTTCCTACTTATATCATTTACTAAACATGGTTAGATATGGGTTTACAAAATAACTATACTTAAAAGTTAACCGTTACTAGTGTAATTTATATTGACAGGATTAAATTCTATTTAAAACGATTTGAGTAATAATTAATGATATGGCAATATTTCTGGCTTTAGGGCTCATTATTTATATAGCTACAGTACTGGATATTCTTCAAACAACATTGTCCATGCAAGGAGGAGGTTGGTTAACTAGCAGGTATTCTCATTTCTTCTGGAAGCTTTTTCTTTTCCTTTCAGGTAAGAACGGGAAGTCTAAAATTCTGGCACATGCAGGATATTTCTTACTGATTGCCATTGTACTTATTTGGGTGTTGTGCCTATGGCTGAGTCTGGTTTGTATCCTTTACTCTCAGCCTGGAGCTATTATAGATAGCACTACTAAAGTTGCGGCCAATATCTGGAAAATTATATACTATAGCGGTTTTACGCTTTCAACCCTGGGAATGGGGGATTATGTGCCTTCCGGGGATATATGGAGAGTATTGACGAGTATTTATTCATTCACGGGGCTTATTCTACTCACCATGTCTGTCACTTATTTTATACCGGTATTGTCTGCGGTAATAGATCAGCGCAAACTTGGTATTACGTTGGGTACGCTTGGAAGCAGCCCTGAGGAAATTGTTCTTACATCTTGGAATGGGAAGAATTTTGAACCACTTATCAGTAAAGTAGATGCTTTATCAGATTCTATTATCAAATACAGTCAGCAACATCGTGCCTACCCGGTAATTCATTATTTTCATAATACCAAAGAGAAAAGCGCGATTATCCTTCAGCTAGCAAGACTTTACGAAGCTTTATTGATCATTTCAAACCAGGTGGACAAAGATAAAAGACCGGAATTTCAGAAGATCAAACCACTGTTGATCGCCTACGAAAATTATTTTGAGGTACTTTCTGAAGTTACCCATATGACTGTGGAACCATCAGCACCTCCCGTTCCGGGTATCAAGAAGCTCTTAGATGCAAAACTAATTATCAATCTAAGTAAAAATGGTTTTTCAGGCGAAATAGAACACAACAGGCGAACTTTTATGACACTGGTACAACAGGATGGCTGGAACTGGGAATTGGTGGATATAAAAAATTCCTAATTATCAACATCTCAAAGTTAAAATCATTTAAAACTGAAAGGTCTTAGCATAATTCTGTAAGCGAATTTGAAGACTCATACTTAATTTAGATGAATCAACAATAAATTAATATATTATGAGAAATGAAAAATTAATTAAGGCTTTAGGAAATTGTATTAATCATTGTAATTATTGTGCAGATGCCTGTCTGGATGAAGACAATGTTAAAATGATGAAAGATTGTATAAGACTGGATAGGGTATGTGCAGAAGCTTGCTCTTCTTTAAGCCAGATCTTAGCAACTAAGTATGATGATGTTCAGGATCTGGTAGATTATTGTAAAAAGCTTTGTCAGGCTTGTGCGGATGAATGTGAAAAGCATGATCATCAACATTGTAAAGATTGCGCAAAGGCCTGTAGAGAGTGCGTAAGTGCTTGTGAGGCTTATACAGCTTAATAGTATTACCGCCTGAGATTTAATCTATTAATTTTAGGCGTTTTTTAATTCACTAGATTTAAATCAAATCGAAATTTCTTTCTTTCATCACTCCCTTAACTTTACAAAGTTTAATATCGTCTGAAATTCCTAATTCAGTAAGTTTAAATCAAAAAGATGAAACATACTTATAAAATTACTGGTATGACCTGCAATGGTTGCAGGTCACATGTAGAAAAATCCTTAAACGAAGTCAATGGAGTCACTAAGGTTTCTGTTGATCTAAATAAGGAAGAAGCAGTGATTGAAATGAAGGAACATATTTCTTTGGAGAGATTTGAGCGTGCCTTAGAGGGAAGTAATTATAATATAATGATGCCGGGAAATACAGAGCAATCTGCCGGACAACTGATGAAACATTCTTATAAGATTACGGGAATGACCTGTAATGGCTGCAGATCTCATGTTGAAGAAACCTTAAATACGGTGTCAGGTGTTGTAAATGCTGCTGTAAATCTTGAAAAAGGGGAGGCAGAGATCAGTATGAAAGAACACATTAAACTTGATGTTTTTGAAAAAGCCCTACAAGAGCACGGAGGAAATTATCATATCATGCTCCCCGGGGAGGAACAAGCAAAGCATAAGCATCAGTCTGAAGATAAAACACCAAAAGGTAAAGGAACCGGCACATGGTATTGTCCCATGCATTGCGAAGGAGAAAAAACTTATGATAAACCTGGCGATTGCCCGGTCTGCGGAATGGATCTGGTGGAGCAAATGGATTTGAGTTCTCCTTCTTCAGAAGGGGATGAATATACCTGTCCCATGCATCCTGAAATAATAAAAGATGAACCAGGAGATTGTCCTATTTGCGGGATGGATTTGGTTCCCAAAGAACCACAGAAGTCTGCTGAGGAAAAAGGTTATAAAACACTTTTGAAGAAATTCTGGATCGCAGTAGCATTTACACTTCCTATTTTCCTGATAGCGATGTCTGAAATGATTCCCGATAATCCAATGTATGACCTGGCAGATATGAAGATTTGGAACTGGATACAGTTCGGACTTTCCCTGCCGGTGGTTTTTTATGCAACCTGGATGTTTTTTGAACGTGCTTACAGGTCCATTAAAACATGGAATCTGAATATGTTTACCCTAATAGGTATCGGAGCGGGGGTAGCCTGGATATTCAGTGTGTTTGGTATGCTATTCCCCAATTTTTTTCCTGATCAGTTTAAGACGGAATGGTTGATGGGTTAGAAGAAACAATTTCCGTAGATAAGATTCAGAAAGGGGATGTTCTAAGAGTAAAGCCCGGCGATAAAATCCCGGTAGACGGGATCATCAAAAAAGGCAAATCCAGTATCGATGAATCCATGATCACAGGGGAACCGATTCCTGTAGATAAACAGGAAGGCGATAAAGTAAATTCCGGTACCATAAATGGCAATCAAAGTTTCACCATGACTGCTGAAAAAGTAGGAAATGAAACTCTGCTTGCGCAAATCATAAAAATGGTAAATGATGCCAGCAGGTCACGGGCGCCTATCCAAAAACTGGCTGATAGAATCTCAGCCTATTTTGTGCCTATCGTGGTAATTATTTCTGTAGTAACCTTTACTGTATGGGCAATCTATGGCCCCGATCCTGCCTATGTTTATGCGCTTGTAAATGCTATTGCGGTATTGATCATTGCCTGTCCCTGTGCTTTAGGTCTGGCTACACCCATGTCTGTGATGGTAGGAGTTGGTAAAGGTGCAAAAAACGGGGTTTTGATTAAGAACGCCCGTGCGCTGGAAGAAATGAACAAGATCGATGTGCTTATAATAGATAAAACAGGAACTATCACCGAGGGTAAACCTTCCGTAGAAAAAGTTGTTTCGGTTTCTTCAGAATATTCTGAAAAGGAGCTCACCCGCCTTATCGCTTCTGTAAATGCACAAAGTGAACATCCGCTGGCTAATGCAACTGTTAATTATGCGAAATCGGAAAAAATTAAATATGGCGAAGCTTCAGAATTTAATTCGGTTACCGGGAAAGGAGTTACGGCCAATTTTGAAGGAAAACAACTGGCGCTTGGAAATGAAAAATTAATGCAGGCTAAAAATGCTGAAATTTCAGAAGAAATAAATAATCAGGTTACTGCGGAACAGGAAAAAGGGAAAACAGTTTCATATCTGGCAATAGATTCAATTATTGTAGGATTTGTAACCATTTCAGATAAGATAAAAAAAACCAGCAGGGAAGCATTATTCGAACTTCAAAATGAAGGTATTAAGGTGATCATGCTTACCGGAGATAATGAGAAAACAGCTTCAGCCGTGGCAAAGGAATTAAACCTGGCTGATTTTAAAGCGGGTATGATCCCGCAGAATAAAATGGAGGAAGTAAAAAAACTCCAGGCGGAAGGTAAAAAAGTGGCCATGGCTGGAGATGGTATTAATGATGCACCTGCACTAGCACAGGCGGATATTGGCATCGCTATGGGTACAGGAACCGATGTAGCGATTGAAAGTGCCGAGGTCACTCTGGTAAAAGGAGATTTAAAAGGAGTGCTTAAGGCAATCAAACTCAGCGAAAAAGTAATGCGGAATATTAAAGAGAACTTGTTTTTTGCTCTTATTTATAACACCCTGGGTGTGCCAATTGCTGCGGGTGTATTATATCCATTCTTTGGGTTATTACTTTCTCCTATGATCGCGGCTCTGGCCATGAGTTTTAGCTCGGTTTCAGTTATTGCCAATGCCTTGAGGTTAAGAGGAGCAAAATTGTTGTAGAATATATTTAATCTAATTTTAGTGAGAGACACACGGATTATTTATAGTTATACGAAAATAGGATATCGAAAAATTTTAGTAACATATTAAACCATATAAAAATCTTCGATTCATTCTGCGTACCGGGCTTTTGCACACCCTGTGCATGTCTATTTGATTATCTTTGTAATGTGAAAATAATGGCACTCATATTATCGCTTTACGTACTCGGACTTAATTTATTAGCCTGTAATGATAATGATACTTCTCAGTTGAATTCTGATTCAGAAGTAACAGTGATTGCTGCCCAGGATTTAGATTTCGACCATTCACATGATAAAGTAGTGGATTTATGCCCTCCTTTTTGTAGTTGTCATTGCTGCCATGTTCACACAGTAGATTTTGGTTCCTCACACTTCGAGCCTTTAATTGTGGAAATTCCATCTAAAGCTTTTGCTCATTTTGACAGTTCAGCGGAAGAACCTATTCTTTCCTTTTTAGATCCTTCAAAAGTTTAATTCAGTTTTCAAAGGATAGTTATATCCTTTCCTGTCCTGAAGTCCTATAACTTCTTCAGACCAGTATATCGACTCTCTCTACTTAGGGAATATCGAGATGTTTAACTGAATTAATTTTTTTATATGATCAATAGAATCATTTCATTTTCCATTAATAATAAATTTATTATTGGACTACTCACCTTGGCACTTATAGGTACGGGGATTTGGTCCATGTCTACCGTAAATCTGGGATCGGTACCAGATATTACTAACAATCAGGTTCAGGTGATCACCCAATCACCTAATCTTGCAACAGAAGATATTGAACAATTTGTAACCTATCCCGTAGAACTTTCGATGGGTAATTTACCTGGGGTTACAGAAATTCGGTCTATCTCACGCTTTGGCCTTTCGGTAGTAACTATTGTTTTCAAAGATGATATGGGAACCTATCTTCCACGTCAACTAGTACAGGAAAAGCTTAATGAATTAGGAGAGACCATTCCTGATAAATTTGGAAGTCCTGCTATGGGGCCAATTTCAACTGGCTTGGGTCAAATTTATGAATACACCATAAAGCCAAAAGAAGGATACGAAACTGAATATTCCCCCATGGAACTGCGAACTATTCAGGACTGGATAGTGAAAAGGCAACTAACTTTACTGGAAGGTGTGGTGGAAGTGAATTCTTTTGGTGGTTCCATAAAGCAATATGAGGTAGCAATTAACCCAGAGAAATTAAACAGTATGGGTATAAGTATCTCTGAAGTTTATGAGGCGCTGGCACGGAACAATGTGAATACCGGTGGGGCTTATATCGAGAAAAATAAAATGTCAAATTTTATTAGGGGTGAGGGCTTAATCCGTTCACTGGAGGATATCAAGAAAATTGCGATTACCACGGAAAATGCAATCCCAATAACGATTGGTGATGTTGCGGAAAATGTTCAGTTTGGAAATCAGGTACGTTATGGAGCTTTTACCCAGGATGGGGAGGAAGCCGTCGGAGGAATCATCATGATGCTGAAAGGTGCGAATCCTAACGCAGTCATTCAGGATGTCAAGGATCGTATGGCTGAAGTCGAGAAGTCCCTTCCTGAAGGTTTGACCATAGCACCGATAATTGACCGAAGTGAATTAATAGCACGAACAACCGACACCGTTAAAACAAATTTACTGGAAGGAGCTTTAATCGTGATCTTCGCCCTGGTAATATTACTAGGTAGTTTAAGAGGTGGACTTATAACAGCTACCACCATTCCATTATCACTTCTTTTCGCTTTTATATTGATGAAGCAATTCAATGTATGGGCCAATCTAATGAGTTTGGGGGCAATCGACTTCGGAATTATAATAGATGGTGCAGTGATTATAATTGAGGGTACGGTATATGAAATACAAAAACGGATTAGATCTGGAAAAGTAAAATTCAATCAGGCGAAAATGGATGAGGTAGCCTATGATGCAGGAAGTACGATGATGGGTTCTGCATTTTTTGGACAAATTATAATTCTTATCGTATTTACACCCATTCTTTTCCTTACCGGGGTGGAAGGTAAAATGTTTAAGCCGATGGCTTACACCTTTGGTTTTGCCATGATAGGTGCTATCTTCTTATGTCTTACCTACGTGCCTATGATGTCAGCCTTATTCATGAAACCAATTCAGAATAAAAAGAACTGGTTTGGAAAATTTGAACGCTGGCTGGAGAAAATAAGTGACAAGATAATTGGCGGAATACAAAAAGTATACATGCCTTTATTGAAAGGAGCATTAAAATTGAAGCTCATCGTTATTGGATCTGCCGCTATTTTACTTGTGATAGCCGGTTTCCTCTTTTCGAGAATGGGAGGAGAATTTGTGCCTCAATTAGATGAAGGGGATATTGCGATGCAGGCATTAATAAGACCAGGAAGTTCATTAACAGAGTCCATTGAAGTTTCTAAAAAAATAGAGAACATACTCTTAGAAAACTTTCCTGAAATTAAAACGGTAACGGCTAGGATTGGAGTAGCTGATATTCCCACAGATCCCATGCCAATGGATATTGCCGATATGTACCTAATCCTGGAAAAAGACAAAGACAAATGGGAATCTTCTGAAACCAAGGAAGGGCTTATTGAACTGATCAAGGAAAAACTAAATGAAGAGCTTACAGGGGTAAATTTAGTGTTTACGCAACCCGTAGAATTGAGATTTAATGAGTTATTAGAAGGGGTTCGAGAAGATATTGCGGTAAAGTTATATGGTGAAGATTTAGAAGTATTGTCAGAAAAGGTACAGGAAATGGCCAATATTATCCAAACCGTACCTGGAGCTGGTGATGTGAATGCTGAAAGAACCTCCGGTCTCCCACAAATGACTGTTAGATTTAACCGTGATAAAATTGCCCAATACGGACTGGATATTCAGAAAGTCAATGATTATATAAGTACTGCTTTTGCTGGAGGAACGGCCGGGGTCATTTTTGAAGGTGAAAAGCGGTTCGATTTAGTTGTAAGATTTGATGAAGATCATAGAAAGAATATAGATGATTTGCGTGGCATGTATATCGACCTTCCAGATGGAACCCAGGTACCAATCAAAGAAATAGCAGATATTGAATACGTTCCTGGACCTATGCAAATTTCAAGAGATGATACCTACAGAAGAACCTATGTGGGTGTAAACGCCCGGGGAAGGGATGTAGAGTCTGTAGTGAACGATATCCAGCAAAAATTAGATGAGGAATTAGAATTGCCACCCGGTTATTATATTACTTATGGAGGGGAGTTCGAAAACCTTCAGAGTGCCAAAGATCGATTAGTGATTGTGGTACCGATAGCCTTATTCCTGATTTTCGTGCTTCTATATTTTGCCTTAAAATCTTTTTCCCAATCCATTATGATCTATATGGCGATACCATTGGCTGCTATCGGAGGTGTTTTTGCACTTTGGTTAACATTTAGCATTTCCGCAGGTGTAGGCTTCATTGTACTATTTGGAGTTGCAGTTTTAAACGGATTGGTACTAATAAATAGATTCAATTCTTTAAAAGAAGAAGGAGTAACCAGTATAAAAGATAGAATTTTTACAGGAACCAAAGAACGAATACGACCTATTATGTTAACAGCAACGACAGATATTTTCGGTTTTTTACCAATGGCATTCTCCACATCTGCAGGTGCAGAAGTTCAACAACCACTTGCTACAGTAGTTATTGGTGGTATGCTTACGGCTACACTGCTTACCCTCGTTGTATTACCAGTATTATATACATTCGTGGAAAGAAATCGAGAGAAAAAAGAACACCATAAATTAGGTTCTTCCAATAGGCGATTTTTAGCTACGATTTTGATAATTGGCTTGATGTTAGGCGGGACCTTTTCCGTAAATGCACAATCTGATGCTGTTTCATCTGAATATCCACAACAGGATACTTTACAGACCATAAGTTTGAAAAAAGCCCGCGAAATAGCCATCAAAAACTTTCCTCAGCTAAAAGCTGCCCAGCTTGAAATTGAAAGCGAAGAAGTACTGCGTAAAACTGCCTATGATTTTGGGAATACCCAAATCTTTACAGGAAAAGAAGAGGTAGGAAATGGTTCTGATGGGATCTATACGCAAATTGGTGTTCAACAACAAGGCATAGATGTTTTTGGAATTGCCCCTCGGTTAAAATTGCAAAAAGAAAGGGTGGCACTTGCTGAAAATGCTTTAGAACTAAATACTTTAGAAGTGGAACGTGAAGTAAGCAGGGCCTGGGCTTCAGTTTATACAAGTAAAAAGAGGTATCGGGTATATAAGAAAATGGATTCAATTTTTGAAGACATTGAAAGAGCTGCACGAATCAGGTATGAAACAGAAGCTACCTCTAAACTGGAGTATCTTGCTACTTCAAATCAGGGGAATGAGGTGAAAATACAGTTAGAACAAGCTTATAGAGATTACCTGAGATCATTACAACGTTTAAATTTATGGTTTGTTAGTGATACGATCTATGATGTGCCAGATTTACCTTCCGAAGCATTAGATGAACCTTTAAACTTTCTGATAGAGTCGCTCAAATCGCATCCGGCTCTTGAAGTTTCAGGACAGAGAGTGAATGTTGCAAAAGCGGTTACCAGAGAACGAAAATCTGAATTTCTACCTAAATTTCAGGGACAGTATGCCAGGCAGGAAATTAATGGGCAATCGGGCTTCTTCCAATATCAAATAGGAATCCAAATTCCGTTATTTTTTGGACCTGAATTAGGACGTACCCAGGAGGCAAAAGTAAATAGACAGATTGCAGAGCAAAATTTTTACCAGGATAAACTCGAGCTCGAAACTGCCTATAAAAATATGCGAGAAGAATTCATAAAATGGAGAAACTCATGGAATTATTATAGGGATGAAGCGCTTCCCTTGGCTAAGGAGCAACAAGAAGGATCAGTATTGGCATTTAAGGAAGGTGCTATAGATTACGTAACCTTCCTTCAAAATATAAGAAATGCTATTAGAATCGAGATAAACGCATGGAGTGCTTTTGATGATTATCTCGATAGTCGTTATCAGCTCGAATATTACCTCGAAAAATCAAATTAAAAAATACCTAAGAAAAACGATATGAATAGAAGATCAATAAATATTTTAATGCTTGCCTTATCACTTACATTGTTTTTGGGGTGTGAAGAAAATTCTAATTTGGAAAAAAATACTCAGGAAACTAAAGCATCGGATTCTAAAGAAACAGAAGGTAACAATGAAGAAGAAGGTGGCGGAATGCGCTCAGTGCATCTTTCAGAGATGAAATTCAATAGTCTGGGAATCAAAGTAGATACTTTAACTAAGAAAGCATTATCAGGAATAGTAGAAGCGAACGGGCAATTGGAAGTACCACCTCAATACGAAGCTACCGTGACGGCTGTCTTAGGCGGGAATATTAATTCAATAAAAGTTCTTGAAGGTGATAAGGTAAATAAAGGTCAGGTACTAGCGTATCTATCCCATCCCAATTTGACAAAAATACAAACGGACTATATCAATGCCTATAACCGGATGCAGTTTTTAGAAAAGGAATTTGCAAGACAGAAGCGATTATACGAGGCAGAAGTTGGTTCAGGAAAGTCATTTCAACAAACCCAGGCAGATTTTCAGTCCGTAAAGGGAGAGGTAAGTGGTTACGAATCCCAATTAAGACAGTTAAACTTGGGTGCCTCTCAAGTCAGAAATGGCAACCTGTATGAATATATCCCGGTAGTAAGCCCTATCGAAGGCTATATAGAAAAAGTAAAGGTGCAAATTGGCCAATATGTAGAACCGCAAACCAGCATGTTTATGGTGGTGGATAATGAACACGTGCATGCCGATCTAATGGTTTTTGAAAAGGATATTTATAAGGTGGAGGAAGGCCAAAAGATTGCTTTTACACTGGAATCAGTTCCCGGAAGCAATCTTACAGGAAAAATATATTCTGTAGGGAAGCAATTTGAACAAAACCCCAAAGCGGTACATGTTCATGCAGAGATAGATAATAAGGAAGATTATCTCATTCCAGGAATGTATATCAAAGGCAAAATCAGGACAGGAGAAGAAGCAGTACCTGCTCTACCTGAAGATGCAGTAATAGAAGAAGAGGGAAATCCTTACATCTTTACAGCTCAAAAACACCAGGAAGAAGGTAAAACAGAATGGGAATTAAAACCGGTGCAGGTAAGAACTGGGATAAATGAAGATGGATGGATTGAAATTAAACTGCTGGAGCCACTTCCGGAAGGTACCTTGGTTGCTTATAACAATGCCTATTACCTGGTCTCTGAAATGCAAAAAAGCCAAAATTCCCATGGTCATTAAATAGAATTTTAAAAATTTAGATGGATGGGCTCTCTGTAAAATGTTTGTTTTAATTAAAGTTTCAGAGGGTTCATCCTTAATAAAGAATTAATAAAACAGCGATGAAAGAAATAAAAGCATTTATAAAGCCAAAACGGGTTCAAATAGTGATAGAATCCCTTAGCGAAAGCGGATTCAAAAGTATGACGCTGTCTCAGGGGGAAGGTACCGGAGCATTTAAAGCAAAAGGCGCATCGCCTTCTTTGGATTTCCGTGTAACCGACAGCCCGGTGGTAAAGTTAGAACTGGTATGTCAAAATGAAGAAGCACAATCAGCAATCGATATTATACTTGAGAATTCAAAAACAACTGAACCCGGTGATGGAATTATTTATCTTTCAGATATTGAAGATGCCTTCCGAATAAAAACCGGAGAATCTTTGAATCGATCTGGATTAAATAATGATGGAAATGAGTGATATCGAAAAAAATTTAGAGGCACACGAAGTTCGGCCAACAGCCATGCGTATCCTGATCTATAAATTTATGGCCAAAAAAGACAGGGCCGTAACCCTTACCGAAATTGAAAATGCTTTTGGAAAAGCGGACCGGGCTACATTATCTCGAACAATACGCACATTTGAAACAAAGGACATTGTGCATCAAATAGATGATGGCACAGGCATACCAAAATATGCGCTCTGTGAAAGTGATTGTAATTGCGAAGTAGAACAGGACTTACATATCCACTTTCATTGCAATAATTGTGATGAAACTGTTTGTTTGACCGATCATAAGATTCCACATATTAACCTGCCAGAGGGATATATGGCAGAAAATGTAAACCTGGTAGTAAAGGGAATATGTGAGAAATGTAGTGGTGTTTAATTTTTGAAGAGAAAGGAAGCATATAAAAAAGAGGTGAAAATGGAACTATATAGTATGGTGATTACCAAAATCAGCTTATGGAAACAAAAAGAAAAAACGATTTAAAAAAGGCAAGAACGCTTCAAATATGGAATGTCATTTATGATACCATTGAAGTAATAGTATCTCTAATTGCAGGAATAACTGCCAATAGTTCTGCTCTTATAGGATGGGCACTGGACAGTACAATAGAAGTGATAAGTGCGGCCACATTAGGCGTTAAATATTTCGACCTTACCGAAAAAGAAGAGGTTAAAAGATGGATTTAAAACCAATAGGGATATGAAAAAATTACAACTCAAAATTCCGGTACTGCTACCTCAGGTGCCAAATGAAAAAGATACCTGTGTGCAAAGGCTCATTGAGGAATTAGAAGCCAAGGAAGGTCTTGATAAAGTGCATATAAAAGACGATCAGGAAGATACGGTGCCACAACTGTGTTTTCATTATGATCCCGACATTATTTCTATTGACCGCATTCAATCATTGGCAGAAAGAACCGGGGCTGAAATTACCGAGAAATATGGACATTTTCTTATAGAGGTTGAGGGGATTAGACATACCCGACATGCAAGAATTATAGAAAAGAGTCTGCTAAATACCAATGGTGTTTTGGAAGCTTCCGCCAATGCCGGAGGAATGATCCGTTTAGAATATGATAAACGAGAAACAAGTTTTGATGAGATAACTACAAAGCTCGAAAAAGAAAGCCTACAAGTCAAGAAATCTTCTTCTGGTCATGAAAATGGCTTTAAATCTTCGGAAAAAACCTCTGATAAATTAAATAAAGAAAATGAGATGAGCCAGGAACATCAGCATGAAGATGAGGATGAACTGAATCATAAAGAGGCTGATAGCCACGGCGCCGGCGAAGAACATTCCCACGCCCATGGAGGTATTTTTGGGAAAAATACAGAGCTTATTTTTGCTATTACTTGTGGTGTTTTGTTAGGAATAGGTTTTGGACTATCCTTTGTAGAATCAGTTCCGCAATGGGTTAGTCTTTCACTTTATATAGGAGCCTATTTCTTTGGAGGATTTTATACTGCTAAAGAGGCTGTGGAAACCGTAGCCAAAGGTGGATTTGAAATTGATTTTCTCATGCTGGTCGCAGCTATTGGAGCAGCTATTTTGGGAGAATGGGCAGAAGGGGCATTATTATTATTTCTCTTCAGCCTGGGGCATGCCCTGGAGCATTATGCAATGAACAAAGCACGCAAATCTATAGCCGCATTGGCAGAATTGGCACCAAAAACAGCTTTGGTTAAGAAAAATGGTAAAACGGAAGAAGTTGGTATCGAAAAACTCACTATTGGGGATATCATTGTCGTAAAACCAAATAGTAAAATATCTGCAGATGGCGTAGTGGTAGACGGGCAGAGTAGTGTAAACCAGGCTCCAATAACCGGGGAGAGTGTACCGGTAGATAAAGTTCCCGTAGAAAATGTTGAGCAGGATTACTCTGAGGTAGATGATATCAAAGATGAAAACCGCGTTTTTGCAGGAACGATCAATGGGAACAATACTTTGGAGATTAAAGTTATCAAAGCAGCCAAAGATTCAACGCTTTCCCGGTTGGTGAAACTGGTTAACGAAGCTCAGACTCAAAAATCGCCTACCCAGTTGCTCACCGATAAATTCGAAAAATATTTTGTGCCATCCGTTCTTATTTTGGTCGGAATTCTTTTGTTCGCTTTTTTTGTTATTGACGAACCCTTTAGCGCCAGCTTCTACCGGGCAATGGCGGTACTGGTAGCTGCAAGTCCCTGTGCGTTGGCAATCTCGACCCCAAGTGCTGTATTGAGTGGAGTGGCCAGAGCGGCCCGCGGCGGGGTATTAATTAAAGGCGGCCGACCTCTGGAAGATCTTGGAGAATTGACCGCTCTTGCCTTCGATAAGACCGGAACTCTAACGGAAGGAAAGCCTAAACTTACGCAAGTAATACCACTTGGTGATATTTCAGAAAATGAACTTCTCAAAATAGCAGTAGCCGTGGAAAGTTTGAGTGATCATCCCTTGGCCAAAGCAGTAGTTCGTGATGGAAAGGAGCGCCTGGAAGGCGAGGAAATCCCGGATGCCTCCAATCTGGAAGCCGTGTTAGGAAAAGGTATTAAAGCAACATTGGGAAATGATAAGATCTATGTTGGTAATTTGGATCTATACGAAGAACTAAATGATACTATTCCATCAGAAGAAATAACTACTAAAGTACGAGATCTTGAAGGTGGTGGAAACACCACGATGCTTCTTCGTAAGAATGGAGAATATATAGGCATCCTTGCTTTAATGGATACCCCCCGGGAGGCAGCAAAAAGGACCCTTTCTGAATTGAAGGAAATAGGAATTAAACGAATGATCATGCTTACCGGTGATAACCAGAAGGTAGCAGATGCAGTAGCAGAAGAAATTGGATTGACCGATGCCTGGGGTAGTTTATTGCCGGAAGAAAAGGTAGAGGCTATAAAAAAACTGAAAAAGAAAGAATCTAAAGTAGCAATGGTAGGCGATGGTGTTAACGATGCGCCTGCCATGGCAAATAGCACCGTAGGAATCGCTATGGGTGCTGCGGGAAGTGATGTTGCCTTAGAAACCGCTGATATTGCTCTTATGGCCGATAAATTGGAAACCCTTCCCTTTGCTATTGGATTAAGTAGAAAAGCTAAGGCAATTATTAAGCAGAATCTATGGGTAAGTCTTGGAATTGTGGCTTTGCTTATCCCCGCAACAATTTTTGGTTTCGCAAATATTGGAGTAGCGGTAGTTATACACGAAGGTTCCACACTTTTGGTAGTATTTAATGCCTTAAGACTTTTAGCTTATAAAAAATGAACAAAAGTACCTTCATAATCAATCAAATGGACTGCCCCTCCGAGGAGCAGATGATCAGGATGAAACTAGAATCTTATGAACAGATAAAATATCTTGATTTTGATATCCCCAATAGAAAACTTGAAGTATATCATCAGGAAGGGATTGAAGACATTCATTCCTCGATTTCCGAATTAAAATTGGGCGATAAATTTATACGATCAGAAAAGGCTGAGGTTCCAGTTGGAGAAGATGAAACTAAACAAAAAAATATCCTTTGGTGGGTATTGGGTATTAATTTTGGTTTTTTCCTTATTGAAATGACCACCGGTTGGATATCTTCTTCAATGGGTCTTATCGCCGACTCACTTGATATGTTAGCAGATTCGATAGTATATGCGTTAAGCTTATTTGCAGTGGGAGGTGCTGTTTCAAGAAAAAAGAAAGTCGCAAAATTCAGCGGCTATTTTCAAATGTTTTTAGCTACTCTGGGATTCGTAGAAGTCTTACGCAGGTTTCTTATGAGTAGTGAAACACCTTTATTTCAGTGGATGATTATTATTTCCTCTCTGGCCCTGGCAGGAAATTTAATTTCATTATGGCTAATCAATAAGGCTAAAAGTAAAGAGGCTCATATGCAGGCCAGTGCTATTTTTACTTCAAATGATATTATCGTAAATGGTGGGGTGATATTGGCTGGTATTCTGGTTTATTTTCTGAAGAGTAAATGGCCGGATCTAATTATAGGAGGTATTGTATTCACATTTGTGATGCGTGGGGCGATTAAAATATTAAAGATTTCCAAGTGAAGATAGTATAATAGTAAAAAGACTAAAATGAATGTATGGTTATGGGTAGGGGTATTAGTTCTTGCGGCATGGGCTGCTCATTGGGGTGCTGACCAACTCCTTACACCTTTAAAAATGTTACGTAAGCAATGGGGGCTTACGGCTTCTGCAGGAGCAGCTTTCCTTGCTATTGTAACGGCGAGCCCTGAAGTGGCAATTAATATTACAAGTGCTGCCCGTGGTGTTTCTGATATTGGCTTAGGAAATTTGCTGGGTTCCAATATAATTTCCATTCCGCTTATGGTAACTATCGCCTATGATTGCCGCTGCTGCCATGAGCTTTAGCTCAGTTTCAGTAATAGCCAATGCATTGAGATTGCGTACGAAAAAAATAGAATAAGTGAATTAAAGGTATGAGTACAAATTATATTTTATACCAGTCTTTGACAAGTTATTTTATCCAACAATAAGAAATAAATAAATTTGAAATGCGATGACCTCAAACCAGGCAGAATTTGAAAATAAACAACTGGATATAAATTCTTTACCTCGATTTACTGAAGTGGAATTCTATCGGCTCGATCATAAGTATCTGATTAAGCTAAATATTCGGACTGGTATTGGTGCATTAGTAATTTTGGGAGCTTTAATTGTAGGATACTTTCTTATGATAGAATTCAAAATATTAATCCTTTGGTCTGCAATTCTTTTCTTACCGATTTTCTTATGGTTATTCTATCGCAATTTTGAGCTACAGAAAAGAAATGGATATGCTTTAAGAGAAAGAGATATAATTTTTAAAAGAGGTTTTCTCCATGAAAAAATAACAATCGTACCATTCAATAGGGTGCAACATGTCTCGGCTAGAAAAGATTTATTGGACAAATTCTTGGGAATTTCATCTTTGGCAATTTTTTCTGCAGGTGGTTCAGCCAGTGACATTACTATTTCTGGACTTCTTTCGAGAAATGCGGAAGCATTAAAGGAAGCTATCTCAAAAAGGGTGTCTTCTAATGGATAGCAGTAATTTCCATCGGCCACAGAGGCAGTCTAAAATAGGAGTGATACTTGTTTTTGGGAACAGCCTTTATCTTCTTTTTAAGAATTTGTGGTTTTTGGGGATCTATTTTTTCATGAACGAATTAGATTCTCAAACAATCCTTAATGCTGCTATCGTGGCTACTATAATTTTTATTTTAGCTTTAGCTTATAGTATCCTTTATTTTTCGAGGTTTGTTTTTTTAATTAATCCTAGAACTGAGGAATTTGTACTTCAAAAAGGGGTTTTCAATTCTCAAACTATCAGCCTCCCTTTCAATAAAATCCAGCAGGTCAATCTTAGGAGAAACCTTGTGCAGCGATTAATAGGTGTCTATAGTGTTTTAATCGATACTGCGGGGAGCAAAGAAAAAGAGGAGGAAATAAAGGCTTTATCCAGGATAAAGGCAGAGAAACTTGCAGAACTTCTTATAAGTTATTCCCGGCTGGAAGAAAACATTTAGCAAGAAGAAAAAGAAGAAAAAGCCGCTGAAGACTGGCATTTTTCTTTAAACATTCTCCAGCTTCTAAAGCTCGGGTTAATCAGCAACTACCTGCGCGGGCTTCTTCTGTTGATCACTTTCTACCTTACTCTCAAAGATCAGTTTTTCTTAAATAAATTCATCCCTCCCGAATTCATCATGGTGGAGCCAAACTTAGACTCTCCTTTAAGCGTCTGGAAAATTATACTTCTGCTATTGGCGATAATTACAGTCACTGTGGCGGACACCTTCATTAAATATTATGGCCTTCGTCTTAAAAAATCCAACTCAGGACTACAGGTAGAGATGGGGCTTCGGAAAAATAAAAAGGTGAGCTTAAAAGCAAAAAGAGTACAGGCTATTGAAATTTTGAACAATCCTTTTCAACAAAGGCTTAATCTCCAAAAGATCAAATTTTTTTGGCAAGCAGCCCGAATGATCCTGAGAAAAGTATTACTACCATTCCCGGTATTTCCCAAGAACTTTTGTCAAAGATCCTTGGATATATGCATGTTAATCCAATAAAGAAACAGGTTACTCAAATCATTCCTAATAAGTTACTTATTTTTAAAAAGATCAGTGCAGGATTTCTACCCTTGCTCCTTATTCCTATTATATCGAAATTTTACAATCTTAATTTACCTTTAAAATGGTTGATCATCATTATATCAGTTTATTCGGTTATTCTCTTGGGATATCAACTTCTATATTTTCGATCTTTGCGCCTAAGTTTTTCGGAGGAATTTATTCTAAAAAATTCTGGTGTATGGGAAAATAAACAGCAGTACCTGGAAATCTGGAAACTACAAGCTGTTTCAATTTCGCAACCGCTCTGGTATAGAAAGAAAAATCTCGTAACTCTCACTTTCCATTCAGCCGGAGGGGATGTTAGCTTCGAGCTGATAGATCGAAATAAAGCAGAATCCTTAATGGATTATGTACTTTATAAAATTGAAAGTACTTCCAGAGGATGGATGTAGAGTCAAATCAGGAACTATAAAGAACTATGGCGGAAATAATACTTGGAGATAATCTGTTTCTACTCTAAATTTTATGGTATTTAGTTTAGTGTATAAATTGACATTAACTATCAGTGAATTGAAACAATTATAAAATGGCACTGATTTAAAGGAACAAATCAACAATACTTTGAATATATAGCCTGTAAATTCTATTTAAAACTTAGAGGAGTTTAGACCAATACTCTCCTTTTAGAAGTGAATTTATGATTTTCGCATTTCCATGGTTAATAGATATTGTTCTTAATCCAGTTATAACAATATTAAAAACTATAACACGTCTTTTTAACAGATAGCTAGGTCGAATCACTAATTAATTAGGAACCAAAAAAAAATTACCATGTATTTCGTTTGGAATAAAAAAAACGCCAAAGATTGTGACTATTAATCTCATTAATTTTCTGGTTGTAAATCAGTCAGCACATTACCGCTTCATTCTGCAAAATGCTCCATGTCGGGTAAAAAGCTTCCTTTAGGATATCTTGAGCATCCTTTTCATTTTTCTCTTGATGTATTCGATATATAGTAATTTGTGCTCATCCTATAGTCTTATTCTATAAACTAAATAATAAAGGACGCCCGCTAAATCGGAATTCCATTTATCCATTTACTTCGCTTCCGGTTGTTTTTTAATTTCAGCATTTCCATTTCCTTCCCGGCCGTTGCTGTTCCTACCTTTTTTGTAATGCAAAATACCAATATTTAGAAGTTAGTACAGACTGCATAAGCCAGTCGCATACTCCTTTTTATAAGTCTTCCCTAATTCTAACTCTTGAAAATGTATCAGCATCAAAAAAGGTAACAGCACACGGCTCTATAGGAAGTAAATCAAATAAAAATCTCATGAAATCATTTCAAAACAACATACCCGGAAGCGAAGTAAAAAAAATCAAAAACAGGAAAACGCCCCGGATATAATAAGTAAATCAATTATTAATTTTTAAATCTTTTAATTATGAGTACGCTTAGAAACAAAGTTCAGTTAATCGGAAATGTGGGACAAACCCCGGAAATCAAAAATCTTGAAAGTGGTAAAAAAGTAGCCAGCTTTTCAATTGCAACCAATGAATTTTATAAAAATTCAAAAGGGGAAAAAGTACAGGATACGCAATGGCACAATGTTGTGACATGGGGAAAAACCGCTGAAATCGTAGAGAATTATGTGGGCACTGGAAAAGAAATTGCCATTGAAGGTAAATTGACCACTCGATCCTATGAGACCAAAGAAGGAGAGAAGCGATATGTCACCGAAGTGGTAGCCAGTGAAATTCTTCTTTTAGGTAATGGAACTGCTAAGACAGAAAGCCAGCAGTAGTTAATTAATAGAGGGCGGGTACTTGCTCACGGTAACGCCCTCTTTTTCAATTTTAACCTTAAATCAGATTAAAATGAAAACGAAAGTTAATGAAATATCGATAAAATATCAGGGGAATTTTAAGATCTCTCAGGCGCCTAAAATAAGTTCATCCGTTAATGCTGCTGAACTATTATACAATACCTGGAACAAAGACCAGATCGGCTTGCAGGAAACTTTTAAAGTAATGCTGCTTAATAACGCAAATAAAGTGAAAGGTATTTTTGAAGTTTCTACCGGTGGAATTACAGGTACTTTGGTAGATCTACGCATCTTGTTTGCGGTTATTCTTAAAAGCCTTTCCTGTTCTGTAATCCTTGCACATAATCATCCGTCCGGAACTTTGAAACCGAGCGAAGCAGATAAACGCCTGACTGAAAAAATTACCAAAGCAGCGGAACTGTTAGATATTAAAGTCCTGGATCATTTAATACTGACACCAGATGGTGATTATGTAAGCTTTGCGGATGAAGGTATCCTGTAAACTATTTTTTAATCCCTTATAAAATACCTCTAAAAACTTTAGGGGTATTTTTTTATTCTACCCCTCAAATTTTTATTAGTTACCGGTAGTCTAAAATTTTAGAAAAGGAAAATTCGCTGTTACCTGAATCTTCCTTTTTTAATTTCTAAGTATGGAAATAAATGAATAATAAAACTAAAAAATTTTAGCTATTCTATAGCATATTAATTTCCTTTTGAAAAAAAATATGGTATATTTAATTAGCTGAACTTCAGCACATAGTTTTATGTAAGGTATCCCAATTTTTGACTTTCGCTGATATCCTTACCAATCATAATTTTTTACATAATGGAATTTTATTCCTCAAAATGCAAATGGACATTGGTCTAGTTTGTATGAGATTTTTGTCCCGCCTGGCGGGACGAAAAGGAATAGCAAGAGGATAACGGGCAAAGCCGCGTTATATATTTCATCTCAATTTTAAATAACTGAATATCAGTTATTTAAAATTAAATTATTTAAATTCTGGGAATTCGGAAATCATTTTTTACTAAAATCCTTCCGCAGCCCTTAAAAATAGTCAGTTTTTTACTAAAAAATGGATGAAGAATATAAAAAAGAGCAATTTGAGACTTTAAAGATCAAGTCTTCTGTGGCTAAAAAATTTAGACGGTTTAGCCGTGCTATGTCAAAATCTCAATCGATAAGCCTACTGTTGATGCTGGAGTTTTTTGAGGATAATGGAATTTCTCCAACGGAATCTATGGGCCCTAAAATGCAAACCCTGGAAAACCTGATCAAAAAAAGGATCAGTGGAGTCATCGCTATCTTAAAAGATATTGAGAAAGGACAAACCAAACCAACGGTAGCCATGATGCAATCTTTGTTTCAGGAAGCTGAACCTAAAAAACAAACCCTGATTCTGGAGAAGAAAAATACGGAAGAAAAGCAACCCAAATATCAGGAACGAAATCAACAAGACTTATAAATTATTAAAGATGTATATCACCATCACAGCACAAAAATTAGGGGGAAATTATTCTCAAGGATCTGCCGACTTTGTTGACTATCTGGAAAAGGAAAATGAGGGATTGGATTCGCAGGATAAGGAGTTCTTTTTCAATCAGTATAATGATCAAATTTCAGCAGAGGAAGTAGTTCGGGAAATTGATGCCAATACCGCTAAACTGGAAAAAACGGAACCAAGGTTTTATTCTATTACGATAAGCCCTTCAAAATACGAGTTGAACAGGTTGAAAAACAACAGCGAAGATCTAAAAAAATATACCCGCGAAGTGATGAAAGATTATGTGGCTTCTTTTAATCGTGAACTCAATGGCCGACCGGTCAATATTGATGATATAAAATACTACGCCAAAATTGAACATCAACGATTTTTTAAAGGCACCGATAAACAGGTACGGGAAAATCAGCCCTTTGCTACCAAAATACTTCAACTAAAAAATGATATCCAAAAAGTTGAGCGCGGAGAACAACCTGGGAATATTGCTCAGATGAAACGGGAGATCAATAAACAGGAAAAAGCAGCTCCCCATAAACAAGCGGGGCAACGAATTGTACAGGGAATGCCCAAAGAAGGGAACCAAAGCCATATCCATATTATAGTGAGCCGTAAGGATGCTTCGAATAAGTATAGCTTATCTCCCGGTAGCAAATACAGAGCATCGAAGGTTGAATTAAATGGGAAAACAGTCAAACGGGGTTTTGATCGTGATAAATTCTTTGGAAAAGCTGAAAAAACATTCGATAAGAACTTCGGATATCAACGAAACTTCGTGGAAACCTATACTGCCAGGAAAGAGTTCATTAAAAACCCTAGAAGTTATTTTTCAAATTTGATGAAACTGCCAACCAGTGAAAAAGCAATTGCCATGAAAATGCTAAAAGGAACCGGAATGCCCATGATGCCAAACATCCCAACCAATAAAGCCCAGTTGGCTTTAAAAGTTTTTAACCGGTTGAGAAGGGGAGTGGATATAGCAGTTAAATCAAGCTCTATCGGAATTTAAATGAAATAATATAAATGATATGGAAGAATTCAACATTGTAAATACCACCATAATCGTCATTTTTTGTAGTCTGCTTTTCTACGGTTTATACCGTATTTCCAGATATGCATTTTTGATCAATTCCCTTTTGCTAATAGGGTTTATTCTTTTCTACTTTTATCCCCAGCTGATTATAGAAGGCCTACTGTTTGTGGGTTGCCCCTTATTACTAATCAATACGGTTTTCTATGTTTTTTGTCATTCCACTGAAATAAAGGGTAAGGTTGCCAGGAAGTACCAGGTAAATTTTAAAACCAGTGGCAAAGACTTTAAAATTGCTAACATCAAACGCGGTGCGTCGATTATCGGGTCTGCCGGTAGTGGAAAAACGGAAAGTGTGGTCTATGGTTTTCTAAAGCATTTTCAGCAGTACAATTTCTGTGGGGTGATTCATGATTACAAGGATTTTGAACTTACCGAAATGGCTTATCCGCTTTTTAAGGATTCAGATATTCCTTTTAAGATCATCTCCTTTGATAAGATTATCCACCGGGTCAATCCGATTGCACCCCGCTATCTGGAAAATGAAGAGAGCGTCAATGAAATTTCCAGAGTTCTCATTGAGAATCTATTAGAGCAAAAGGAATCAGGCACAAGCGGAACCACAAAATTCTTTAATGATGCTGCAGAAGGTTTAATAGGAGGGATGATCTGGAAATTGAAAACATCCTATCCACAATATTGTACATTGCCCCATTTAATAGCGATTTACCAGTTTCTGGATACAGATAGCCTTATTGCCTTTTTGGAATCAAACAGGACTTCCAGGGCAATGGCCGATGCCTTTATTAGTGGAAAAGATTCAGAACGGCAAACAGCCGGAGTTAAGAGTACGCTGGCCAACGCCTTAAAAAGGATTAGTACCCAAAGCATTTTTATGACTTTGTCTGCAGATGACATACCGCTTAATATTAATCATCCCGAAAATCCGGCCGTGATCTCTGTGGTGAACAATCCTAAATTTGAATCTTCATACGCCGCTGTTATTGCGGCTATTATACATACTATTACCAAGCAAATGAGTGTACGTAACTCTAATTCGTCCTTCCTTTTGATGGAGGAAGCACCGACTATACGTCTGCTGAACATGTACCGTATTCCGGCCACCTTAAGAAGTTATGACATCGCTACCATATATGTGATGCAGGACAAGATACAGAATGATATGATGTATGGAGACAAGGCAAGCAAAGCTATATTGAGTAATCTTTCTTACCAGTTTTTCGGTAAAGTAAACGATCCGGATACCGCCAAATATTATGAACGTTTCTTTGAAATTATCAAAGATCAGACGAGGAGTGTAAGTAGGGGCCATAATCTTAATTTTGATACCCGGGTCATTACGGGAGAAAATGAAATTCCAAAGATCAGAGCTGATGTATTCTTTCGATTAAAGCAAGGCGAGTTTATTACCTATGCCGATGGTAAAGACAGAAAGGTGCAGTTTAAATTACCACCCATTCCACGAAAGCATCCTGGAGAATCGCAGACATTCTCTCAAAAAGATTTGGAAATTAATTTTGAGAGAATACACCAGGAAGCTCAATCCATTTTTAATGGAAATGTATAAGGAGTTGCAATTGCTACTAAAATTTAAAAAAATATGTAAACAAAATTTTATATTTGGATGATGGATAGATTATTTAAATACAAGGGAATCCATCCAGGGATTATTCTTGGTAGAGAGTTAGAGAAGCGTTCTATAAAACAACACCCATTCGCTCTGAGTATTGATGAATATCCACAAACCTTAAATACAATTATAAAGGGTAAAAGAAACCTAAATACATCTTTAGCGCTAAAAATAGAGGATAAGCTTAATTTAAAGGAAGGAACACTCGCTATTCTACGAACCTATTATGATATCGTTCAGGAAAAGGAAAAGCTTAATTTGAAAACACCTAAACTCTCTTTACTTAGAAAATCACTTTTTTGGGATACTGATTTCAATCGAATAGATTGGATAAAACAATATAGAGCTGTTATTAAAAGGATCTTTGAACGTGGTAACTTTACTGAAAAAAAGGAGATCCTTCGGTTTTATGGTAAAAAAAAGGTAAAGACTGTATTAGATACAATAACTCGACCTTCATTTCCTACTATTAACTAACTACCACATTAAACTGCATGATAGCTTAATAAAATTAATGGCTGCCAAAGAATTCAAAGAATTCCGAATGGTAGGTGGGATGCCCTGAGTTTATAGATCGAACATCGCGAATTCGTAGATACCGATCTATTTAGTGATGGACAACATTAGGGAAAACGAGCAATTTTTCGGATATTTAGACCTTAAATTCAAGTAAAATGGCAACAGTAGACAATATACGAAACGGATTGATTGATAAGATACTATCAATTAGAAATAAAGATTTTTTAGTCGCTCTTGATAAATTAATTACATCAAGTTCATCTGAATCGGACATTATTGAATTGACACAAGAGCAAAAAATAATGCTGGAGATGAGTGAAAAGGATATTAAAAATGGAAAACTGATTTCTCAAGAAGCAATGGACAAAAGAAATCTGGAATGGCTAAACGCAATATAATTTGGACTCGAACAGCTGACATTCAATTTGTGGGAATATTAGAATATTGGGCAAATAGGAATAAATCTAATATCTACTCTAAAAAACTTCTAAAATTAGTTTCGGAAAGGACAAAACAAATTGCTGAACAACCATTAATTTTTAAAATTACTGACTTTAAAGACACTAGAGTCGCTTCTCTCGGAAATTTTAGCATTTTCTATAAATTGCATAATAAAGAAATTATAATCACTGCATTTTGGGATAACCGACAAAATCCTAAGAACCTGTTGAAAATATTGAAAAACAAAAAATAACATTGCCTAACAATCGTTAAAAGTAATTACTTGTGTTCGACTACTTCTGAAAATTTTAGCGAATTTTTAGTTTGGCTTGTACTTGCTAAACCTTGTAACATTTCATAGCCGAGCCTAACTCAGATTATGGTACCATCAACTTTGAAGGATTAATTACATAACTGGAATTAAGCTTTCTATATATAGACCATTTAACCGCTCCACCAGCGCTTGGGAAATCTTATATAATAGGAACTGATCAGGATGAAACTATAAAATTAGATGTCTTTTACACGGACCACTTTCTTCAACCACCTTTATTAGAGGATGGGATACGAATGGCTACCCTGGAAGAGATCATAGCTATAAAAATAGATGTGGTCCAGCGAGGAGGTAGAAAGAAGGATTTCTGGGATCTACATGCACTTTTCAACTCCGATATGCTGGACCTACATAAGAACCGATACCCCTATACGCACGAGAGAAATACTATCATTGAGAACTTCACCAATTTTTCCCAGGCTGATGATGATTTTGATCCCATCTGTCTTCATGGAAAATACTGGGAATTTATAAAAGATGATATTGAACAGCTGGTTAATTCGTGGCGGCGATCCAATAAGGATTAGTGAATTTAATTACGTTCTGACCATTAAAATTTTTTCAGTTAGGATTATTTATAAACCGGTGAGAGACTTTTAAAAGTAAATCCCTTTCTCCTTTTCCTTCGTTCAGCTCCACTAAGACATGCCGGTCATTGCTCAGGGAAAATTTAGGAAATACATAGACCAGTCTTGCCCTTTGGCCTTCTTTAATCTTCACCGGAGTTTTATACTTGAATATAGATTCTTTTATAATGGTTTGCATCGACTTTTTCTTTCCCTTTTGCCTGGTTTTCACGGATAAATTCAGAAAATTAACATCATAATCCAGGCTGGATTCATTTTCAATCTGAATGACAAAATACAATTCATTTTGGTTGAAAACTATATTCTCAATACTTAACAGAATACCCTGATTTTTTGTCTTTAACCTGCCAATCTTTTCTTTTTTACCCAGTAGATAGGAACAAAAATTTAGATAGTGAATATCCTTTTCTAGCTTTTTCTTTTGGAGTTTTGTTTCCTTAGCAGTAACGGATATATCGCGTTTTTCAGTGCCAATACGTTCTGTACTCCGCACAAAATAATTTAATCTGGAAAGCTGCTTCTTATATTTCAGAATATAAGAGTAGACCGACCCACCAGCATCTATGACTAGAAGATTACTTTCTGTACCCGGTTTGGCCTGTAATAAGCCAAAATGTTGCTGTCTTTCTCTGTTGTGGGTGAACACGAAATGGTCCGCACCGGTAATAGCCTGGCTGATAGGCTGAGGAAAAAATAAGGCCACGTTTTTATACTCATTGGCAAATATCGTGTCCAAACGTTCCATCTTTTGAGAATAAAGTTGGGCGGTAGTTAAAAGGATCGCGGAAATTAGAAGATATGGTTTCATAACAAAGGATTTTAGTAAAATCAGGAATTCATATACCCGGTTTTAGGATTAGTTTATAGTTATTTAAGACCGTAACTTTTACATTACGATTTTTGGTTTTTAGAAGTTTTCCTACGCCACTGACCTGTGGAACACTGGGTATATTGATCTCTCCCAAAAGATCATCCAGAACCTCGGTAGTTGCTTCCTCGCGAAAATTATTTTCCACATAAATACCTTCACTACCATCCTGTATATCATATGCTTTTAAAGTGGTAGGTTGATGTTTTATATTTTCAATTTCAATAAGCACCCGGTTAGGCTGAAAGCTTATAAAGCCAAAAATGGAGGTATTCTTTGGGATCTTCCTGGTACCTATAGTTGCATCCTGGTCTAGTCGTAACCGGATCCGGGAATTAGACCTGACTACCTGGGTGCCATCCACAACAACCCGTATTTCGGAATCAGTACTTCCGGAAATCGTGTTTTTGTTTGATGTAGGATTGGAGGCAAAAAATAGTTGATGCTCCAGTCCCATCTCCTTAGTCTGAATTTTCCGTTCTTCCCGGATTGCTGATGTATCTGGACGAGGGAGTGTCCTTCTAGGGGATGTCGTAGGAGGCGAAGCCATGGCCTGTACTTCTGAAGCCCTGCGTTCTCCCAGGAAATAAATACTATCTATGATCCGCTTTTTTTCTTTTTCAGGAAGTTCCGGATCATAATAACCCAAGGAATCCATTAATTTCTCATCATATATACTGGGAACATTTGTCTCTCTTACCTCTTTCAGGTCATTGATAGCATCTAGCTTGGAATCATAGGATGGTGGCTCCTCCCTAAGCTCCGGAACGGGAGCATGATTTAATTGCTTGGGCGCGTCCTGATCATCATTCATAATCATTATCGTATAAGAGATCAAAAAGATGACAACGATAGCGACGATACTCACTACTACAATTTTATTCTTTTCTATTTTCATGATGATATTTTTTAGGATTCCGGAATTATCTTTCTAAGGCTGTTTTCAAAGTAATCCGTGATCAGAAGGCCATGTGGATTATTAGGGAAATGCCGATCTACTGTTATAAGTTTTCCTGTGGAAATAAGTTCATAGGTGTCGACAACAGTGCCCCGATTGATTTCAAAAATGGTCGTTGTTCGGAATCTGTAATGATCCTCCATCTCTTCAATATCCGACTCTATACTTTGTACTTTTTGAACCAGAGAATACTGAAGCAGACGATTATATACCCCATCAGCCCTTTTCTGTCGATATAAGTCGGCTACAGAACCATTTCCCAGCCATAATGCCTTTTCAAGATTTTTCTCATAACTGTTAGCATCAATATCATAAAAATAGGTATGGAATAAGCTTAGGTGTGCTAATGCTTCCACCCTGAAATTCTCTTTTTGTGTAACCAGTTTTAAGGGAATAATACTTCCGTCATTATTGATCGCAAAAGCTGAATTCAAGGCTTTTCTATTAGTTGTGAATGTAACCCACAGAGCAAAAGCACTGAATATTTGTGCGCTGATAACGATTGCTAAAACCAAAAACCGATTAAGTTTTAATACGGTGTAAATATCTTTATATGGTGTTTTCATAATGATTGTTTTAGTGTTTATACATCTGCTGACTCTGATTTATCGATTCTATAACCATCGGCATTTTAACTCGTAAATAATCTCAACGTAAAGGAGATGGCTCGACGGTATAACTTGAATTTTAGAAACACGATAAACCCAATAGAACCCAATTCTACTACCGGAGCAAAGAAATTACTGTCATAATCAGTTCCAAACAGGTTTTGCCAGAAGTTGGTATTGATCTCCGTGTAGATCGCGTTAATAAATACATTGACCAGGAAAAATGCGGGAACAAGCATATATACTCCCGCATATATTCTGAAAAAGCTATAGGCCATCGAACGGAACTTTTCGAATACTGAAAGACTAAGTATCAATGGGAAGAATGCCTGCATGATTCCCAGGATAAAATAACGCTCCGCAAGGAAAAGAGGATAAATGAACAGATCTATTATCCATAAGAATAGGCTAATTAGAAATGCAAAGGTTTTAAATCCATATAATGGTGTGACCAATGCTTCATATAATAAGGCCATTGCTTTTCGCATAGCGTCCAGTGCTGACACATCTTCTTCTATCGGGATCTCTTGCATTTGCAAGGGTAGGAGGGCAGGAGCGGTTTCCCGATATTGGTTTTCTATGGCCACCAGGATCCCATCAAAGAATCCTAAGATTTGCGTGGAGAATATTACCAGTAATACCACGGCAAAATTCTTTGCTAACTCCGCCGGGCTCAGCCCCCAGGTATAGCCATCTTTTTCCACGATCCCCTCGTTATACTTCTTTAGGATGTTGACCAGAAAGAAAAGGACAGCTAAGGTTTTCATGCCTACGATAGTATACTGAGAAAATTCACTACTCTGAATCGTCTGGAATACAGTATCAATATATTCAAGCCCTATTGCTGATATGATGGTGCCCGATGTCATTAAAAGCTGGTTTCCCGGTTATTGATCTTATCCTGCATTTTTCGAAATGAGATGATCTGCTGATACCGTTTGGTCTTTAATCGAACATCGTTCACCATTTCCTGGCTTTCCAATTCCTTTTGCTTTAAAACCTCGGCCCGTTCTGCATCAGTCATTTTCAAATGATCACTGGATAAGATCTCATCGATAAAATCCATCGTTGCCAGGGAATTCTCCACCACCGTATTAAAAGATTCGGTCACCCTTGTTACTTCATCGGGTTTGATATAGGGAGAATCCAGAATATCTCGAAGATCATTCTGCATAACATTAATTAATCGCTGATTATTTCTGCCGATCTCCCTGACAGCCTGTAAATCCTTAATTACACCATTGACCTTTTCAATATTCTCCTTCTGAGCTTTTAGAAAATTAACCGTCTTTACCAGATTGGCAGTTTGTTTAGCAGATTCTACCAGCGATTTGACCAGACTGATAAAATTCGTGTTGTCATATACAGGCATTCCCTGGGCTAACATGGGGCCTGATGCAAGCAGAGCCATCGTTATGACCATGATCATCATTTTATTTTTATTAAATATTCTACTTTTCATTTTTTTGGATTTTTAAGGTGAATAAATGTTTTGATAGCTTCCTCCATATTGCCGAGTTGATCATATAGCGCCATGATCTGGGTATTTTCCTCCCCATCGGTGAGATATGCTGCATACACTTCAGGAGGTACTTCTAGACGGAAAATGTTACTTTGCCGGCCTATTTTTATGAACATCTCAGTATACTTGCGAGGTCCCGTAAGATTATTCTTAATAGATTTTAACTGCTTATGATCATGACTGGAAAGATGCAGTCGATCTACGAGTGCCTGATAACCTTTCTCGTTGTTCAGGCTATAGATCACCTGAGTATTCTCTAAGATACTGGCTGATGTAGCATTATCGGGAAGTTGATTTATAGACTGTAAGATAATTCCAATGGCGCCATTCTGTTTTCGGATCGCCTGGTAATAGAATTCAACACTTTCCAGTACATTTTCAAACTTTAATTGCTTGGCAAATTCATCAAATAATATAATTCCTTTTTCTTGACGGTTTTTCCAAATGCTACGCTGAATAGCAGACTTAATCAGCTTTAGCATTACCGAAAGAATCTCTTTGTTATCCTTTACTTCGTCAAGTTCAAAAATAATCAGTTGCTTATCTTCAATCCTGTAAGTCTGATCACCGCTGGCGGCAAACAAAAAGCTATATAGACCATCGCCGACATACTCCGATAGCACGTGCAGAAAATTGAGGACATTGAAGTAGTCGGGATGGATTTTAAGTTTTTTAAGCAGATTTGTCTGGTTTTGCTCAATGAAGGTGTAGAAACTATCTAAAGAATGATTCTCTTTGACGCTGATGTAGTAATATCGTAGGATCTTTTTTATGGATACAGACTGCGCTTTGGTAACTTTTAAATTGGATGCCAGAAGTTCAAAAAGAAACATAGATAGATCCTCCAGGTGTTCCGGCCCCACATCCCGGGGACTGGAGATATAAAAAGGATTGATCCCTAAATTCTTACCATGCTCATAGTGTAGTATGGTATACTTGTCGGGATAGAGCCTGGCGAATTTCGTATAGGAGCCTCCAAGATCAATGATGACCAGGCGAACGCCACTTTCAAAATACTGCCGAAGGATGTTGTTAGCCAAAAAGGATTTACCTTCACCGGTAGGGGCGAAGATGGTAAAGTTCCTTGCTTTGATCCGCCTCTTACGTTCATCCCAGACATCTTTCAGGATCGGCAGATTGTGCTCCCGATCATTGAATATAACCCCGGTGCTGTCAGATTTATAATTGGTATTATTAATAAAGAGGCATAATGCGTGTTTTAGATCAGTGACGTAGAGATCTTCATTGGAGAAATTCGAGGAAAAACAGCAATAACTGTTTAGTATATAATTTTTCCGTTCTTCTCCCCGTGGATAATAAGGAAGGATATCCAACTCTTTAAGTTCGGCTTTTATTTTCGATCCAATTCTTTCCAGATCCTTCGCCTGGTCTGACCAGTATATGATATTGAAATGACCGCGTATGATCCTGGAATTGTCATCGGAATTGATTTGAGTAAGGATTTCCTGGATTTTAGCCAGAACCACCTTATTCTGAGAACCAAAACCGGAACTCCTGCTTAGCTCTTCTACCTTTTTATCCAGTAGCTTCCGCCATTTGTGTTTATCATCCAGGTAAAGGATCTGATTGAGGATATGGTTTTCTTTTAAGGTAAGCCCCAAGCCATCCACAAACCCCTGGTGAAATATAAAATCGTCAGAGGTGAATTTTTCATTGGTATTGCTCGTCTTCACACTTTCACCGAAACATAGTTCACTGTTGATGGCAAGGACATCAAAATAATGTCTGCCCGCATGAAGATGCTGTTTATTCAAAAGGACATCCGTGTCATAGCCTGAATTAAACCCATTGAAATAATTATGGGTCAAATCTGAAATGTCCTTTGGATCTAAGGGTTGTAAGGAAAGTTTTCTGCTATTATTTAAAAATGAAACGGAATCGTTTACCGCGGTCATAAATTCCTGAACTCTTTCATCCAGTTTATTTATAATACTTCTTGAGACCTTTCGAAAAGGGTTTATATATTTGGCATTGTTTAAGGCTTTGTTTTTAGTTAAAACAAAATATAACAGGCATCGGTGTTCCATATATTCCCTACCTTCGAAATGCTGCCGGGTTGCTTTTTCCAGAAATGTATTATTGGGTAACTGCTCTGCAGTAAATTCTTTTTTAAAATAAATGTCCTGTTTGTGAATTACCGTTGCAACAGGCAGTGATTTGATTGCCTGAAACCATGTAGCATGAATATCTTCAAAATCCTTTTCAGATAGTGAGTATATCTCAGGAAGGCTTACTTCGTAACCTCCTAGTACATTGCCATTATTTGCAAAGATGATGTTGTCCCTGCAACCCGCTATGGGCCAGTGAGAAGAGAGGTTAATCTTTTTCATAATTGATGTCTGAATTTTTTTTATTACTGAGGATCACCGGGAAAACCCTGATCATTTGAAAAACCTCCAGGAACCTGTTGATCCTAAGGAGCGTGATATATAAGCTCACATTGAAAACAGAAGCGACTAAAATGACTCCCAGGCTGAAAGAGAATATGACAACCAGTAGCGAGGCAATAATAGATACCATGAACAGCGCAAAAAGTGGTAGGGTCAGGCCAAAAATTACAGCTTGCTTTCTGATGTTTTTATAGGGTTCGTATTTTTTCATGACCTTTTTCCTTTGAAATTATATGACCATGGTGATTAAATAGGTGAAGATGCCAACCACCACTCCTGAAATAAGGACAAACAATAAGACACGAGTGACACCTTTCTTTAGATCAGAATTCTCACCAAAGAAATGCCCTACGTTAAATAAGAAGCCAACTAAAAAGATGACGCCTAAAACGATTGGAAAAATGTTTCTGATGGTGTCTGAAATCTCATTTACCGAATTTTCAATACCTCCTATCTGGGCAAAGAGAGAGGTGGAGGATAGCGAGAAAAGAGTAATTAGGATTATAGATTTTTTCATAACGAATGGATTTAAATTTTTATTCATTTCCGTTATGAGAAAACTACATCTTTTTCATTTTAAAATACTGAAAATCAGTATTTTGTGAATAAAATATTATTTAGTTCTGTTTGTTCTTTATTAGTTTTAAATGGTGTCTAATTATATGATTTTCAGCTTCCTACCTGTTGATAAGTGAAAATGAGGAGAAGGCTAGATCATTAAAAAACGTCAGATTGGTGAGTTAAAGAGGTAAAACTTATCATTTTATTTCCGTTTATCCTTCGCAGTTTCGTCAAAGGCAATAAGATTAAAAAGTTCCCGCATTCGGCTACGAACTCTGTTACCGTATCTACTTTCCAGTTCTTCGGCATTTAAATTCGTAGTGGCATGAGTTTTTATTCTATGTTTGGTATCCAGGTAAAGTTCATACCTTGACAAAAGTACCTCTCCCATAACATTCAGATCTTTGCCATAAAACCTCCCTGGAGGTTCCACCCCCAGGTCATCAAAACAGAAGAATTTTGTGTTGCCGTAATCTTCAATGGTCTTATAGCCGAGATGATTGAAACTAAAGGAGACATTCCGGCTGGGTATCATCTCGTAAGGCCGTTGTTGAGGAACGACATGCCGTAAGAGCTTCATTAGCGATGTTTTCCCGCATCCAACCGGTCCGGATAATAGAATCCCTTTATTGATATCAAGCCCATATTTTTTGCAATTAATCTCATCCCGGGTGAAATAAGAACAGAGTTTTAGAAGGATTACTTTATCTTCCTTATAGATTTTGAATCGCTTTCCAAATAGAAGCTTGCCCTTACAGTTGAGATAGATCAGGATCTTGGAAAAATCATACTGAACGTAACTTCCATCATAATTACCTAGGGAATATTCTATGCCTCCTTCTACTATTTTACAAGGGTTGTCCATAGTTTTTCTTTTTAGTGGTTCGAAGGTTGTCCTGGATTTGGGACCCATCATTCTTTTTTACTTGCTTTTTTATATTCATTAGCTCAATGTTATCCATCCAGTAAATTGCCAGTGCACGCCAGTCCCTGACGGCCATTCCATCGCTTGTTTCCCAATTGCGATCCTGATAATATTCAAAGAACTCCCTGGCATGATCCGAATTGAAACTTTTATTTTTAAAAAAATTCAATACATCCTCCTGATTGTTTGGATGTTTTTTATGTTTTAATTGTTTGTTATTGTTTATAGTAGATACCAATGCTTGTCCACTCATGGGACGCTTAAGGTTCTGTACTTGTCCATTATTGGGATGGTGCTGTCTCAAAACCGGTCTCCTTGTGGGACAGTAGTGTTCTGCGAGATGTTCTAATTTGGGATCGTAATCTTGGTCATCTTGTCCCTTATCCGTATCGATAACGATCATCTTAATTTTACTTCCTTTAAATGGATTGTTAGATGGAAAATATCCTAGATATCCCCAATTGTCCAGATCTGTAACGCATCTGTGATAAGTTGATTTTGAACCTATTTTGGCTACTCGCATCAAATCCCTACGATTCACAAAGAATTCATCAGCGAAACGACTGCTATTCCATTCATGAAATAGTGCCATATATAGGCTGATATGGGTAGGATTTAATCGTTCATCGAAATAGAATTTCTCAAAAGCTGCATTTAACTGTCGGATGTAATTCATTGCTTAAAGATCAAAATGAAAAACTCGATTTTCTTCCATCAGCTTTTGAATCTCGTGGACATCATAATAAATTATCCCTCCAATCTTAGAAAAGGGTAGAGTTCCGTTTACCCGTAGATTTTGAAGAGTACCCGGACTGATCTGCAACAGATCCATTACTTCTGCAGATTTTAGGTAGCGTTTAAGAGTGCCAGAAGATTGTTGGTTGAGCATCTTTTTAAATTCTTCAAGCAATTCCATTTTGAATTCCCGAAGATCATCGGTGGTGATAATGTTTGTTGGCATAATAGAACGTTTTAAAAGAATGGAGCCACCAATTGGTTATACTTTTTAAAATTGATAGCCCCTAACAGAGTTTGACTTTCGTTCTACTAAATTGAAGTTAATTGCACGTTTTCTTTCACCATGCCTTTCGTAGTTACGATAAATTTTAACATTTTAATTCAGAATGATTTTATTTGGTAGCTTTTATAGCTATATGGAAGGGAAGAAACAACCGACCCTTTTTCCAAGAGACTTATTATCTGAGTGAATTTTGTTTTTCGTACCTCTTCGTAACTACGAAAATCTATTTTTCATCATCCTGGTTCATTTTAGTTTCCAGACGAATAATTAAGTTTTGTAGGTATTTTGCCCGGGGACCTTTACGAGCCTTTATTTCTGAGTAGGTTTTATAGATATTATCCAGTTTGATATTGAAGAAATCTTCAAATGAAGCGGTAACAGTGCTTATATCCACTACGCCATGATTTAGGTCTCCATTCGCACACAATGCATATATAAGCTCTACCAAAGAGGTTTTAGACCCCGACCATAGCATTACCTTGTGCTTTTTATCCAGCATAGCTTCCTGAGAACCGGGTTTTAAGGTCTCCATTGCTTCACGTATGTAGTGGATAAGACGATACATCGCCTGGATTTTAGACCAAAGCATATCATGTGAACTGGAAAATTCAGGATACTGATAATAATTGATCATCGGAATAAAGGGATAATTTTTACGATGATGCCTGGTAAAGAGTTGATGATCCAGGTATTCATGACCCTGTTCCATATACTGAACGAAATCATTATTCTTATAGAAAAACTTATTGATCTTCTGAAGTTCTTTCTCGAAGAAGTTATACTGAAAATTCTTTCCAGCTTTAGGTTTACGGATCTCGCATGATCTGACTTCAGAGAAATAGATCAGATAGCTCATGGGGCACGGTTTTATTTTTTTGAAGAATTCAATCTCTTCAGGTGTATTTTCAAAATCCTCCTTTTCTACAATTTCTTTTAATTTCGAAAGGGTACAATTAGATATATCTATACCCTTATCCGCCTTTTTCAAAGGCTGAGGGATAGAGACCACGCTGGAATTTAGTTCATTATGAAATTCTCGGATTATTTCGTCAAACATCTTGTTAGTACCTTGGACCATTAAAAAGTAATGGGGTAATGGAATTTTCAAATCGGATGTATGATTAATTAGTGATTAAAATGAATGTTTTCACTACTCATTTCTCATCATATCTAACTGCTCTAATAAATAATTATCATCGGATTGAATAAAGGCATGTTTGCCAATGATCTTCGCTCCAAATTTTCTTTTCTCAAATGAGGCACTGAACCCTAAATCGATCCTTTTCATGTTTAAATCCCTGGCTCTTTTTATGGTTTGATACAACAACTGACGGTAGACCTGAAATTCGCGAGCATAGTCATAGTCCATACCAACCAGGCTTGGAACATATATTCCCCGATCGTTCTTATAACAGAACATTATACCAACTACCTTATTGAGATCCTTTAGTTTTAATTCAATAAATTCCCAGCTGGTATGAGAAACCATATTTTTAAATAGTGATTCGGGATAAGTAAATGTGTTAAGGCCCAGATTATTAGCTTTTACATTTTTATATAATTGATAGTAATGTTGAATTTGTTCGGGAGTGGGAGCAGTGTGAATAGAAATTTCAAACTTATCTTCAAAAGGCAAAACCTCTTTTCGAAAATGCTTTCTGGATCTTGAACTGAGACGTTCTTCAAATTCCTTTTCATTATTCCAGCTTAGATCATCTATTATACATGAATCGGGCATTTCAATAGGTATGAAACCTTCCTGATGAAAAAGATCACTCAACCATGGCTCCTTTTTAAAATCTCTTAGGACAGTCATTTTAGAATCAAGTCTTGCACTTAAGATCTCGATCTCTAATAATAATTTTTTAATGGCCTGGGTAGCTAAAGGATGATCTTCATCCAAATACCAATGAACGCCTTCAGTAAATAAACTCCCCATGGATAATACGCGAGAAGTTAGTTCGTAAGGATTAGATTTTCTTTTTTCTTCTATCGTTTTTGAGACGGAACTAGGGGATAGCATATCATTCTTCCATAAGGCACATGTCATAAAAGTTGCGAGGATAGGATTGCCCTGCTGATCTGTTATAATAAAATAATGAAAGCTCCAGCGATGCTCTTTACTTTCGTGGTTGCGGAATGAGTTTTCCAGAAATTCAAGTCCTTTCCAATTAAGGATAGTGTGATGTCCCATTAATTGATTCCAGGAGCTTTCTTCAATCTCCTGAATAGTCTCAGTATAGGTTAGCGATAGCTCTTCTGTGGATTTGGCCTTTTCATTGCGGCTGTTTATTTCAATATTGAAGGCTTTACCGATACGTCCCAAAGAATTGTCTGTTTCTTCAAGTGCTTTCGGGAAATGATATTCCATGGCTTCCACCAGGCCTTTGATATCTTCTAATTCATTATGGCGGGATACAGTGATCCTTACACCAGTGTTTTTAACAGGTACAGCAGGGAACAATCCCAGGTTCACAAAGAAACCTTCATTCATGAGCTTTTTTACAAAAGCATACCCGGTGGCTGGTAAACCAGTACCGATATAAAAGACCGGGGAGTCATTATTTTCTATTAAGGGCAGGCTGGTTTTTTGTAGTAGGAAATTAAAATAATTTATTCGTTCATGTAACGTATCTTGAAGATCGTATATTTCTTGAGATAGATGAATGTTTGCCGAAGCTATAGCTGCTGCTACCGCACTGGGTTCCAGTTGAGCGGAAAAGGTGAGAGGCCCCCCAAAATTTTTTATTTTTCGATATAGCTTCTTATCCGGACAGACTAACACAGCTCCCGAGGCACCAAAAGTTTTGCTTAAGGTTCCAAACAATAATATATTCTCTGGTAGTTCTTCAAGCATACTCATTATATAACCACTACCGTTAGGTCCTTTCCAGCTCATTCCATGTACATCATCGAAATATAAATGTAATTGAGGATATTTTTGAGAAAGAGAGATTAGATCAGTGACAGGTGCATAGTCTCCATACATCGAATATACCCCATCAGCCATATACCATATTCTTCTAACTTTACCTGATAATTTTTTTATACGGTCTTCCAGCATTTCAAGAGAATTATGACGGATCAAGTTTACTGGAATTCCCCTGATCTTTAATAACTGGGCCGCGTTCTGAACACTCCAATGCACCTGGTGATCCAGGATAACGGCATCATTATCTTCCACCGCAGTAGGAATGACAGCTATATGACCTAAGGTGCTATTTTTGGTAATGAGAATTAGATTATTATAAATTTTCTCCAATTTTTTTTCGAGCCGGGCATATAATGGATGGGAGATATAGGTTTTGGAAAGAGGAAACTGAGTTCCATATTTCGTTATGGCTTCAATGGCCGCCTTCTTAAGACGTTCATCTTGTTCCAAACCTAAATAACCGGTGGTCCCAAAATGACAGGAGTTGATCCCGTTAACTATGATCTTCCGACCATTTAGTTCTGAATCTTCTGCATGCAAATGAAGAACCCCTGCTTTAGTCGCATTGGTAATGACTTCATCCACCGTATCCAGAAAATTATTATGCTTGATCTTTGCCATAAATTTGTCTTTAAAATTTCTATTCAAGCTATGACAATTATCTATTATAAATCTAACCGTTATTGCTAAAAGTCTTTTCAGAACAGTTTTATGGCTTTTCGTTCAAATGGCTATAAATGCTATGGAAATAACTTTATCGAATGATATTTAGCACCTATTGAACTGTTCTGATAGGTTGGTATAATTTTATTTGTATATATTAGTGATATCCAAAACTTTACGGGAATGGTTGTGGATGGTACCTATGCAAAAATGTGGATCTCAGATGGGATCCTGTACTTTGTCTATAAAGAAATTTATGAGATCAATAGGAGTATGGCCAAAGAGATAGTCAGTCAACGTTTACAGCTGCAGAATGAAGATTCCTATCCCATCTTTTGCGATCTACGGGCAGTTACCAATGCTGAAAAGGAGGCAAGGGATTACCTTGCAATAGAAGGAGCTTATATGACAAAAGCACTTGCCTTACTTGTTGAGGATGAGCATGCCTTGGCAATCAGCCAGCTATTCATAAGAACAGCCAGTCCCGATTATCCTACCCGTGTGTTTACAGATAAGAGGATGGCACTGTTATTCTTAGAAGATTATAAGTAGAATCATTAATTCAACAATTATGGAAGAGTCGAATATCAACGACGAGAAAATGAGATTAAATTCGTTGTATCAGCAAATTATTGAAATTGCCTGTGGGAATTTTATGTTTCGTCAGGAATCATCAGGTCGGAGAGATCCTATCGATACCTTGGGAGTTCTATTGAATATGATGTCTGAAGAAATATATAATTTCTGTTTTGAAGCACATAAAGAAGCTGAACAACCGGAAATACTTTTTACTATATTCCTGGATGACAAGTTCAATGTAACATCCTATACCAACCTAACCCCTAACATTTTGAAATGGGAACAGGAAAAATATGATAAGCCGGTTTCTAAGATCCTTTCGAAGAATTCAATAACGGTTATAATGGATGAACTCAATTCCGATAAAGGAGGATTATATCAGCGATTTATTCCTGTCGATTTTATAACTGAAGATCTTACACTATATAGATGCCCTTGCATTATTCAGAGGATGTCTGGGATAGACGCTACCGGTTCGTATGCTATTACTGCTTTTCGCTTTGTGAAAGAGAACGATTCTGAGAAAAAATTAATCACGTCATATCCAGAATCAAAATCAGAAAAGAAGGAAAGTGCTGCCACTAAAATGCTACTCAGGAAGGTACGCCTCTATGTACTTAGGAATCTTCATACCGATCTACCTTCGCTCAAAGAATTAGGTTTAATTCATCGAACCAACAAAACCAAATTGAAAGAAGGTTTCAAAAAAATGTATGGTACTACCATTCATCGCTTTCATATGGAAAAAAGGCTCGAAAAGGGAGCCCTTTTGATTAGAACTACAGAAATGCCGGTTTCTATCATTGCTCAAAAATGCGGTTTTAAGGATCATTCTCATTTTTCTAAGAATTTCCGTAAACAATTTGGGCAGACACCTTCGCAATATAGAAGAGAAAATCACCGCTCATTTTCATAATAGAATTTCGGATTTTATTTATTTCCCAACAAAAAATATGATATTGGTATTAAGCACAAAATTGTAAGCTATTGGTAGCGCAAAGCTATCTGTAAATATCTAATCAATGTTTTTTAAAGATATTGCTATATTTGGTCAGGATCCTACCGTTACACTTTAAATCAATTAAATGTCTGAAGATCAAAAAAAACTTCTCGAAACACAGCTGTGGAATATTGCTAATGAATTAAGAGGGAAGATGGATGCCGATGAATTTAGAGATTATATTCTAGGTTTTATTTTTTATAAGTACCTGTCAGAGAAACAGCATATATACGCGAATAAATTGCTGGAAACCGAGCGTATAAAGGAATATACACTTATCACGAGTGAGGAGGATTTGGATTTTATTAAGGAAGAATCTGTTCTCAAATTAGGTTATTTTCTACGTCCAGAGGAATTATTCACTGCAATAGCCACCAAAGGGAATGCTGATAAAGAAGTTCAGGATAACTTTATTCTCGAAGATCTTCAAAGTATTCTCAACAATATAGAACAGAGTACGATGGGAACTGAAAGTGAAGAAGATTTTAATAAGCTATTCGAAGATCTAGATCTTAGTAGCACTAAATTAGGTCGTTCTGTTGAGGCAAGGAATAATCTAATTGCAAAAGTGCTGGGGCATCTGGATGAAATCGATTTTAATCTTGAAGATGCAGATAGTGATATTCTTGGTAATGCCTATGAATATTTAATCGGGCAATTCGCCAGTGGAGCGGGTAAAAAGGCTGGTGAATTTTACACTCCGCAGCAGGTTTCGAAAATACTTGCGAAGCTTGTTACTAGTGATAAAAAAAGATTGAAAAGTGTATATGATCCTACATGCGGATCAGGGTCATTATTATTACGGGTAGCGAAGGAAGTTAAGGTAGATGATTTCTATGGACAGGAACTTAATCGGACTACTTATAATTTAGCCCGAATGAATATGATTCTTCATGATGTTCATTATCGTCATTTCGATTTACAGCAAGAAGATACATTGAGAGATCCACAACACTTAAACGAACGATTTGAAGCCATTGTAGCTAATCCTCCCTTTTCTGCAAAATGGCCCGGAAAGAAAAATCCTTTATTTGAAAATGATGAACGTTTTAGCCAGTATGGCAAGTTAGCGCCAAGTAGTAAGGCTGACTTTGCATTCGTGCAGCATATGATCTATCAACTTTCGGAAAATGGAACTATAGCCTGTGTTCTACCTCATGGTGTACTTTTCAGAGGATCTGCTGAAGGAACAATTAGGAAATATCTGATTGAAAAACTGAATTACCTTGATGCAGTTATCGGTTTGCCAGCTAATATATTTTACGGAACCAGTATTCCTACTTGTATTTTGGTTATTAGTAAGTGTCGAGTTAATGATGATAACATTTTATTTATCGATGCATCCGAGAGCTATGAAAAAGATGGGAATAAAAATAAACTTACTGAAACCCATATAGAGAAAATAGTCGATACTTATCGAAAACGCCAAACTATAGATAAATTTAGCTATGTAGCTCCTCTGGAAGAAATACAAGAAAATGATTTCAATTTAAATATTCCTCGTTATGTTGACACATTTGAGGAAGAAGAACCTGTAGATATTAATGCTGTAATGAAGGAAATAAAAAGTCTGGAAGCTCAGAGAACAGAATTGGATAAGGAGATTGAGGGGTATTTTCAGGAACTAGGTATAAATTTTTAGTAGTAAAAATCCTTAATCTAAAAAAACCAGAATTTTAATGTCTACTATGAAGGAAGAAGGTAAAAAAAACAATAATGTTCCAAATTTGAGATTTCCTGAGTTTAAGGAGGAATGGGTGAGAACACGTTTGGGTGATATAGCTGTATTTAAAAAAGGTAAAGGAATCTCAAAAAATGATATTTCTATAGAGGGTAAAACAGATTGTATTCGGTATGGTGAACTTTATACATATTATGATGAGGTAATTGAAGATGTTATTTCGACTACTAATTTGAATCCAGATAATTTAATACTTAGCGAGGAAAATGATATAATCATTCCTTCCTCCGGTGAGTCTTCTATTGAAATTGCAAAAGCTTCTTGTGTCCAAAAATCGGGTGTCGCGCTAGGAGGAGACCTAAATATTATAAAAACAAATAGTTATGGAAATTTTTTGGCGTATTACTTAAATAATAAAAAAAAGAATAATATAGGTAGAATTGCACAAGGTTCTTCTGTTGTTCATTTATATGCAAAACAGCTCTCCAAATTAAATATTGCTTTGCCTACAATAAATGAACAATATAAGATAGGCTCATTTTTGAATTTAATTGAGAAAAGGATAAAAGCCCAAATCAAAATAATTGAAAATTTAGAATCCTTAATGAAAGGTCTAGGAAAAAAGATTTTTAGCCAAAAGCTACGCTTTCATAATGTTGATGGGAATAGATGCAATGATTGGAAAAAAGTAAAACTGGAGGATGTTTTGGAAATCGGTAGCGGCAGGGATTATAAACATTTAAAGGAAGGTAATATCCCTGTATTTGGTACAGGAGGTTTTATGACTTCAGTTGAGGGATTTTTATATGAGGGAGAAAGTGTAGGTATTGGACGAAAAGGTACTATTGACAAACCTGTTTTCTTGAAAGGTAAATTCTGGACTGTTGACACTCTGTTTTATACCCATTCATTTAAACAAGTATTTCCTAAATTCATTTATTATCTTTTCCTTCAAATAAATTGGAAAAAATACAATGAAGCTACGGGTGTACCAAGTTTATCAAAGAGTACAATTGAAAAGATAAAAATAAAAACTCCATGTTTGGCCGAACAAACTAAAATTTTAAAATTTCTTTCTTCTTTCGATGAAAAAATTAAATCAGAAAAATACTTATTACAACAGTACAAGAAACAAAAGCAATACTTGCTTCAAAACATGTTTATATAAATAGGTGCTGTAGAAAATATTTTTTTTGTAAAATATATTGTTCCAAGATTTTATTTTCGAGTTCAATTTTTCTGTCAAGAGAAGATAATAAAGAGGCGGTTTTTTGCTGTTCTTCCTTACTAGGAACAGGAACTTTCAATGATTTAATTATTTGAGCAGATAAGTTTCCTTGACCTCCTTGCAGGTAGGTTTTTAGAATCCGATTCTTATTCGTTCGTAGATAGTAAAGTAAGAAACCATTATCTATATTTGTCTTAATGCAAAGAATGGCTTGGTTTATAGCTCCTTTAAACTTGGAAATTCCCACTTCTCCACTAGTAGCTCCATATAAGGCAAAAATTAAATCTCCAGGTTCCACCATTTTTGCTGAAGAATTTTTCAATCCTTCATTAGAAATAAATTGTTCCGTTTTCTCGGCATTAATTTCTCCAGATTTTATGAAGGGAATATTCCCTTCATAGTAATTTTTCTTCGATGTTAGAGGAGTTCCTCCCGAGAAAAATTTTCCCATTTCTCCCAGTTTAAAAAATTTCCAGTCGTTTTTAAATTCAGGAAATTTCATTTTTTGTTTATATAACTTCTTGCTTAATGAATTTTTTAATACGGTTAAGTCCTTAATTATTTTGTTTTGGGTTTCAATACGTTTCTCTATAGCTGTGAGAAAAGAAGAGATTTTTTGTTGTTCTATAAATTTTGGAATTCTTTTTTTTAATGAGTGGACATCATTCCTATTTAATGTGGGAACAGTTGAGCCTGCGTTGTATCGCTCCAAGTGAAGGTTCAAATAGAAAAAGTAAATAAATTTAGGATAATTATTTTTGAAGTCTGTTACCCAGAGAGATGTATTATGTGGCCAATAATCCCTTTCCACGTATGTGACCTTTCCAATAGTACCCGAACGTCCGGTTACGATTCCAGGTGCTTTTACTTTTGATTTTTTATGGTGCCTTAAAATACCATTTGAATAAACCACGGGATATTTTCCCTTCTCTACTTTTTTTGTTGGTAAATCGAAACCCCTTTGTAAAGGAGCTATATCGATAACTTTTTTCTCCTGCCAGTCATCCTCATACTCTGGAAATCTCAAATTTGGAACTTTCTCGAATTATTTTCCCAAAGGTTAAATAGTCATGTTTTAGATTTGAAGTTTTAACATAAAATCAAGAAATGACCAATCAAAAAACATTTTTAGAAATCAGTAAATGCTGGCAGCAAGAGAAAAAGCAACTTGTAAAAAAGTCTACTATCTCTGCTTATTTACTCTTAACAGAAAATCATCTTATACCGGTTTTTGGAGAAAATCGGCAGATTACGGAAGCTGAGGTACAGGAATTTGTATTTCAAAAATTAAAAGAAGGACTTAGCCAAAAATCTATTAAAGACATTCTAATCGTTCTAAAAATGATACTCAAATTCGGTTCAAAGAAGGGGTATTTGAACTATGAACCTTTCGATATACAATTTCCTACTGTAAGGGATAATCAGCAGCTTGAAGTACTAAGTCGGGCAGATCAAAAAAAAATTATGAATCATATAAAGGATCATTTTACCTTTCGAAACTTGGGAGTATATTTATGTTTAAGCACTGGTTTACGAATTGGTGAGGTTTGCGCTTTGCGGTGGGAAGATATAGACGTAATTAATGGAATGGTAAGCATTAATAAAACAATTCAACGTATCTATTCTATTGAAAATGGTGTTCGTAAAACCGAATTAATTATTGATAGTCCTAAGACTAAGAATTCAATTCGAGAAATTCCTTTAAGTAGTGATTTATTAAGAATTCTAAAACCGATGAAGAAAGTAGTCAATAGTTCATTTTTTGTACTAACTAATGAGTCTAAACCCACTGAGCCTAGAACATACAGAAACTATTATAAGAACTTAATGAAGGATTTGGGAATCCCGCATTTAAAATTTCATGGTTTAAGACATAGTTTCGCAACCAGATGTATAGAAAGTAATTGCGATTATAAGACTGTGAGTGTACTTTTAGGACATTCTAACATAAGCACTACCTTGAATTTGTATGTTCATCCCAATACAGAACAGAAGAAAAAAGCAATTAATCAAATGTTCCGATCATTAAAATGATTGATATGTTTTTCAAAATCTATTTCTAAAATTAATTATACCTTACCACTATCAAATTTGAATACATCTAATAATGACTACTGAACCAGAACAGGTTCTAGAAGGTAACCTTATTTCTCAATTGATTGGATTGGGATATAAATCTATTCAGTTAAAAACAGAAGAAGACCTTTTAGAGAACCTGAAACTCCAGTTAGAAAAACATAATAATACCAGGCTTTCTCTGCTGGAATTTCAACAGGTATTGAATAAAATAAGTAAAGGGAATATCTTTGAAAGAGCGAAGATACTTCGTGACAAGGTAGATTTTACTAAGGATAACGGTGAGACCGGTTACCTAGAACTCATAAACCAGGTTCAGTGGTGCAAGAATGAATATCAGGTTACCAACCAGATTAAAATGGAGGGTAAATATAAAAACCGTTATGATGTCACCATCCTCATAAATGGACTTCCACTTTGTCAGATTGAGTTAAAAAGACGGGGTTTGGAAATGAAAGAAGCTTTTAACCAAACTAACCGTTACCAAAGACATAGTTTTCAAGCAGGGAAGGGATTGTTCCAGTACATTCAGCTTTTTGTAATAAGCAATGGAGTGAATTCAAAATATTATGCAAATAACCCTATAAAGGCGAGAAACTTTAAACAAACTTTCTTTTGGGCAGATAAGGAAAACAAAAAGATCACACAGCTAAGCGACTTCGCTGATGTTTTCCTGGAGCCATGTCATCTCTCTAAGATGATCACAAAATATATAGTGTTGAATGAAAGCCAAAAGATACTAATGGCTCTAAGGCCTTATCAATATTATGCTGTTGAGGCTATTGTTGAAAGAGTGAAGACCAGTAGGAAAAATGGTTATATATGGCATACTACCGGATCCGGGAAAACCCTAACCTCCTTTAAAACCAGCCAGATCTTAACAAATCTCCCAGAGGTTAAGAAAGTAGTTTTTGTAGTAGATCGAAAAGATTTGGATTACCAGACCATCAAAGAATTCAATCATTTTAGTAGCGGCAGTATTGACGGCACTAATGATACTAAATCTTTGGTTAGTCAATTCAATGATGATACGAAAATCATAGTTACAACTATTCAGAAACTGAATACTTCCATTCATAAACAGTATTACAGAAAAAAGATGGAAAGGTTCAAAAATGAACGAATGGTATTCATTTTTGACGAATGTCATCGTAGTCAGTTTGGAGATACGCATAATAGAATAAAAAACTATTTTGAAGATGTACAAATGTTCGGTTTTACCGGAACACCAATTTTTGCTGATAATGCAAATAGAAATGAACTGGGAAAGCGTACAACGAAAGATTTATTTGAAAAATGCCTGCATAAATATGTTATTACCGATGCTATTCGGGATGGAAATGTTTTAAAATTCTCAATTGAATATATAAGCACTTTCAGAAAGAAAAATGAAGTGGTAGATATTGATGTAGAGTCTATAGATAAGGCCGAGGTAATGGAGGCACCTAAGAGGTTGGAGGGTATTGTAGATTATATCATAAATAATCATTCTCGCAAAACGCATGGGAAGCGATTCACCTCAATATTTTGCGTTGCCAATGTGGATACCTTAATTAAATATTATAAGCTCTTTAACCAGAAAAAGCTAAATGGAGAACATGACCTGAAAATTGGAACTATTTTTTCTTACCAGACTAATGAGGAAGATTCTGAAGCGACTGGAATGATAGAAACAGATCCGAGGGCACTACCAATAGCTGCTGAGGAAAATTCCGAATATGATAGTAAACATAGCAGGGAATATTTGGATGATTTCATACAGGATTATAACGAAATGTTTCAGCGAAACTATTCGACAAGTGACTTTTATTCGTATTATAAAGATATTGGGAAACAGGTAAAAAACAAACAACTGGATGTTTTGCTTGTAGTGAATATGTTCCTTACCGGATTTGATAGTAAGACACTTAATACTATTTACGTAGATAAGAATTTACGTTTTCACGGTTTAATTCAGGCCTATTCAAGAACAAATAGGATCCTTAACGAACTCAAATCGCAGGGTAACGTCGTATCTTTCCGGAATCTAAAAAAAGCAACTGATGAAGCCATCACATTATTTTCTAATAAGGATGCTATAGAAGATATTATTCTGCAACCTTATGAGAATTACATCACTAAATTTGATGAGTCCGTTAGGAAATTATTAGAGATTGCTCCCACGGTTCAAGGTGTGAATGAACTACCTTCAGAAAACGAGGAATTAGAATTTGTTACAGCTTTCCGTGAATTGCTCCGTATCAAAAATGTACTAACCACCTTTACTGAATTTGATTTTAGTGACCTCGATATTGATGAACAAACATTTGAGGATTATAAGAGTAAATATTTAGATATAAGAGATAAGGTTCGAAACCATAAAAGCAACGAGAAAGTTTCGATACTTGATGATATAGATTTCGAAGTGGAGCTTATTCACAGGGATGAGGTCAATGTAGTTTATATACTCACATTGTTGGCAGATCTAAAGGATTCCGGTCCTGCTGATCACGCTAAAAAGAAAAAACAGATTTCAGATTTGATGGCTTCTGAAACCCAATTGAGAAGTAAAAAGGAATTGATCGAAAGGTTTATTGCCGAAAACTTACCCCTTATAAGAGATCGTGAGAATATTCCTGAAGAGTTTGAATCTTTCTGGACCACTGAAAAACAAAAGGCATTAGAAGGCATCAGCAAGGAAGAGAACTTAGACCAGGCAAAATTAAACAGGGTCATAGCCAATTATCTTTTTACTGAAAAGAAACCCTTAAGAGATGAAGTAATTGATACAATGAATAAAAAACCCGGTCTTAGAGAACGAAAGACTTCTTCAGAAAGAATTATAGATAAGATCAAAGGTTTTATTGAAACCTTTGTTAATGGGATGGGTTAGACCTTTTATACTTTATATTTTTTTGAAGGGAGGGAGCATTCTTAGTTTTAAAACCCGAGTTGAGCTTACCTTACCTGATATTTAATATACTTTTCAATATCGCTGTGAATATTAGGTAATGCTCGTAATTGAGTTTTATTTATAAGCATGGTGAATTCCATGTAATTTCCATTAGCCTTCAATTATATTCCGCATACGTTGTTGTATGATTTCCATGCGCTCATCTGCCTCGCTGTAATACAAGCTACCATGAATGGCAGCAGAAATTTTACGATTGCTTTGTAAGAACTTTATTTTTTCCATTAAATATTCCTTTACCTCATTGTTGGCCTTTAGGATTTGCCTGTCTATATCACTGGTATAATTGAATAAATAGGTTATATCTTCCAGGTCGTGGCTGGCATAAATATCTTTTATGCCACGGTCGAGAAAAGCTTCCATTTTCGTTGCTAAAAAATAGGGAAGAGGGAGCACTTTTATAGTTACATCATCCAGGGTTATAGAAATAGCTTTTTCAAAGCCCTTGGCGAACCATGGGTTGGATGGCGCCCATCCAATATTTTTTGTGGACATTACATCTACTTTTACGTCTTCATATCTGAACCTACAATTCACTGTGTCTTCAGCATTTTGAGTAAAGCCCTTGCTTATTAATGTTTCCCTAAGTTGTTCGAGTTTGGCAAAGGTGGCTAGTTGAAAAGTGAGGTCAATATCTTTGGTAGGCCTGATATCTTCGGCGGCAGGGTCATCTATATAGAGGCTTACCATCGCGCCGCCTACGTAAACTACTTCTTTATTCAAATCTCCTAAAGCTTCAGCTATTTTTACTGTGGCGGCTCTATTAATTAATGTATTCTTCAACATATACGCTGCTCTAAGAATTCTAATGCTATATTTTTTTCGCGTGCTCTACCTGCACGTACAGCATCCATTAAAGCCAGTATTTCATATAGGTTGGAATCTAAAACAATGGCTTGATTTACGCTTGGATACAGGGGTATTATACTTTGGCCTCTTGCTCTTCCTTTAGCATAAGGCCACACAAATTTTTCATCACTCATTATTTCGGCAGCCAGTGGGGGGGCACTATGAGCAGTTGGAGTACCTCTTACAATAGCACCTGGATGTTGAGGGAAAACTACTGCGAGACCATACTTTATAAAATCAAAAAATAATTTGCGATTAACCTCTTTTCCTTTTTTGAAAAGGAGACCAGCATAAACAGATCTTGAAATAGAGCTGCTAATTTCTGATTGACTCATATATAAAGTCTGGGCTAATTCCATTTGAGTATAATCAGAGCCATCCTTGACAATTAATTTTGCCAGCACCAGCAAATCCTGAGGTTTTAGTTGATTTAAAGAAGGTTTGTTCACAATTATTGTATATCTCGATATGCAATAATATGCATTATATGCTTATAAAACAATATACAATAAAAAAATATCGCGTATCGCGATACGCGATATTTTGTAATACTGATATAAAATAACGAATTTCGTAAAATACCAGTCATTTGTCTTAGCATATGGGAGTAATTCGAGATATGCATAAATAAACCCCTTGCCACTCACCTCGCCAGGCATACTTTTGCAACTACTATTATATTGACCAATGGAGTTCCGATTGAATCTGTAAGTAAGATGCTGGGGCACCAAGATTTAAGAACCACCCAACATTATGCTAAGATTGTGAATAGAAAAATTAGTGATGATATGAAGGCTTTAAAATCATACTTATTAAAAAAGAAGAGAATAAATATAAAATTAATAAAAAGAAAATGTGATAATTCAAAAAACTTATTTTTAAAGATATCTTTCAGATGTAGTTAGTTGCTTGATTGAGGCCATATTTTCAATAGAGTTTCCAGATTAATCTTTACTTCTAAAATTTTCACGTAATTTGCTCTCAAATTACGCTTTAAACTTTAAAAGGATTAACTGAAATTCATTATAATTAGTAATCTATATATTTTCAAATAATATCGCATATAAAAAATAAATCATGAGTTTAGTTAATTTACATCGGGATATTGGAACTGCGAAAGATAACCGGAATAGCCCTATTCATGATTGGTATAGATTCACAGCCGGTTTTTCATATAAATTGGTTCAAAAAATTATCGAAGCCGAAAAACTAGGTTCAAAGGATTGCATATATGAAAGCTTTGCAGGTTGTGGCACTACTTTGGTTTCAGCTCAAAAAAATGGAATTAAAGCGGTTGGTAATGAAGGTCAGGAATTACTCTATAATGTTATCAAAGGAAAACTGGATTGGTCTGTTGATATTAGTAAAATTACTCGATTTTTAACCCAATTAGAAAGAGATTTAGATAATGGAACCTACAAGGATAACTATCATGAATTGCTTAAGACATTATATTCCGAAAGCGATCTATATCAACTCTATTTTATTCGAGATTATATTAGTAAAAATGTAAGTGATGAGAGATTAACCTATTTTTTAAACTTGGCCCTTACTCAATCATTGCACAAAGTAAGTATACATCCGATCGCTATTCCGTATATTTCCAGAAGTAAGACCTTAAATAATTCTTTATCTGCTCTTGATACTTTCAAGAATACTGTAATTAAAATGAAAGAGGATCTAGAATTTGTAAAAGAAAAGGAACTAACAACGGAAATATTTCTGCACGATTCCAGAAGAAAAAATGAAAATATTAATGATGGGTCATGTTCCATTTGTATAACCTCACCTCCATACTTAAACAATTTGGATTATGGAGAAGTTTCCAAGGTTTGCTCTCATTTTTTTGGATTCACGAATGACTGGAATGAGATTACAGAAAAAGTAAGAAAAAACCTTGTTACTGGTGCGACCACTCATTATAAGGAGTCTGAATTTGAAATTGAGAAATGGAAACGTGAAGATTTTTATTTGAACAATAGAATAGTAATGGATAATATTCTAAAGGATATATTTAAAATCGAGACTATTAGTAAGACTCGCAAAGGCAAAAAAAGCTTTCACATTCTTGCATTATATTATTTTCAAGATATGTACCAAGTTTTTTTAGAGATGCGGAGAGTTTTAAGGAAGGGTAGTAAGGCCTATTTAGTTTTGGGAGATTCGGCTCCCTATGGAGTTTTTATAGATACCACTAAAGTTTTAGGTGAGATTGCAAAAAATTGTGGATTTAATAAGTTTGAAATTATAAAGATAAGAGAAAGGGGAACAAAATGGCAATCTCTTACCCATCGACATAATTTAAAATTATCAGAAAACATTTTATTGCTTGAATAGTACAATTGAGGACATATCAAGTTTACCTGTTATAAAACTTCCCATTTTGGATGACATTTTAGTATCCAAAACGTATAATAAAGGATGGTCGTATTCAAACGTTTATTATCTACAACCGATAAAAGACATTTATCTAATAATTAAAAATTACCCTCATACAAAGTTAGATAATAGAAAAATTAGAGATGCTTATTTAAAAACGATACCAGATCTTAGCAATAAATGGTCAAAAAGAAAAAATCTTGAATATGTAAATGCATTAAGAAATTTTGGATTAATTGATCAGGAAAATAAAATAATTAAAGAAGTTTTTGAGGATTCTGAAATTGGAGAAGAATTGTCACAAAATGATTTGTTAGATTTTCGAGATATATTCTTTAGTTACTTCAGATTTAAAGAAATATCCAGTTGGTATCTATTTCCTTGTCAGGAAAATCATAATCGATTTGAATCTATTACTCTTAAAGAGCTTGTCCAGGATTCTATTCCATTGTTTGCCACTAAAGACGACAAATTTTTTAACAAAATTTTATTTAAATTAGAAAATATTCGTAATGTCTATGTTGTTGATGAGGATTTAACACATCTGATGAGATTCTTTGAGGTTTTTCTAAAATGGGGAACTACATTAGGTATAATGGATAAATTCAATCTAAACTCAATAAATTTGAAAACTCAAAATAATAAGGATATCACAATCTCTTATTTTATAAAGCCATTTAATTATTTTGACCTAAGAGCCTTTATAGAAAGAAAGAAATTCTGGAGTCGTCAAATTTTAATACCTGAATTGGTTTTTGAGATTGCCAAAGAATTTCGATATTCTGTTTTTGAAATAAAAAATTTCATAGTTCAACAAATTCTGGAAAACGATGAGTTGACTTATGAGAGAACTTCTGCAGTCTTTATTGTAAAAGGAAAAAATAGCGCGGAAAAAGTAAAGGCAGCAACTTATTTATATCCAATTATTAATGATAGCTATGTTTCACATCTTATAATAAGGAAATGACAATAGACATAAACGAAATTTTAAAAAATAGGGAAGACCAAAGCGACAAGGATAGATATGAAAAATTAAATTTGAAATCTAACCCTTTTCCTAAATCAGGTACAGCAAATATTAACGAATCATCTGAGCAGACCAAGGCCCTTACCCCAATAGATGATATTGTTCATCGCCAAATAGTAGATTATATTGCAGATTCCCTATATGCTTCTAATGAAGAAGACCAAAAATTAATTGGAACAATTACAGGAGATTATGGCACAGGAAAAACTCAGTTACTATTATATGCAAAGTCTATTATTCAAAGTAAAAGTAAAAAAGCGTTTGCTATTTATATTAACAATCCAGGAACCACACTTTCTCAGCTAATAGGTTCTATAATTGAAAACATTGGTCAAGAGCAGTTTAAAAAATACTTATGGACCCAAGTTATAGATGAAATTAAAAACACTAATAATAACTATAAAGTCCAGTTGTCGAAATTTTTAGCCAATCCACAAGGAAAAATGTTTGGTGATGAAAATGATCCATTTTCTGTAGAAAATGAAGCGAATCACAAAGCATTTTTAGATGCGTTTCTGAATCAAATTAATAACAAGAAATCACGTTCGGAATTAAACGAAACTCTCAAAACAATTATCCTTCAGATTTTAGAAAAAAGAAACAATGATGCTGTTATAGCAGATTATTTCTATAACCTTATTGCGGAAGATTTTGGGGTAAGTAAAACATGGGAAACTATAACCTCAGGAACTGGCAAGTATCTTAATAATAAGGTAGTCAAATTATTGAATGCAATTATTGATATTGTTCGGGATCAAGGCTTCGATAGGTTTTATCTTTTAGTCGACGAATTTGAAGATATTACATCTGGTAGACTCACAAAAAAAGAAAGTGATTCCTATGCTTACAATTTGAGAGCATTAATTGATAAAGAGAGAAGATGGTGCTTATTAATTGCTTTAACCAGAACAGCATTAGAAGATATTAGAAAAATTTCTCCTCCATTAGCCGATAGATTAACTGATAGAGAAATAAATATTCAAAGACTTTCCGCTGACCAGTTCAGAAAACTGGTAATCAATTATCTGAACTTAAGTCGTGATTCAAGCGAAACATATGAACCTTTTACTGAGGAGGCTTTAGATTTAGTAAATAAATCTTCAGGAGAATTACCCCGATTGGCCTTAAGAAAACTACATTTTATTTTAGAGCGAGCTGCTGATGAAAAAGATATCAAATTAATTGATGTTGACTTTGCAAAAAGTCATTTACAATAAATAGGCAAAATGACAAAATTTAACACCGTAGATCCGGCATTTAAAATTAAAGTGGCCCTTGATACACAGTTATTAGCTTATTTAATTGATGACAGTTATCCAAGTTTTACAAGATTCTATGAATGCTTAAAAAATTCACCCTTTGTGGATATAGTTTGTTCTCGTTTTGTTACGTTCGAATATATAGGAATTAGAAAATTAGAACATTATTTGCGTAAACTATATAGTTCAACTAATGGAAAAATGAACTTTAGTTCAGCGCTAAAATACCGTAACGAATTTAAAGCGCCAGAATTAGATTATGAGCAATGTTATGAATCCATAAAATTAGATATTGAAGCGGAACTTACAAAACTCAACGATGATTATGGCATCCAGTATGAGGACAATATATTGCATCAAGGCTTATGGCATCCACATCAAGAATTATTGTTGTCCTCACGTATTTCTAAAGAAGACTGTTTAGTTCTACTATCAAGTATTTTTCCCCAGGATATGGTTAGAGAATCGCATTCAGTTTTTTTAACAAATGACAATCAATTTTATAAATCTTTTTGTGGAAAAAAAGGCTATAGAATGCAAGCCATTGATGAAGTATTTGATAATAATGGTCTGGTAAAACCTGAAACATTTAATATTAAAAAAATTAGCGCTCAAAACTCTGAAGTATTCAATCTAACCGAAACAATTGAAGATGATAAAGTAGATAATTTAGCGCTGAATTTTATCTTTGATCAAATTTGTATCAAAAATGAAAATTTAATTTTAGGTAAAACAATTAAATGTGATTGTAGTAAGAACTTAAAAAAAACCATGCTGTGTTTTGAATTACTAGAAAATATTGAATTACCGGAAAAACTTTACACAGCAATTCTTTATAGGAATGATAAAGAACTTGATTTATATATTCATCATACTTCATTTAAGGACTTCCATAACGTGACTAGAATTGAAGAATTTCCTTACGTTGGAAATGGTAATTTATCATCCCGCCTTATAACATTGCTTATAAAAGCTAAAGATAGCTCGCCGATAGATGAAAACTTAATGACTTTATTAACAGCAAAGGATAACGTTATATTCGTTCATCCTGATAATTCAATTTAATATTTATCGGAGTTGCCCTTTGTAGTATTTCAAAAAAATTAAAGAGTTCAGCATTAAATTTTCTAAACCAAATCATTTTCCGTCTAGCTTCCGATAGTAATCTTCAAAGTTAAAATCTATATCTAATAACTTAGCTGGAGAAACCCGCAAACCGATTGCAATATCTATCAAAGTCGTAAGTTGACAATCTATATTATTATTAGCAACATCACTTATACGTGCAGAGGTAGTGTTACATTTTTCCGATATCACATTATAAGGAGTATCTCCTTTTAAATCTTTCAATCTTCTAGCTATAAGAGCTTTTATTTCTTCTGTTTTGTTATCCTTCATGATCAGGTTTTCTGCAATTTGAAGGATCATTAGAAAATTTTTATTACCGCATTCGGTAATATTTAAATTATATTATTATATTTGGTTAATATTAATATTTTTGCGAAACTTCTTAAAGTAAAATATTAGAAGCATTCGCTTTGAATCTCGGATTGAAAACTGGTAATTTTTAAGGAACGAGATGATAAGTGTAAATGCTCACGACCCGGGCGTGGGCTTACTTGTCGTTCCAAGGTATACCAGTACCACAATCCGATAAGTTGAGTAACCACGCCTTTTTTTATGCGGTAACTTTTCTTTTTCAAAGCTTTTGTTTCTTCACAGAAGCTCGCATTCATTAACTAAATAAAAAAATTTATTAATGGCCAGGGTGGCCGGCACTTTTATAAGTGTATTCATTAATTCCTGTAAACGGGACAGGGAATTTTACAATCCCGTGGGTTACTGCAGGGACCCTATTCCAGGCAGTAGTTGGGTGGGAAGCCTGCATTCCTCCAGTTGGGAAAGCGTGGCTGGGTATATAATATCAGGATAACAGGATGCTTTTTTTGCTCCAAAAATTTGTATTAGTCAGTTAAAAAAATGCTTAAAAGAAAAGAAAGATGAACACTCGTTTTGGCGGGTAAAAGCGAGAAAGCCTTCCCTTGAGATTGCAGTCCAACAGGGAAGGCCTAAGCTTAAATAAAACTAATGTTTCATTTTAACTACCGTAAAATTATGAAAAATTTTTACAGGCGGGGCATGATCCTTATCATGTTCCTGTTAGCCATGGGCTTATTGGTAATTTTAGCCATGTCCCAGGCCAAGGCGGCAACGCCGTCATTTAAAATTCCTGCCCATTTCCAGCAGCAAGTTTCAGGGAAAGTAACCGGCCCTACGGGTAAACCGCTTCAAGGAGTAAGTGTTTTTATCAAAGATAAACCTATAGGGGTGGTCACCAATGAAGAAGGAGAATATAATGTCCAGACAGCCAGTGGCGATACACTCGTTTTTAGCTATTTCGGGTTTAAATCCCAAGAAATACCGGTAGGTAATCAAACCCTTATTAATATCTCGTTACAAGAAGACGTATCCTCGCTGGATGAGGTCCAGATCAATGCCGGGTATTACAATACCACGGCCAGGAAGAGTACGGGTAACATTTCACGTGTTAAGGCAGAAGAAATCGATAACCAGCCGGTGATAAGCCCGTTACAGGCTTTGCAGGGAAGAGTGGCAGGTCTCGAAGTGAGCGATCCCAACGGGATTCCGGGCGTGGCACCTGTAGTTCGCATCAGGGGACAGAATAGCCTGCGAAACTCCCTAGGTGATAATGGGAACCTTCCTCTATATATCATAGACGGTATGCCGGTGAATTCAGGACCGGTGAACTCCATTAACCAGTTTATTGCAGGTACAGGCACAGATCCTTTAAGCGGTCTCAACCTTTCAAATATTGAGAGTATCGAGATCCTAAAGGATGCCGACGCTACAGCTATATATGGCTCTCGGGGTGCAAACGGAGTTATTTTAATTACCACAAAAGGAGGAAAGTTTACCGGTGGAAAAGATAGGGTTGAAGCAAGGGTTTATAGCGGAGTGAGCAGTGTCTCTAATTTTGTAGATCTTTTAGATACGCCCAGGTACCTGGAACTTAGAAGACAGGCCTTTGAAAATGACGGCGTGGAGCCAACAGCTTCCAATGCAGGGGATCTTTTGGTGTGGGACCAGGATCGAAATACCGACTGGCAGGACGTACTATTCGGAAATTCGGCTCCCACATTTAATGCAAACTTAAATTATTCAGGTGGCGGGGAGAATACTTCCTTTAAAATAGGAGCTTCTTACTTTAAACAGGGTAGTGTATTCCCGGGAGATTATTCTTTCGAAAAGAAAACAGTGAATGTTTCGTTTAATCGGCAGTCAGAAAATAGGAAATTCCGTTTTAATTTTTCAGCCAATTACGGGATCAATGATAATGATCTTTTCAGTAGTAATAACTTCGTTAGTACAGCGCTTAATTTACCACCCAATGCACCTGAATTATACCAGGAGGATGGGAGTTTAAACTGGGAAAATTCAACCTGGCAAAATCCGTTAGCCTCTTTACAGGGTGATGGCAGATCACTTTCAAATAATTTAATCGCTAACCTGGGATTGCAATACGAGCTATTTGAAGGCTTGACTCTTAAAGCTAATTTGGGATATACTTTTCTTAACAGTAGGGAAGATATTTTACTTCCCAGGGAAATTTATGACCCGGCTGCCTGGAATTTCGTATCCAATCGTTCCCAGCATTCCTTTGTAAATAGAAGATCCTGGATAGCAGAACCTCAGTTGGTTTATAATAAAAGCATTGGTAATAATAATTTAGATGTCCTTATTGGCACCACTTTCCAGGAAAATGAAGATTCAAATCATATAATTAATGCCACAGGGTATGCCAACAATCACCTGATTGGTAACCTGGATGCAGCAGATGCCTTAAGCATAGGTAAAGACCAAACCCAGGAGTATAAATATCAGGCTGTTTTTGCACGTTTGGGCTATAACTGGAAGGAAACCTATTTCCTTAACTTAACAGGAAGAAGGGACGGGTCTTCACGTTTTGGACCCAGCAACCGGTTTGCCAATTTTGGCGCTATAGGAGGGGCCTGGATATTCTCAAACAGTCAATTTGTACAGGACCATCTTCGCTTCTTAAGTTTTGGAAAACTTAGGGGAAGCTATGGTGTCACGGGAAATGATCAAATAGGTGATTATCGCTACCTGGAGACCTATCAGTCTACTCCCGGGCCCGGAGGCTTATACCCGGTGCGGCTTACCAATCCGTTCTTTTCATGGGAAACTAATAAAAAGATCGAGGCGGCCGTGGAACTTGGTTTCCTGAAAGACCGAATAAATTTAAACCTGAGCTGGTATAGGAACAGATCTTCAAACCAGCTTGTGGGGTATAATCTTCCTGCTATCACAGGTTTTAATACTGTGGAGGCAAATCTACCGGCCACGGTCCAGAATACAGGTTTGGAGATTGAATTTTCCACATTGAATATGCAAACGGATGCGTTTCAATGGAGAAGTTCTTTCAATCTTACGCTGCCTTCGAATAAATTAATCAGGTTTGATGATCTTGAAGAAAGTGCTTATGCCAATGCATATAGAATAGGCAAGCCGTTAAATCTTGCGAATGTTTATGAGTTTGAAGGGATAGACCCGGAAACAGGGTTTTTTCAGGTTCGCGATGTGAACGAAGATGGGCGATACGATTTTGACGACCGGGTAATTTCAAAAGATCTGGGAAGAGAATATTATGGAGGTTTTAATAATCAGTTTAACTACAAAGGCTTTTCCCTGAACTTTTTACTTGAATTTGTCAAACAACAGGGCAGGCGATATTATAGAGGAGTGCCGGGCTTTTTAGGAAATGTTAACCAGGGAAGTGTTGATGGAAGAGACGGCTTTATACAAAGGCCAACTCAGTCAATTACAGGTTTTATCGCTTATAATAATGCCATGTCCAGTGATTATGGTATTGTAGATGCTTCCTATGTGCGATTAAAAACTCTTTCTTTGGGATACCAGCTTCCTAAATCTATTCTACAAAATACTTCATTAACAGGCATACAATTCTTCCTGCACGGTCAAAATCTTTTAACGATAACAGATTATGAGGGTCTCGACCCGCAAAGTCCGGGATCATTAGCCCTTCCTGTACTTCAAAGTATCACGGGTGGAATACAAATAAATTTATAAACCATACAATTATGAAAATCAATAAAATAGTAGGGGGACTCATCCTTTTTGCAGGTATTCTCTTTATGAGTTCATGCGAAGACTTTTTAGAAGTTGACACTCCCAATTACATGTTAGACAGTAAGGCTGTCTTTACAAATGACGAGACAGCTAAAACAGCATTGCAGGGGATGTTTAACCAGTTATTCAATACCAGCTTTGCCAACGGGGGTAGTCAATCGGTTAGTTTTCTTGGAGCACTTTCAGCGGATACTTATTCATTAACTACCATTACCCAGGATCTGGTGGAATTTCACCAGAACCAGCTATCTCCCGGAAATAGTTCGAATCTCACTTTATGGGCTGGAGCTTATAATATTATTTACCAGGCAAATGCCTTGTTAAATGGGGTAGAAGGAAATAATTCATTAAATGAGGAAATAATAAGTGAAATTGAAGGAAGCGCTAAATTTGTACGTGCCTTCACTTACTTTTACCTTATAAATCTTTATGGAGAAGTGCCCTTAATCCTGGACACTAACTATGAAGAAAACTCAATTGCTTCCAGAACTTCGACAGAAGTCATTCGTAGTCAAATATTAAATGATTTAGAAGATTCAGCATTGCTGCTAAATGAAGATTATCCCGCGAATGAACGTACCCGGGTGAATCGATTTGCAGTTTTCGCATTACTGGCAAAAGTGCATTTGTACTTAGGCAACTGGCAGGAGGCCGAGAGCTATAGCACAGGGGTGATAGAGGCTTCTTCTCGCTATGAACTTCTGGAAAATCTTAACGAAGTCTTTTTAGCCAATAGTCGTGAGGCCATCTGGCAAATATCTCCAATAGGCTGGGGCAATAGTTTTACCCATACCCGTGATGGCAATTTATTGACTAAAACTCCAACTTCTTATAACCTAGTAATGCTATCAGAAAGCTTAGTGGATATATTTTCAAAAGAAGAAGATGCACGATACGAAAGCTGGATTAATCCTTTTGCGGCTGAGAGTGATACTCTCTACTATCCTAATAAATATAAGATCCAATATGATGCTTCCGGCGGCCCCATTGCAGAGTATTCCATGGTACTTCGCGTTGCCGAGCAATACTTAATCCGTGCCGAGGCAAGAGCAAGAATGGAAAATTTATCAGGTGCCATAGAGGATTTAAATAAAATAAAATCCAGGGCAGGTATAGCGACTATTGAATCGACAGAGAACATAACAGCAATGGAACTGATTGCTGAAGTCTTATTAGAAAGAAGAAGAGAGCTATTTAGTGAATGGGGGCACCGATGGTTTGATTTACATCGATTCGGGGAAACTGAAGTTTTAGAAGACAAAGAGAATTCACAGTGGACGGTATCCGCAAATCTTTTTCCCATTCCTTTTGAAGAACGAACAAAAAATCCAAACCTCACCCAGAACCCCGGCTATTAACATCCTTTAAATATGAAAAAAATAAATATAATCCTGTTTATATTTTTGACTCAGTTTCTTACAGCACAGGAGATTGAAGATGGTAATAATATTGATCTTACAAGCAGTGAAATTAGGACTGGACAATTGGAAAATGGTTTTCGCTATTTCATCAAACCAATAGAGGGGAACGAGGAAAAAATTCATGTTGACTTGATAGTTAGGGCAGGTTCCCGCCAGGAAGATGAAGATCAGTATAACTTAGCTCATTTGTTAGAGCACCTATCTTTTATGGCCACTGAAAATTTTCCTGATTTAAGATATAATCCTGATTTTTATTCACAACTTAATATGAAACCGCAGGATCTGAGGGCGACGATAGGCGGAGAAAAGGCATACTACAGTTTTCGTTATCCAAAGGAGGTGACTAAAGCCCTTGATACGGCACTTTCAATTTATCATGATATCGCTTCCGGAAAAATTTTATTTAAAGAGGAGGCAGTCGAGGGGGAGCGGAAAGCCATTTATCAAGAGAAAATTGATTCGAGGGATCCTGGTATGGTGTACCCTGAATGGAAAATATTTTATTATTTAACGGGGTGCAATGATGCTCCTCATCCAAAAGATACAAAAGCTGCAATCATGAATTCTTCAACGGCAGCATTAAAACGATATTATCATGACTGGTACAGGCCCAATCTTATGGGTCTGGTAGTAATAGGAAATATGGAGAACGTTGATCAAATTGAAAAGAAAATCAAGGAAAAATTTGAAGATCTTGCAGTTAGAGGAGAGGTCAGGCCAAGAAAAGACTGTGACCAAAATTACCTTGATAGTCCGGGGAAATTTATTATTCAGCCATCAACTTCTATAGTCACTAAAGAGTTGGTACCAAAAACCAGTATTCAATTTTATTTTCGTAATCCTGATATTTACTTTGAAGATTTTAAACTTGAAGAAAATGATCTGCTGTGGGAACTCCTGTCTGCCATGATAGATAAAAGATTGAAGAATGAACAATTGGAGTATGGTGTAGATTATTCTACCACAATCTTCCCTGATGGAGACCTGTCCGCAATAAGATTAGTCATCAAATCCAGAGATTCCTTTGAAGAAGTGGTTCGTAAAGTTTACAGTGTGCTAGCAGGAATTTCCAAATATGGATTTAAGAATGATGAATGGGAATTCATAGTAGGTAATAAAATTGAATATTTAAAGGAGTTGGATCATAATTCGATGGCCGCGTGGGCTGAGGCACTAGAAAAAATAATAGTAGAAGATGAGTCATTGTCCACTAGTAGAAACCTTAGCCAAATTGAGTTTTTAAAAAATCTGAAATTAGAAACAATCAACAATTTAATTAGTTCAAATAACTGGCATCCTACCGATATAGCTATTATTCTACCGGAGAACATAGATAGAAATTTGTTTACGCGACCCAGGATTGAGAAATGGATTGATGATGGGTTAGAGAACCCGGTTCAATATAAGCCAATAACAGCCCCATTTCAATTAATGTCTCCAGACCAAGTTTCGAGTTTGGATGAAGCTAAAATTTTAGACAGAACGTTTGGGGAGTATAATGAAGACATTATTGTACTGGAGAACGGCTTAAAAATCATTTTTAAAGATCTAGAACCTGAGAAAGGTAGATACAAAGATAAAATAATGGTCCACGGGTTCAGTCCTTATGGAGCTGACTGTCTTGATTCAAAGAAAATAGAAACCATGATTTCCCCGCTCATTATCCATAATTCTGGTGCTGGGGACTATAATAAGTTCGAAGTTGAAAAATTACTTTCCAAGACGAGTTTTCCTTTTGGGATTGTAGATTATATAGATCCAGATGAGACAGGTGTAAAGGCCGAAGTCATCAGCGAGGATATGGAATTATTACTTCAATTGATTTATCTCTCTTTCACCAGCCCGCGATTTGATAAAGATGCATTTGAAGACTGGAAACTGGAAGAGGAGCGAAGCTCAAGGAGAAGTTTAAACCCTAACTATGATTTTCTTGATTTTATTAATAGGGAAAATAATATTCTACAAATTCCACGAGGTGGAAAACGTTTCCAGCATAGCCTACAGGTTAATTATAGAAATGCTTATAGGAAATACAAAGCCTTACATACTAATGCGAGAGATTTCACTTTTATAATAACTGGAGACTTTAAAAAGAAAGATATTCTGCCTATGCTTCAAAAGTATTTGGGCAATCTTCCAAATACAAAGAATTCTATGCAATGCCCGGAATCGCAAGAAAGTAAAATGAGCTCCACGACATCGAATACCAAATTGAGACATTTTCAAATACCTTATAAAGTAGATAATCATTTATTGTCTATTCAATTTAAAAGTAAATTAAAATCGAGAGATTTTAGAGAAGAGGTGCAAATAGAATTATTAAAACAAGCTCTGGATCTTAAATCAAAAGGATTGCGTTTCAACAAAAATCTTGGTATTTATTTTTCGGCAGGAACTGCCAACGTAGATTTTGAAAATAACACCGTTCGGTTTCAAATTTTACTGGATAGTAATAAAGAAGATTTTGAAAAAGCCCTTAAGGGAAGTAAGGATTACTTCCATGACTTAAGAACAGAACTTGTCTCAGAGAACTTCTTGCGAACCGTTAAGAACTCGGCTTATCTTCCTAAATGGGGAGCTAGATATAAAAATACAAATTTAGCCGTGCAGAGAAGGCTTTATGATCATTATAGACATGATCTGGATAAAGCCGAAATAGAAGAAGTAGAACAATATCTTAACCAGTTTAGTGCTAATGATTTAAAAAAGACAGCCTTGAAATATTTAAGAGAGGAAGACCGGTTAATTTTAACTGGCAATTCTGATAAAACCTTAAAATTATAAATAGCTAAAAAAAGCCCCGGGTAAATACCGGGGCTACCTTTCTAAGAATATTTATTCGGAAAGAATATATACTCCGCTACCATCTTTTTTTGGTGTCTGTAAATCAGAGGTTGTATATACCTGATGAATTGTTCCAAGATCATCGGTGAAGCTCACCTTACAGAGTTCCTGGGTGCCTGAATTACAGGGGTCAGTTTGGAGTTGATATGGCATATTATTCCTTTCAACCCAGCCATTAGACTGTACATCTGCCTTATTAGCAAAGGCCAGTCCTACTGCCATTACCAATGCCATTACTGGCATTAAGGATTTAAAAATTTTCATGATAATACAATTTTAATTAAACAATGTGCCTGTTCCAATTTGGTGTCCAGGCGTTCTATCCTAGCATTGCGCAATACTATTTCTTAAAAAGCTTTATGTCTATTGGATTCTAAATACATGCCCATCGCACCTAATAACAAAAAGCCAATATTAAATATCAAATGCTCGTTCCATGTGAGATCATTTATAATTCCTCCACAGGAGCAGGGTATTTCCTGGCTAAATAGTAATATCCCTGCTATGTAGATGGTAAAAAGAAGCATTAGAATAAAGGCTAAATAAATACCTGTTTTCCGGTATGATTTGCTTATCAAAAGCCCGGCTGTGGTCAATTCTAATACCGGTAGGAGTACGGAAATCAATTGCGCCTGAATCTCTCCACGTATAACCGGGCTATTTAATAATCTGTCATAGAATGTTTGGTAATCTATTAATTTGAAAAGAGCTGCATATAGGAATAATACTATAAATGCATATCGGGTAAACTCTCTTATAAATTCCTTCCAACCAATCATTTTCTTTTCTCTTTATCATGAAGTAAAATTGGAGAATAAAACTTGTCGAAAGCGAACAATTTGTTATCAAAAAAGGAGGAATTTTACTAGTTAACTTATTTTTTATAAGTTCTTGGTGAAATTCCCGTGATGATTTTAAAAGTTTTTGAAAATTGAGGGTAGGTAGAAAATCCCATTTTTTCTGCTATCTCGGTTAAGAATAAATCTGTATTAGCGATAAGGATTTTACTACGTTCAATTCGTTTCTCCCTGTGGAGTTGAAAAGGAGTTAATCCATATACTTCTTTAAAGCCTACCTTTATTTTATGCTCGTTAGTATTGAAAAGTGAAGCTAAATCGTAGTAAGAAATTAATGGCTTTTCAAGATGATTCTCTATATAAGAATGTATATCCTGAAAAAGTTGCTGATCCCAAATTGAAATAGTATCATTAGATTTAATTTCTGGAACATTGAAAAGGTTGTTCTGCTCCAAATTGGGTTGGGAAGAATAAACCAAATAAAACTCAGACTTTTTGCAAGTAACTTTTGCTATTACCGAATGTAGACTAAACTGTAATGATTTTTGAAATGAATAATTCAGGGGAAGAATTAAAAACCATTGTTTTTTGTCTTTAAGATTAATAATACTTTTACTCCACTGATTTTTGGACTCCTCGGTAAGAAAGGCTGAAAATTTTTCTCCCTCAGGTAAATTTTCAAATTTTTCTTTAAGATATTCCATTTCAGATTGAAAGTGAACAATCCTGTAATCTGAATCCAGTAGGAAACATGCTGTTTGAATCTTTACAAATTCACGATCCTTATTAAGCCAAAGGAACTGATTTCTATTCTTTTTTAATTTCTGAACGGTTAAGTTTAAAAGAAGCATCAGACCTTCCAACTCATCATGACGATTGGTGCATTCTATTTGAAAGTCAAAATTTCCTTTAGCCATTTCGAGAAGCATTCGATAAATGGCCTGGAGGCTTTCTCTATTGAACTCACGATCCATGATATTTTCATTTATTTTTTCTTTTGTTTCTTTTTCAGAAAATTTAAAGCCTGAAATTTATTTTCGAAAACTGCTGTTGGGATTTCCTGTTTATGAGTTTCTACATAAAATTTACTGAGTAGAAAGGAGCGCGGATTTTTGGTGAGAAAAGCTAATGCTTTGATAAGGAGACTACCTTCTCTTGAGAGATACTCTAATGTTTCAATGTTTGATTTTAAAATTCCACTAGGATCACATAGAACCGGGAATGCTTTATTCTTTTGAAGTCCCATGCGGTCTGACACCACTCTCTTAGCTTCTTTCAGATTTAAAATGAGATTAGGTTTATATTCAAGAAAAAGAATATTGTCCTTAATCCAAATTCGTGCATACCTGTTTTCGAACATTATTTTAAATCTTAGAGGTTGATCGTATAAATCAGATTATTAATTGAAATTAGTTATATGGTAAAACCCACTAATTGTCTATTACCAGTTTAATGTAGGCAAAGGTTCTATAAACAATTAGTACCTAGAGCCAAAATCCTTGTCTTAATAATGTAATTTGAAGTTAAATATTTTTGATAAGGAATAGATTTAAATGAAATTCATGAATTTAGGCTTAAGCATTAATGATTTTTTTTGGAACTAAGAGGAAATTATTCTGTATCTAAAATACTATGTCCATTAGAATAGAATGATCATTTTGTGTACTGCAGTTCGATCACCTAGAAATTCGATATACCCTTATTCACTTGCCTATTATAATTTAAGAAAGCGGCAAGGGGAGGAGGATTGAAAAAAAATAAATGATACTTTTCGCTTCAGCAACTTTTTACACAAGTATAGATTAAATGAATAGGTGAGAAAGATGGATAATTTTGTTTCAGAAAAAATTTATCCATTCATGACATTTTTTTCTAGAATTAAATTTGATAGAAAATGAAATTAAAGCGCACCAGACTAAATTAACGGTAAGAAATTTGACCATTCTGTACTTATTCTGTACTAAGTGAAAAAAACAAAGGCTCTCGATTTCTCGAAAGCCTTGATTTTACTAGTAGCGAGACCGAGATTTGAACTCGGGACCTCCGGGTTATGAATCCGACGCTCTAACCAACTGAGCTACCTCGCCATAACTTTCATTAAGAAACCTGAAATTCGCTCAGGCCTTGATTCACGTACGCTTTCGGCTTTTTGTGAATGCGGGTGCAAATATAAAATTAATTTATTTTGACACAAATATTATTTTGAGAAATATTTATTTTGATTTCTTTTAATCTTTCCAATTAATATCTATATTGCCCGAAACTAATTAATCAAAAATGGAAGAAAAGGTAAAATACGAAATGGAGTTTCCTATCCAGGCCTCTCCTTCATTACTCTACCAATATATCTCAACACCCTCGGGTTTAAGCGAGTGGTATGCCGATAATGTTAATTCCCGAGGGGAATTTTTCACTTTTATATGGGAAGGAAGTGAAGAAAAAGCAAAGCTGGTTAGCAAAAAGAGCGATGAAAGAATCAAATTTAAATGGGTTGATGAAGAAGACACTCCTTATTTTTTTGAACTTCGTATCCAGGTTGATGATATTACCAAAGACGTATCGTTAATGATTACCGATTTTGCCGAAGAAGATGAAATTGAGGAAGGAAAAATGTTATGGGATAACATGATATCCGATTTAAAACAGATCCTTGGATCGGTTTAAAAATCCTAATAGAAATAGTAAATTAGCCCCTCCAAAAAAGGGGCTTTTTTTATGATCAATATTAACGGACAGCTTTTAGAGAACGAGCAGGCGCATCTTACAGTTACCAATAGAGGCTTTGCCTATGGAGATTCAGTTTTTGAAACCATCAGGGTCATCAATGGCAAAATCGTATTCTGGGAAGATCACTATTTTCGGCTTATGGCCTCAATGCGGATCATGAGAATGGAAATTCCCTCAAATTTCTCTCCCGAATTTCTGGAACAGGAAATTCTTAAGATAGTGGAAAGAAATCAACTTTCAGATAAAACTGCACGGGTAAAACTTTCAGTTTACAGGAATGAGGGAGGTTTTTATACTCCTGAAACGCGGGAAGTGGGGTATGTCATCGCTGCAACACCTATGAAAACCCCGTTTTATGTTCTGAGCGAAGATTTTTATGAGATCGAACTCTTTAAAGATCATTATGTCACCAGCGGTTTGCTTTCTACGATTAAATCGAACAACAGGGCGATCAATGTACTTGGAAGTATCTATGCGAAAGAAAATGATTATCAGAACTGTTTACTGATCAATGAAAAAAAGAATGTCGTGGAAGCGCTTAACGGAAATTTATTTCTGATCAAGGGGCAAAGCATTAAAACACCTCCTTTGGCAGAAGGTGCCCTAAATGGCATTATTCGAAAGCAGGTTTTAGAAATTCTGAAGAAATCTGAAGATTACAAAATTGAGGAAGATTCTATCTCACCGTTTGAATTACAAAAAGCTGACGAATTATTTATAACCAACGTAGCTGTAGGAATTCAACCGGTACATAAATACCGTAAGAAAGAATTTCAGGTAAAGGTTGCAAAGGAAATAATAGGAAAGCTCAACGCTAAAGCCAGACTCGCCTAAATTAATTGTAGGATGGGTTTTCTGGTGAGTTAGACCAAAGCATGTATTCACCGCCCAATTCCAGCATCATCTCTTTCCAGAAGGAATTATATGGTTTCTCTAAAAGACTGGTGTGGTCTTCATTTTTGGTCACAACCCAGGAATGCGAATTCAGCTCTTCTTCTAACTGGTTGGCATCCCAACCGGAATAACCTAAAAAGAATTTAATCTGCGTTTCATCGATTTGTGCATCGGCAATCAGGTCGATCACTGCTTCAAAATTACCACCCCAGTAAATACCATTAGCAATCTCAATGCTATCTGGAATAAGATCTGGAATTTTATGAATGAAGTACAGATTATCCTGTTCTACGGGGCCACCGTTATAAACACTGAAATCACCCTGAATATCAGGAATAAGATCTTTGAGTGAAAAATCGAGAATTTTATTTAAGATAAATCCTACAGATCCATTTTCCGAATGATCGGCAAGCAACACCACGGAACGATTGAAAGAAACGTCACCTATGATAGAAGGTTCCGCTACTAAGAGGTGGCCTTTGGTAGGTTTTAACGCGATCATTGCAGCAGTCTTTTTAACTAAACTAAAAATTTCATTCAAATAATGCAATATTGTTGCAGAAATTTTAAATAAAAAAAGCCTTTCCGGAGAAAGGCTTTGATTTTTTACGAATGCAGATTCTTAATTTACAGCTTTTTGTAAATCAGCTCCGGCTTTAAACTTCACTACATTTTTAGCAGCAATTTTGATAGTTTTTCCGGTTTGTGGGTTTCTTCCTTCACGTGCTGCTCTTTTAGATACAGACCATGATCCAAATCCTACTAGAGATACTCTATCTCCTTTTTTAAGAGACTTCTCGATGTTTTCAAGGAAAGATTCTAATGCTTTTTTAGCTGCTGCTTTAGAAATTCCAGCGTTCTCAGCCATTGCGTCGATTAAATCTGTTTTGTTCATAATTTGAATTTTAAAATTAATTGTTGGTTAAACATTCTGTTAAACTGGTATACAAATTTATACGGAATTCTCGGCCACGCAAGTACTGGCAAGGGAAATGCCCGTATTTGTTGATAACTTCAGTTATTTGTTAATAAAGATAATTGTTTTTTATTAAAATGCAACGAAATCAGTGTTAATAAGGCTTCAGCGCATTTTTGCGTCACTCGCGAAATTGAATCCGTTCAAAAGCGATTTACTATCCATTTTTCGCTTTCCGGGTAACTGAATTTCCTTTACGATAACATACCCGTTTTTAGCTGCGACTTTAATTTGTTGAGCATTTACGTTAACTGATCCGGCGGGAGAATGGTGTTCCTGGTACATCTTGCCCACTCCAAATATCTTTACCCGTAACTCGTCGGTAGAATTTTCGAGGTAGCACCACGCTCCGGGATATGGGTTGAGTCCCCGGATGTGGTTATAGATATGATCTACGGTATCATTCCAGTCTATTTTTGTGTTTTCAGGATTTAATTTTGGAGCGGGAAGGAGCTCACCAGTTTCCTTTTGTTGCTGGGTTTCTAACTTGTTTTTGGCAATTTGCTGAAGCGTTTTTACGACCAGCCCGGCACCAATTTCCTGTAAACGATCATGAAGCTCACCCACGGTTTCTTCCGGATGAATTTTTGTTTCTTTCTGAAGGATGATATTTCCTGTGTCAATCTTTTCGTCGATAAAAAAAGTTGTTACACCGGTTTTCTTTTCACCGTTGATCACGGCCCAATTAATAGGTGCCGCACCGCGATATTGTGGTAGTAAGGAGGCATGTAAATTAAAAGTTCCATATTTCGGAAGTTTCCAGACGCTCTCGGGAAGCATCCTGAAAGCAACCACCACACTCACATCAATATCAAGGCTTTTCAGCTCTTCTAAAAATTCTTCAGATTTCAGGTTGGTGGGTTGGAGTATGTTCAATCCGTGTTTTGAAGCGTAGGTTTTTACAGCACTCTCATTTATTTTCCTACCTCTTCCGGCAGGCCTGTCTGGAGCGGTTACCACGCCCACCACATTCATTTTTTCTTTAAGGATAGCATCCAGGCTTTGCACCGCGAAATCAGGTGTGCCCATAAAAAGGATTCTAAGATTTTTCATTTTTGGTCAATTCGTATTTATTCGATGCTTGCTTTGTGAGAATGTCTTTTTCCAAAAGCAAACCTATTACTTTTAAAACAGATTCTTCTGGAAATGCTGATTTATCTACCAGTTCCCGGGAGCTCGCAGGGCCTTGTTTCAATCTATTCTTTATTTCCAGATAAATATTGTTCATGATCTCCCGGTTCCAATTCTTCGGGTCTTTTAAGCAAATATGGCATTTCCCGCATGGCTCAGGTTTTTTCTCATCAAAATATCTCAACAACTGTAGCTGCCGGCATTCGCGGTCATTTTTTACAAATTCAAGTACCTGCGCGATCTTTTCTTTTTTTGAGTCATTATAAGACCTGATGAATTTGGAAAAAGGGTTTAAAGTAGCATCATCTTCTCGCGGTTGTAAAAGGGTGATGACCATATCGTGCCGGGAAATATTGAAATCTAGAATATCCTGTTTTTGCAATTCCTCCAGTAAAACCTGCACATTTTCTTCCGAAATTTGAGCTTTATCGCTGATCATTCCCAGGCTCACCGGTATTTCATTCTCAAAGATTCCCCCGTAATTCCGTAGAAGGGCTTTCAATAAGTGATCGTATTTGGGGTTTTGATCCATGAAAAATTCCAGTTTCCCACCGGAAATAAGAATATGAATAAAAGATTTTTTATGATAGTTTGCCGTAAGCCGGAGAATTCCGGCTCGATCCATCAGCTGCAGTGCATTGTAGGTCTTCTGAAAATGAAAACGATACTGGTTACAAAATTCTGAAAAGTTCAGGTCATAATCTGTTTGTGAACCTTCTCCATAAGCAATACTAAAAAACGCCATCAGTTTTTTGTAAACCAGTTTCACTTCGTTGAGATCTGGCAAATTATGCAAGAACTGGTTTTTTAATACCGGAATATCACCATCATTTGTTAAAAGGATTGCTTTGGAAGGTTGCCCGTCGCGGCCGGCTCTTCCGGCTTCCTGGAAATACGCCTCCAGACTTTCCGGGAGGTCCCAGTGAACCACGCAACCCACATTTGCCTTATCGATTCCCATCCCAAAAGCAGTAGTGGCCACCATGACTCTTTTTTCCTCGCTTAGCCATTGCTGGAATCGCTTCTGTTTCACTTCGTTTTTCAGTCCACCGTGATAGGTAGCTGCAGGGATTCCCTGTTTATTCAGGAAGCGGGCTATTTCTTCCGTAGCATTTCTGCTGCGCACATAAACAATAGAAGATAGTTTATGAACCAGTTTGGTTAGGCGATGGTATTTATCTTCCGTTTTTACCACTTCATACAGCAGATTTTTGCGCTCGAAGCTGCTCCGATGAATCTGCGGATCTTTCAGCTGTAATTGCTCACAGATATCCAGCGCGACTTTTTGGGTTGCAGTAGCGGTAAATGCTGCAAAAGTAACTTCAGGAAGCACTTCTCTCAAAAGATCAATTTCGCGATAAGCAGGCCGGAAATCGTGGCCCCACTGGGAAATACAATGTGCCTCATCAATAGCGATGAGACTGATGTTCATTTGTTTCAGACGTTCCAAAATGAGCTCCTGCTGAAGCCGTTCCGGAGACAGGTACAGAAATTTATAATTGCCAAATACACAATTATCCAGTTCTCGAATAAGATCATCTGGCGAAATCCCACCAATGAGCGCTTTAGCCTTGATATTTTTTTGCTGGAGATGCATAACCTGGTCTTCCATCAATGAGACCAGGGGCGAAACCACCAGGCAAAGTCCCTCACGCATCATGGTTGGCACCTGAAAGCAGATTGATTTTCCGCCACCGGTGGGGAACAGGGTTAGGCTGTCACGATTGTGCAGGATGCTGGAAATCACTTCCCATTGCATTGGCCTGAACTCGTCGTGACCCCAGTATTTTCTAAGTATTTCTAAAGCTTCATCCTGCAATGCAGTCTAAATATTATTCAAAATGAATTCTGTACGTTCCTGAACGCTAGTTTTAGGAACTTCTACAGGTTTATAGCCGTATCGCTCGTAGGTTTTATAAAGATAAGTTGAAATTCGCTTGGCTTCTTCAAAATTCTCATAACGTTCGTTGTCACTTTGGTAAATTTCTTTCCACGGTGGCAAAATGAAAACTTTGTCATACTGGTTTTCCAGGCAGGTTTCATCGAACATGCTGGGGTAATGCGTATCGAAATAATCCATATATGCCGTCACATCTGGCAGCCCGCGATCGATGAATATATGATCGGAATCTATTAAATCTGCCTCTTTGAACTGGTTCAGCCTGCCTTCAAGTAACTTTTCGCTGAATAGTAGGGGTTTTACCAGGAATAATTGTTCAATTCCTTCTTTTTGAGCCTGTAAGGTGACTTCCCTGGATACTTCATGCAAGCATTTTTCTCCTCTCGCTTCCAGGTCATGGATGATGGAAGACTTGCCGGTACCGGGGCCACCGGTAATTACGATTTTCTTTGCTTTCACGCGGCAAATTTCGGCAATTGAATTTGATTATAAAAATGCGATGATTCCTTGTATCTTTGCTCAAAAAGAAGGAAGAGCGAAATGAGCACGACAAACGATCCCGAAGAATTTTACGCCAAATTAAAGAAACAGCTACAGGACACAGCGATGTGGCCATCAGAATATCTTTACAAATTTATCGTTCCTACACAAGAGGATAAGATTCAGCAAATAGAAGATATTTTTGATAACCTGGGAGCCGTGATCGAAACCAAGCAATCTAAAAACGGGAAATACACCAGTGTTTCCATCAATGTGCGGATGAAGAACCCGGATGCGGTAATCGCGAAATATAAGGAAGTAGCCGAAAAAGTGGAGGGCGTGATTTCCCTTTAAAATTCAGAAGCTGCTTTTTTGCAGTTCTTGCATTTAATTTAGTATTTTGCAATCAGGAGAAAATTCTTCATAATTATCACCCTAATTAATTTCAATTTTGACAAACGCATTAGAATATAACTCTGAGAGGAGTGCGCTTATCATACCGGAATACGGTCGACATCTTCAGAAAATGGTCGAACATGCCGTAAGTATCGAAGATGATAAAGAGCGTAATAAAGTGGCACAATCCATCATCGCGGTAATGGGAAATATGAACCCACACCTGCGGGATGTGCCCGATTTTCAGCATAAACTATGGGATCAGTTATTCATCATCAGTGATTTCAAACTGGATGTGGATAGCCCTTTCCCAAAACCAACCCGGGAATTACTGGCTGAACGACCAGACAGGCTGGATTACCCTGAAAATAATGCTAAATATCGTTTCTACGGAAACAATATTAAAAGAATGATTGACGAGGTGAAAGACTGGGAAGAAGGACCTCTGAAAGAGGCTATCGTTCTTAGTATTGGTAACCACATGAAGAAATCTTACCTGAACTGGAACAGGGATTCGGTTGATGATAAAGTGATCTTTGATCACCTGAAAGATCTTAGCAATGGCAAGTTGAACCTGAAAAATGTGGATGAAGATCTCAGTGAAGCTGCAGACCTTGTTCGTGGTGGCAAAAGAAAATATACCAAAAACAACAATTCAAAAAAAGGCGGTCGTCGCGGCCGTAAACGTCATTAAACCTCACTAATTAATGGGAACATTTCAGATTGAAGGAGGGCACAGGCTCAGCGGGGAGATCATTCCGCAGGGAGCCAAGAACGAAGCCCTTCAAATTCTTTGTGCCGTTTTATTAACCGACGAAAAAGTCCAGATCAATAACATCCCAGACATCATTGATGTCAATAAACTCATCAACCTCCTGCGCAATTTGGGCGTAAAGGTGGAGAAAATCGGGAAAGGGAGTTACTCGTTCCAGAGCGATGACCTGAATATGGACTATCTGAGCAGCGAGCAGTTCAAAAAAGATGGTGGAGGCCTTCGAGGTTCCATCATGATCGTGGGGCCGCTTTTAGGGCGCTTCGGAAAAGGTTATATCCCAAAACCCGGAGGGGATAAGATCGGCCGAAGGAGACTGGATACCCATTTTGAAGGTTTCATGAAACTGGGTGCCGATTTTCGTTACAACCGGGAAGAACGATTTTATGGTGTTGAAGCACCTAATGGATTAAAAGGAGATTTCATGTTGCTGGAAGAAGCTTCAGTAACGGGAACCGCTAATATCGTGATGGCCGCTGTGCTGGCTGAAGGAACAACAAGCATCTACAATGCCGCCTGCGAACCCTATCTTCAGCAGCTTTGCAATATGCTGAATGCTATGGGAGCAAAAATCAGCGGAGTAGGTTCAAACCTTTTGACCATCGAAGGGGTTAAAAAACTGGGAGGCTGTGAACACCGTATCCTGCCTGATATGATTGAAATTGGTTCCTGGATCGGCCTGGCTGCGATGACCCAAAGTGATATTACTATTAAAGATGTTCGGTGGGATATGCTGGGTATCATTCCCACAACTTTTGCAAAACTCGGAATAAAACTGGAGAGAGTAGGAGATGACATTCATATTCCTGCGCATACCAACGGATATGAGGTGCAAAGTTTTATTGATGGTTCCATTATGAACATTAGTGACGCTCCATGGCCAGGGTTTACTCCTGATCTTTTAAGTATCATGTTGGTGGTGGCTACTCAGGCAAGAGGTAGCGTACTCATTCACCAGAAAATGTTCGAAAGCAGGTTGTTCTTCGTGGATAAGCTAATCGATATGGGTGCCAAGATCATTCTATGCGATCCACACCGTGCAACTGTGATTGGCCATGATTTTAAATCACAATTAAAGGCCACTACGATGACTTCTCCGGATATTCGTGCGGGTGTAAGTTTATTGATCGCTGCACTTTCCGCAAAAGGGACTTCTACGATTCACAATATCGAACAAATTGATCGCGGATATGAAAATATTGAAGGTAGGCTGAAAGCTATTGGAGCAAAAATTCAACGACTGGACTAGTTAATTTCCAAATGATGAAACATAAAAAAAGCTGTTCGTTCGAACAGCTTTTTTAGTTTTCTGTATATAGTATATTACACTTTCTCAGTGTCTGCTTTCTTTTTGTTTTCCTGGTAGTGAAACAGGTTCTTTTCCTTGATCATTTTCGTGGTTTTCTCCGGAAGCATATCTTCCCAACCATCTTTTCCTTCGGTGATCATTTTCAGGACTTCTCTGGAATACACGTCCAGGATTTCCGGGTTGTAGTTCTTAATATCTTCAACCCGACCATTGTATTTGAAGAATTTGTATAATTCTTTCATTCGTGGATGAACTTTAAGCCCGTCGCTATCGATAATTTCTCCGGTATCTGGATCTTTCAGCGGATACAGGTACACTTTCAGGTCTTTGAAGAATAATTTTCCAAAAGCCTCCAGAATTCCGCCGCTCAGGTGGCGGTAGTATTTCTCATCGAATACGTCAACCAGATTCTGGACACCCATGGTTAAGCCCATTCGCTGTTTCGAATATCTGCTGAAATATTCTACCACGCGATAATATTCCTGGAAATTGGAGATCATAACGGTTTGGCCAAGGGAACACAGCAATTCTGCCCGGTCCATAAAGTCTCTTTCGTCAATTTCCCCTTCTGCACGAAGGTTGGAAAGGGTAATTTCAAAAATGATCTCAGTAGTTTCTTCGGAAACCTTACTTTCTTTAAAGAACAATTCTTTCGAACGTTCATACATATCCATATTCACTTTGGTCACGGGGCGGAAACTTCCGCGGAGCGCCAAAATGTTCTTTTTGTAAAGTATTTTCGCCGGAAGCACGTTGTTTCCGTCAGGTCCAAACATCACCGCCTCGGTCATACCATTTTTAACCAGTTGCAGACTCATGAGCCTGTTATCTACATTTTCAAATCTCGGTCCTGAGAAATTGATGGTGTCGATCTCGATCTGGTCCTTATCGATATGATCATAGAGATAGCGAAGTAATTTTTTGGGGTTGTCATATTTGTAATAGGCGCCGTAGATCAGGTTTACGCCAAGAATCCCAAGCGTGTTCTGTTGGTGTCTGGCGTCATTTTCATGAAAACGAACATGAAGAATGATTTCGTTATAATCTTCTTTAGGATCTACCTGGTACCTGATTCCAACCCAGCCATGACCTTTGTATTTTTTGGCAAAATCAATGGTTGCAACGGTATTGGCGTAGGTAAAAAAGAGTTTGTTTGGGTGTTTATCGCGGGAAATTCGCTCTTCGATTAGTTTGGTTTCGTGTGCCAGCATTTTTTTTAGTCTGGACTCGGTCACGTAACGGCGATCATCCTCAACTCCATAGATCGCATCACTAAAATCCTTATCGTAGGCGCTCATTGCCTTTGCAATCGTGCCTGATGCGCCACCAGCACGGAAAAAGTTTCTCACCGTTTCCTGTCCTGCACCAATTTCAGAAAACGTCCCGTAGATATTTTCGTTCAGATTGATGCGAAGGGCTTTACTGTTTATGGAAGGAACATTTTCAAATTCCTTATCGCCCATTATGGTGATTGGCATAATTTTTCTTTTAGATGAACATTGCTTTTTGTGTATGTCAAAAGTACTAAAAGCGGGAGGTATACAAAAAAATATGCCTACTTTTGTGCTAAAAATAACATCGTTTGGAAGTAAGGTTTTTAGGCACAGGCACATCGCAGGGAATCCCGATTATCGGAAGTGATCACCCGGTATGCCAAAGCGACGACCCCAAAGACAAACGCCTGCGTGTTTCGGTACTCGTCACGTGGAATCATAAGAACATTTTAATAGATTGTGGCCCCGATTTCAGGCAGCAAATGCTGGCCGCGAATGTGCGGCACCTCGATGCCATCCTATACACACACGAACACAACGATCATACCGCCGGTTTAGATGACATCAGGCCATTTTTCTTTCGTCAGGGAGATATTCCTATTTATGCCCGCGAAAGTGTCCTGAAAGCTCTTCGGAAGCGTTTTGATTATATATTCACTACAGAAAATAAATATCCCGGAGCTCCGGGAGTGCAGGAAAACCTGATTTCCAACGAACCTTTTTCCTTTCACGGTTTAACGATCACTCCGGTGGAATTCATGCATAACCGTTTGCCGGTATTTGGCTACCGAATGGAAGATTTTGCTTACCTCACAGATATCAAAAGTATTTCTCCTTCAGAAACTGAAAAGTTGCAGGATTTGAAGGTTTTGGTCGTTAGTGCACTCAGAATTGAGCCGCATCACTCGCATTTTAACCTGGAAGAAGCCCTGGAATTCATTGAATTGGTGCAACCTCAAAAAGCTTATCTAACACATATCAGCCATCTGCTGGGCTTTCACGAAGAAGTTGAAAAACAGCTTCCTGAAAATGTCCACCTGGCTTACGATAATTTAAAAATCACGATATAATATGCGCAACCGGATCCTGATGTACCTGTTTATCTTCAGTTTATTATTCAGCATTTTTATTTATGTGAATGATAAACGAATTCTCGATGACAAGCAGGAGAAAATAGCGGCTTTGGAAAACAGGCTGGAGCAACTAAAGGAACAGAACCGTGATCTGGAAGCTTCTGGCAATACAGCTGAACGCGATTTTCAGCTGGAGGGTAATGAAAGTGCTTTGACTTATTTCGATAAACTGGGGATCGATACAAAAGATCTAAGCCAGAGGATCGAAGATGAGATGATTAGCCAGAACAAAAGTGTGGAGGACAATCCACTGGTTCCGTATGATGGAATTAATGGGCCAATTCGCATCAATAAGGTTCATGTCTTGAACCACAAATGGGCTATTGCCGAATTTACAGATGGAAAATACTGGGGAGAAGTAATTTTCAGCTACACCGTAACTCCAGAGGGCGGCTATGAGTTCACTTCAGAAAAAAGTTTCCTGTATCCCAAAGATTAGATGCGTTTCTTCAACCAGGAATTGAATTCATGAAAATTCTGGGGTGCCACACCATGACCTACAGGAAATTCAGAATACTGTACCGGGATCTGTAATTTTTCAAGAAAGGGTTTGGTCTTTCTGGCCCAATCCACCGGAATCACCTGGTCTACGGAACCATGAGAACTGTAAATTTCCAGTTTTGAAAAATCATTATGCTGGTAGCCATCCTTCAGAATATCCTGATTAATGTACCCGCTTAGGGCCACCACATTTTTAATCATTTCCGGATAGGAGAGTGCGACGGCATAGCTGAGAATACTTCCCTGGCTAAAACCTAACAGGTTTATATTTTCAGCATCCAGGTTATAAGCTTCAATAGATTCCTGAACAAAATCCCTGATCAGGTCCCTGGATTGAATTGCCTGCTGGTCATCACTGAACTTTCCCTGGCTGTCATCAAAATAAATCGCATACCATGCATTTCCGTAAGGTTGCATTTGGTAAGGTGCTTTTGCCGAAATAATAAACAATTCATCCGGCAGTTGTTCCGCAAACGAAAACAGGTCGTTTTCATCACTTCCGTAGCCGTGAAACAGGAACAGGGCAGGAGCTTTTGGAGATTGTATTCTGGGTTTTCTTACGAGGTGTTCGAGAGAAAAATGTGTCATCATGAAATTGTGCTAAACCATTTTTGAAATAAAGGCCCTATAACAGGAATTGGTCTTTCTTCACCTTTAAGTGCGTGAACGATTCCAAAAAGCCATAAAACAAAGAAAAAAACATAAAAAGCAATGACAATAGAACCGCTGTCAAAAAAACCGAGTAAAGCTGCCAGAATGTAAAACAGGATGTGCACGCCAAAAGCCTGGCGAATATGGAAACTGCCTAAAGGATCCTTGCCGTCCAGGTTCATGAAATAGGCAATGATCGTTCCTACAATGGTAAGATAAGCTACGATCGCAACTGTTTTACCGCTAGTTTTTTCTTCCATTTTATTCGTTGATTTGGTAAGAATTCTCGGTAATGATACCAATCACTTTTCCTTTCAAAGTCTTATTTAGAAAAATACTGTTTTTTGAGGTAGAGTATATATGCTCCCTGCCAAATTTATATTCTTCACCGGGAACGAAAAGACTCAGGTCTGCCTTAACATTTTCCGCTATTGGTTCAGAAGGTATTCCAAACCTGTTTTTTCCGGCGGTTAACATTTCGATCACTTTTTCAGTTTCGAGAACAGTAGACAAAGCACCAAAAGCCGATTCCAGCCCAATTGTACCGAACATCGCATTATCAAATTCCACTTTTTTATGCTCCACATCTATTGGGTCGTGATCGCTGGTCACCATATCAATGCTTCCGTTTTTAACGGCTTCTACCAGCGCCTGGCGATCTTCAGAGGTGCGCAGTGGTGGTAAAACCTTGAAATTGGCATCAAATTCCTTCAGTTCCTGGTCATCCAGCAGCAGCTGATGTACGGCAACACTGCAACTAACATCAAGGCCTTTTTGTTTGGCTTCGCTGATCAATTCCGCAGCTTTTGCCGTAGAGATCGTAGGAATATGAAGCTTTCCGCCGGTATATTCGAGGATGTAGAGGTCCCTGGCAATTTGTAATTCTTCGGCAAGGTTTGGAATGCCTTTTAATCCTAATGAAGTAGAGGTGTGGTGTTCATTCACGATCCCATTGCCCGCGATTTTCTTCTCCAGTGGAAAACTTTGCACGAGGGCGTTGAAATTCTGGGCGTATTGCAGGGCGATCTTAAGCAAATTTGGATTGGAAACAGGCGATTTATAATCACCAAAACTTACTGCCCCGGCATCCTGCATGTCCAGTAACTCGGCAAGATCAATACCTTCACTCTTCAAACTTAGCGCTCCAACGGGGTATAATTTAACTGCATGTCCCGCGGCTTTGCTTTTTACTGAAAATATCCCGGAAGAATGATCAAGTACCGGAAAGCTGTTTGGGTTCAGGGCAACTGCCGTAAAACCTGATCTGGCCGCCGTATCAAGACCGTTTGAAATAGTTTCCCGATCTTCAAAACCAGGCTCCCCAAAACTCACACTGCTGTCAAACCAACCCTGTGAAACATGCAGATTTGGGATATCGATCTTTCGGTCATAGTCCGCCTCCAGGTCATTTCCAATTTTACTGATTTTTCCGTTTTCAATCAGGATATCTACCGTTTTTCCGTGGTGAGAGGAGGCTGGGTCTACAATTTTCGCTGATTTCAGTAGTAGTTTCATTTAAAGAATTTTATCAGGAGCATTTCTAGTGCTAAAAAGATCAGAGCAAAAATAACAAACCATTTCCAAAGCGAAGTGATCTCGCGGGCATCATTTGTAGTTTCCAGATAAGTTTGAACGGAATCAAAAAGCGTTACATTTTTAAACTGCGCGATATCCAGGTATTGCAAATCACTTTCCTTCCTGGAGTAGTTAAAACTCAGGGTGCTTATTTTTTGATCCTGAAGCGTAACTGAATAATTTCCAGCTTGAAGGTCGTTTTGCGTGAGTTGCAAATCGATACGTTTTCCAACATTCTGCTGAAGCGGGATCATATTGAAATCACCATTATCTAGGTGCGCCGCGGCATCTGTCTGATTTTGAAGCGGGATCGAAATGTTGTTTTTTTGGTTTAAGTTATAATACAGTTCAGCAGGTTTGAGGGATTGTAAACCAAACTGGTAAAAAATGGGGACGATGAGGGGAGAATTCTGAAAATTGGAATTTTTAAGATTCAGTGGCGCTGCAAATTCATACATATGGTTGGCAGACTGCCTTAAAAAACTGTTCCCGTTTTCGTATTCGAGTATCGCATTGTTTCCCGGAATCTTAAAGTTTTTCAGGGTTTTTGGGTATTCAAAGTTCTGAGTGCGGTTCTCAAAAACGCCTTCGAAAAGAGGATGGTCAAAATTGATCTTTGAAATCAGTTTTTCCGTGTTTTCTTCTTCGGAATAATTACCGCTAAAAAGAGACACGGAGTTCGTGCCTTCTGACGGAATAAAAACCAGCGACGCTCCTTCTTCTGAAAGTTTTCGAAGATTTGCCCACAAACTTTGAGAAATAAGATCGGCCTCATTCAGAATAACCAGATTTGCAGATGTAAGCGCATTAAAGTCGATTTGATCAGGCTGGAACGACTGAAAGGAAAATTCAGGTTCTGTATAGATCTTTCGAAGAAAAGTATCCTCAGCATTTCCGAGTGCCACGACTTGGATCTGCCGATTGGGTTTAAGGTCGAAAAAAAGCTGATTATCGTAGGTCAAACCATCATCTTCAATGCTCACAAAACCGTGTTCCAGTAATTCGTTGGTCAACCGAAAAGACACTTCAGCAAGGCTATCCTTAAATATTATGGCATTTCGACCCAGGAGTTGCTCACCGTCGAAAACAGCAACGCTGACAGGCTCCTGGGTCATGAAATTAGAATGGAGCAGGACTTTTAAGTTCACCTGTTGTGGATTGGTATTTTCAATAAATGCAGAATCTATCGAGATATTTTGAATGACCGTGTTTTCCGGTTTGATCAAATTTGTTTTGAAAGCCGTTGTTTCCAATTCTTCCGGATCACCCATATTTTTCTGAAGATCAGAGATCAACACGAAGTGCTGCTGATCTGCCGGGTGAGACTGGAAAAATTCCGAAGCTTTTAGCTGAAGATCCTTTAAATTATAAGTTCTGGATGTTAACGAAACGTCCTGCAAAGCCTCCTGAAGTTCAGCTGAACCTAAATCGTAGTAATCGTCCTGGTTCGTAAAAAAGGAAAAATCAGCAGAATTCCCGGCTCTTTTATAAAGCTGGTTAACCGCTAGTTGAAATGCGTTGTTTTTGCCTTGAATGTTTTGGTTGCTGAAAGAATTATCGAGATAAAACAGGGTGGAGACCGTTTCTTCGGCGGTTTCGCTGGCGGGTAGGTAGGGTTTTGCAAAAGCGAGGATGAGACAGGCAAAAAGCAGCATCCGGGTAATTAGTATCAATATCTTTTTGAGTCGGGAACTTTTCCGGGTTTCCTGGATGACCTTTTTCAGGAATTTGACGTTGGTAAATTCCTGTTTCTGAAAACGGCGGAGCCTAAAGAGGTGAACGATCAACGGAATTGCCAGTAAAATCAGGGCATACAATAATTCCGGATGTTCAAATTTCATGAAGATGATCTTTCTTCCAAAGATAGAAAATGAATTCAGAAAACCTTAGATCCTTTTTACGCTGAATTTAAAACTGCTGCCTTCGCCGGGTTTCGACTCCACGTGAATCTTTCCGCCCATGGATTCCACCAGTTTCTTTACGGTGGCCAGCCCGATCCCGCTTCCCATATTTCCGTCGCGATCAGCGGTTTCCAGCGTGGTGAAAAGATTAAAAATATCGTCCAGTTTTTCTTTAGCAATGCCTTTACCATTGTCTTTAACCTCAAAGAAATAGTGTGTTTCATTTTTACTAAACGCAATATCGACCTTCCTGGAGTCTTTGTCGTTGTACTTCAGCGCATTCCCGATCAGGTTCATAAATATCTGCGTTAGTGCGGCCTTGTTCACGTTGTTCAGCATGATATCATCAGGATAGGTGATGTGAATATCATCTGCCACCTGGTACAGATCTACAATGCCTTTGAGCATTTTGTGCAGGTCTACATTGGTGTAGTCTTTCTGAAGCACATGGTCACTTCGGTAAAAACTCAAAATCCCGTCTATATAATTCCGAAGAGAATACGAAGATTCGACCAGGAATTGCAGGTACTGCGAGGTTTCTTCATCAAATTTCCCTTTATTTTCATCCTTCAGCAGCTCACTTAAGGAAATTATATTGGCTAAAGGTGATTTGAGATCGTGCGACACCAGGCTGGCAAATCGTTCGAGTTCCTGGTATTTTTCTTTTAGTTTGACCTGAACTTCGTAAAGCTTTTTCTTCTGTTTCCGAAATTCGAAGAGATTCAGGGTTTGCTCGGCCAGTGCAAACAATGCCTTTTTCTGAATTTCATCCAGATCACGTTCTTTAGTGTCTAAAACGCAGAGTACGGCTATGGCATGTCCCTGGAAATTGTACAACGGAATGCCGGCGTAAAACGAATAATCCTGATCATAAACACCTTTGGAAGATTCAAAAAGCTGGGGATATTCCGATCTTTTCAGAATAACTATATCGGTGTCCTGATGAATGGCATAGTCACAAAAAGAATGTTTTCGCGAGGTCTCACAATGCTGAATGCCCAGTGCAGATTTGTTCCAGATTCGATCTTTATCTACCACGCTGATCTTAGCCACCGGTGTATCGCAAACTGTGGAAGCTAAAAAGGTAAGATTATCATAATCGCTGTCTGGGCCGGTATTCAAAATGGCATATTCCTTTAACGCCGCCCGACGCAATTTTTCATTGAATGGTACTATTTTATGTTGCATTGCCCCAAATACATGAGGCGGTAAGATATGTATTTAAAAACTGAATTTATTATAAAAATTTCCTAATGTACTGGTATAGGTCTCTTTATGGTGAATTTGAAAAGCGTTCCTTTACCTTCTTCGGAATCGAGACTAATACTGCCCTGCATACTTTCTACCAGTTTTTTTACAGTGGAAAGGCCAATGCCGTGACCTTTTCGTCCCTGCCGATCGGTATCTGCCACGATCGTGAACAGATTAAAAATACTTTCCTGTTTGTCTTTTGGAATTCCAATTCCGTTATCATGAATACTGAAGTGGAAGAATTCACGGCTCTCTGTACAATCTATATCAATAATGATCTTATCACTGGAATTGTATTTCAAACTGTTGCTGATCAGGTTCATAAATATTTGTCCCAGTGCGGCACTGTTCCCCTCGATGAGCAAATTACTGTCTGGCAGGTTGATCTCACAGTTGTCCTCGATCTGAAGCAGGTCAATAATATCCTCCAGCAGATCGTTCAAATGGAATTCCTCGTAATCTTCGTTGATATTTTTGCTGGAATAATGATCCAGAATTCCTGAAATATAGTCGCTCAACGTCAAACCGGATTGTTTGAGGTGATTTAAATACTCAAGACCATCTGAATCGAGACGATCACCATATTTGGCCTTCATAATATCAGCAGTGAGGATCATATTGGCCAAAGGCATTTTCAGGTCATGAGAAACCGTGCTGGCAAATTCCTGGAGAATACGGTTATTTTCGTTTAGATCATCTTTTAATTGCTCGAGGGCCCTGTTCTTGTTGTGGTATTCGTATAACAGTTCCACCTGTTTTCCTAAAGCCCTTAAGGCCGTTCGCTGAGCGTCTGTTAGCTGTTTTTGTTTATTATCCAGTACACATAAAGTACCCAGTGGAAGTCCATCAGTATCCAGAATTGGGACGCCGGCGTAAAATTTTATATTGGTTGCAGCATCTGTAACTAAAGGATTTTCAATAAAACGAAGGTCTTTCGTAGTATCGGTTACCTCCATTATTTCCTGGGGCTTGAGAATCGCATGACCGCAAAAGGAAGTTTCGCGCGGACTACCTTCCATGTTTGTCCCAACCTTTGATTTAAACCACTGTCTGTTTTCATCCAAAAGCGTTATCAATGCTATTGGAGAATCACAAATATGGCTGGCCAGTGCCGTAATACTATCATAAGATTCTTCTGGAAGCGAATCTAAAAGTTCCAGTTTTCGCACGGCAGTAAGCCTAATATCTTCATTATCAGGTTTTTTAGGAACAATCATGGGCTAGCAATTTCTTTGTTAAAGAAAACTAAATTTAATGATAATATTCAAATTAAAAGAGTTGTTTTTCGTTAGCGCCAATTCCGAAGAGCGCAAAATCATATTTCACCGGGTCTTGAGGGTCAAACTTTCGCAGCTTCTTATCTAATTCGGCCAGTGCCTTGGCATCATTCTGTTTCCGCTTAAGAATCTTCAGCTTTCTTGCAACATTTCCGGAATGTACATCCAGGGGACAGGATAAAAGGGCGGGAGAGAGGCTTTTCCATATTCCGAAATCCACGCCAGCCTGGTCATCGCGAACCATCCACCTCAGGAACATGTTGATTCTTTTTGCGGCGGAATTTTTTAAAGGATCACTTACATGCTTTTCCGTTCTTTTCTGATGCGGTAAACTGAAGAATATTTTTTTGAATTCATGAATGGCAGGCTGCAGGGTGGCGCCTTGTGCATGACTCTTAAAAACCGATTCTAAGCCATTGTTATTATGATATATATGCCTTAATGCCTGAACAAAATATTTAAGATCTTCTGAATTGAAGGTACGGTGCACAAAACCCTCGAAATTGTCCAGATCCTGGTCCTGGTAATTCATAATAAAATCAAACGGACTCTCATCCATCAGCCTCATCATTTTCGACGCATTTGTGAGGATGCTTTTACGATTTCCCCAGGCGATGGTAGCGGTCAAAAAACCTGCAATTTCAATGTCTTCTTTTTTGGTAAAACGGTGAGGAATCTGGATGGGATCATCCAGGATAAATTCTGGTTTATTGTATTGTTCTGCTTTATGATCGAGGAATTCTTTGATCTCGGCCTGTGTCAAAACTTTAATTTTTAATGAACAATTGCACCATCAACCATCGTCAGCTTACGGTCTGCCATATCTGCCAAATCCTCGTTATGCGTCACGATCACAAAGGTTTGATCGAATTCTTCTCGCAAGCGGAAAAACAATTTATGAAGGTTTTCTGCTGATTCGCTGTCGAGGTTCCCGGAAGGTTCGTCAGCAAAGATTACCGCAGGATTATTGATCAGGCTTCGCGCTACGGCAATACGCTGTTGCTCCCCGCCGCTGAGTTCACCGGGTTTATGAGAGGCACGGTTCTGTAAACCCAGGAATCCCAAAAGTTCCATAGCCCTTTTTTCAGCATCTTTTTTAGAAGTGTTGCTGATGAAAGCAGGGATACAGATATTTTCCAGTGCGGTAAACTCTGGTAAAAGCTGGTGAAACTGAAAAATAAAGCCAATATTCCGGTTGCGGAAACGGCTCAGTTCCTTGGAAGATAGACTGTAAATATCAGTTCCATTAATGGCCAGTTCGGTGCCATCATTTCGGCTGGGGCGGTCCAGTGTTCCCAGGATTTGCAGTAAAGTGGTCTTTCCTGCTCCGGAAGCACCAACTATCGAAACAATTTCTGATTTTTTTATGTGGAGATCCACGCTTTTCAATACATGCAGGTCTCCGTAATATTTATGAATGTTCTTTGCCAGGATCATTTTTGCGGTATGAGTTTCCGAAAATAGTTAAAAACGCGTGCATTGCCAAGATCAGCCGTTCAATAAGTTTCGAACCTGGTTGTAATCTATATAATAAACCACCCGCAGACTGATGTTGTGCCTGGCAGGGCGCTGGAACAAATTGTCCAGACTGTTGAAATAATCAAGCTCGCTTAACCGGTCCTGGTTGAAAATGGAATTACGGTACAGTAACACCGCTTCACTACCGGGCGCAAATTGCCAGCGATAACTGAAATCGAGGTTCCAGATGTTGAAATTGGTATTGGGGTCACTGGCAGGGTCGTAACCATTCGCAGCAACGAGTCCGTTTCGCTGCAGGTATCCGAACTGGTCTTCAGCAAAAGTTGCGGTAGACCAAAAATTCCTGAAACTTAAGTTGAGTCCCTGCTTGGAATTGAAGTTGTAATTGGCCTTAATGGAATTTTCAATGCTGTTTTGGTCGCGATTGCCGAAGATGATTTCAGGAACTTCAATGGCCACAAAACTTTGACGGTTGATTTGAGAAAAATATCCGAAACTATAAACCATATTAAACCGGTCATTGAAACGGAAACGCGGCGAGATCTTCAGGTCCAGGATCTGCCTTTCAGATTGGAAGTAATCTTCCAGGTAAAAACGTACATCATAAGCAAATTTCTTTCGGTAGTCTGAAGAAATCCAGGCGTTCACACCGCCACTTTTACCATATTCCACGAATCTCCCGTCAATTCTTGGCTCAAAATAATCACGGAACTTTCCATTGATTTCGAGGCTTCCGCCGAAAGCAAAACGCTCGCGTGTCATGGCAAAGAAGCTTCCACCGGAACCGGTAAACACGGCATCGTCTGGGCGGTAACGCCGAAGATGCTTTCCGTATAAACTGATGCGGTAATTATTGAAATTTCCCTGAGGTTCAAAGATCTGGTAGGAACTTTCCCAGTAAAAATTATTGTAATTATTGATCTGGCTGATACCCAGATCATTGATGTTATAGGTTTCATTAGCAAATTCGTGAGATACTCCATAGCGAATGTGCCCCTTGGTCCTGGAGACCTCCAGCTCTGATGCAAAACCAGTTAGGTCCTGGCCGGGCTGGATGATGTTACTCACAGTAGCCTGTCCCTGAAAATTGAAGGAATTTGCCTTGTTGTAGACATCAAATAAAAATCCGGTTGTATTCGCATCTCTGAAATTCCCATTTCGGGTAACATTGGTGTTAATCAGGGAAATGGAGGAATTTTTATTAAACCGCTGGTCCAGTACCAGGATGTTATAATTCGCAAATGGTTCCGTAATGCGGGTCCGGGTTTCCCCAGTAAGACTGTCGCGGTAGACCGCCTCGGTTTTATTGGTAATGGCATTGAAGAATCCAACACCCAACCCGCGATCGGTACGACCGGAAATTTTTAAGGCATTCAGAAGATCAGTCTTATCGGGGTTTTCAATGATTTCTTCATTTTCCAGCTTCTCCCGCTGGGCGTCGTTAAAACCAATAGGGGTATTCCCGATCCTACGGGAATAAAAAAGATTTCCTTTGGTGAATAGTTCAGTGCCTTCCGTAAAAAAAGCTCGGTTTTCACCAAATATCTGTTCAAACGGACCAAGATTGAGCTCCACGGCGTCATAAGCGGTCTGACCAAAATCTGGTACCAGCGTCATATCCAGGGTAAAAGACTCGTTGATGCCGTATTTTAGATCCATTCCGGCGCTAAAATTGAAATCTGTATTACCATCAAAATGATCCACATAAGCTGAAGTGTAAGGGTAGAGGCTAAGACGCACCGGGGGATCAATGTTAGAGAGACCGCTAAGCAAACCGTTATACTGCGTGAATTCACCGGTTGATTTATCGATGTAGTTCCAAACGTAAGTTTTATTTAGATGGGTGATCTCCCGGGCCATCTGCATACCCCATTCCTGTACCTCTTTCTTCGGAAACCTTAAAGCAGCATAAGGAATTCTGATCTCCACATACCAGCCGTTTGTATCCTGAGTGATCTGCGATTCCCACACCACATTATAGGCGTAATCTTCGTTCTCACCGGTCATCCTGGCATCAGCCTGTGTTCCGGCAGCGGTCACGATAAAACGGGTTTGATTCTCGCCATCGTCATAAGTATTCAGGTCGATCAGGAAAAACTCAGCCTGATTGATATTGTCTCGCTGGGTGAACTGCTTCATGACTTTTCCCGGATCTTTTTCAAAAAGAGCAGCTGCTATATAAACAGCTTCATTATCGTATGCGAGTTGAATTTCAGTACGGTGATCCGGAGGAGCAGCATCGCCATCACCCGGTTCCACCATTACAAAATTGGAGGTTATTGGAACAGCTTTCCAGATTTCATCGTTCAAAAGCCCATCAATTTTTGGCGGCTTGGTAATCTTTTGAATGGTATAATTCCTTCTGTCCTTATTTTGAGAAAATGTGAGAAAAGATGAAAAAATAAGGAGAATTAGCAGGTAATTTTTGGAGATCATTAATTGATAGATGAATTTTATGCAAATGTATCATTGAGTTATGTATTGCGCAACCAAAAGCCTAAATTCACGTTAAAGAAAATATTTCTGTCTAACATTATATTACTTTTGTTAAACAATTTTATGGAAGAAAATTTCAAATCCCGAAAATTAGAAACCGCTACACTCGCAGGAGGCTGCTTTTGGTGTACAGAAGCCGTTTTTCAAAGACTTGATGGCGTAGAGAAAGTAACTTCCGGTTTTTCGGGAGGAACGATTAAAAATCCGGCATATCGCGAGATCATCACTGGCCGTACTGGTCATGCCGAGGCTATACAGATCAGTTTTGACCCCGATATCATTAGTTTCAACGAATTGCTTCTCATATTTTTTGCTACGCACGATCCAACTACTTTGAACAGGCAGCAAAACGATGTGGGCACGCAATACCGCAGTGCCATTTTTTATCATTCCGAAGAACAGGAAATGCAGGCGCGCGAAATCATCGATAAATTGGAGGCGGAAAAGGTGTTTAAAGATCTGATAGTGACTGAAGTAACCGAATTTTCTGCATTTTATAAAGCGGAAGAAGAACACCAGGATTTTTATAATCAGCACCGGCAGCAACCTTACTGCCAGTTTATAATAGACCCGAAAATTACCAAATTGAACAAACTTTTTTCAGATAAACTCAAAAAGAACTAATGTCTTATTCCTATTTTGAACAATATGACGATGAACGCACTGATAAGCTCCGTGAAAGTTTCAGTGAGATCATTCAAAATGTAGGCGAGAATCCAGATCGGGAGGGAGTGCTTAAAACACCCGAACGCGCCGCCAAAGCCATGCAGTTTCTCACGCAGGGTTATACCATGGATGCCGAAAAGATCCTTCAAAAAGCCATTTTTCATGAGAAATATGATGAAATGGTGGTCGTAAAAGACATCGAGCTGTATTCCCTTTGTGAACACCATATGCTGCCATTCTTTGGAAAAGCCCATATCGCTTATATTCCGAACGGAAAGATCGTAGGTTTAAGCAAATTACCCAGAGTGGTAGATGTTTTCGCTCGAAGGCTTCAGGTTCAGGAACGCTTAACGCATGACATCCTGGAATGCCTGAATAAAACACTTCAGCCGCAGGGCGTTGCCGTGGTCATCGAAGCCGTACATATGTGTATGATGATGCGTGGCGTGCAGAAGCAAAACAGTGCGACAACAACTTCCGGTTTCCGCGGACAATTTGAGAAGCAGGAAACACGAAACGAATTTCTGAAGCTTATCAGTTCTGATCTGCGCTAGAATCTGGCACCTTATTTGCTTTATTCTGAGTAAAAATCAGAAAAATGAAAAAATTACTTTACAATAAAAAATTCCTGAAGGGTTTGATGCTGGACGGAATTGGTATGGTGACGGTAGCAATTCCTTTTGTGGGACCTTTTCTGGATTTAGCCTGGGCACCTTATGCGGCCAAGAAAATGAGTGAAATGTATCCCGGAAGAAAAGGGAAACTGGCCTCAGTGCTGGTGTTCCTTGAAGAAATCCTGCCTGGAACCGATATCATTCCCACTTTTACACTGATGTATCTTTACACCTATGTTTGGAAGAAGAAGCCTTTGACCCCACAGGTTATTGAAGTAGAAAGCTACTAAAATTATAAAAAAGGCTGCCATTTGGCAGCCTTTTTCGTTTTTACAGTTTTCCTCAAATATCCCAGCGAACTGAAATTTTGATATTTCGGCCAATATTCGGGATACCATCCATTTTCAACCTGGAAAGATGCGAGACATAAGTCTTGTTCAGAAGGTTGTTTCCGCTAAGACTGAATTGCAGCTTTTGTTTTCCGAGATTGATACTGGAACCAAAACCTGCGCTTAACAGGGAATATCCACCCGTTCGGGTCTCAAAATAACCAATTTCCTCTTTGTCAAAAACATTCTTCAGGCTGGTGAAAATGTATTTATCCAGCAATGTTTTTCCTCCCTGGAATTCGGTGCGAAGCGTGGTCGTGAGAGCGCTGGCGGGAATAAGCGGAAGATAGTCGTCTCCGCGTTTTCCGGTCACGGTCTCAAAAGTTCCCTCTACATGCAACCAGTCCAGTGGGTGAGGGTGGAAGTGGTAACCAGCCTCTCCACCATACAATACGGCATTGTCTTGAATGTAACGGTATACGTTTTCACCATCCACAATTTCATCGGTAGGGCTGATAAAAATATAATCAGCGATTCCGTTTCGGAAGGCATTGATGTATGCTTCAAAATGTTCATTTCGCCACTCCAGTGCGAGGTCTACCTGAAAATTCTGCTCATTGGTGAGATTTGCATTACCTATTTCATAACGATTCGCTCCGTTGTGGGAACCATTAGAAGTCAGTTCTGCCAGGTTGGGCGCGCGGAAACCGGTTGCCAGGTTTAGCCTGGCGGTAAGCTGATCTGAAAATGAATATTTGGTACCGAAAGCGGCATTAAAACTGGAAAAATTACGGTCGATTTCCGGAAACAGCTCTTCACCCGAAACATCCTCTGTTTTCAAACTGCGATGATCATAACGTAAGCCTCCCTGGAAATCCCATTTTGGGAGATGATAATGGGCGGTAGTAAAGACCCCTACGTCGTTGGTAACGGCATTAGGAATCAGCATTTCTTCTCCAAAATTCTCATTCTGCTGATGCATGCCCTGGCTGCCGGCCACCAATTGCAGGTTTCCGAAATCAGGGAAATTATACTTCAGGTTGTAACTGAAGGTAGAAAGGTGCATCTCCAGAGCCGGGTGCAGTTCTTCTCCTTCGTGCTCCTCATGATCTTCAGTTTCTTCAGATCCTTCTTCTTCATGATGATGCTCATCTTCGAATTCCTTGCGATTATTGAACTGGTAACCCAATTTCGCATCAATCGTGGAATTCTTCAGAAAGATCCTATTGTCCAGGCTCAACACATGATTATCAATATTCTGAAAGGGCAGCATGGGTTCTTTGGAAAGCGATTGCACACCCATTTCCTCTGGGATCCCAATTTCTGACCTATTGAAATTATAACGCAAATCAGCCTTATATTTCGAATTCTGGAACCCGGTTCCCAATTTCAGGTCTCGTTCCTTAAACCGCGTGTTGGTAACTCTAAGACCGTCACCGCCCTCATAGTCACTGTGGGCCGAAAGGCTTCCGCGGGCCATGAACTTCCATTGATCCCCGGAGGTGCCAACCATCGCACTTTCCTGGTAACCATTAGTATTACTGAAGTAGTCGCTCATAAAATTTGCCTGGAAGGAATTGGCGGCGGCATACGACTCTGGATTGAGATACAGAACTCCGCCAATGGCGTCACTTCCGTATAACAGGGAAGCAGGACCTTTGATCACTTCCACGCTCCCAATCCCCATAGAATTGATGCCAAGGCCGTGCTCATCTCCAAATTGCTGGTTTTCTAGCCGGACTCCCTGGGTGTAGACCAGGACGCGGTTTGAGCTTAAGCCTCGAATAACAGGTTTGCCAATCCCGACACCTGTGGTAATGCTCTCCACACCCGGAATTTGTGTAACCCCTTCGGCCAGGGAAACGGCCCCTCTTTTTTGCAAATCTGAGACCGATTCTCGTTCGACTTTCATCACATTCTGACTTTGCAGCTGGTGAAAAGGAGTGGAAACGATCACTTCTTCCATTTCTACTGCGGAAGGCTTCAATTGAAAATCCACCGCATCGGAAGGCAGGCTGATCTGCTGATTGATGCTCGTGTAACCAATCGAGGAAATAACCAGCCTGAAATTTCCTTCCGGAAGGTTGGAAATACTGAAACGGCCGTCATCGCCCGTAACAGCGCCTTTTTCGATTTCTGGAAAATAAATATTGGCACTGAAAACCGGATCCCCGGTTTCAGCATCGGTAATGGTTCCCGAGAAAGTATTCTGGGAATAAATGCTAGATGTCACTGCAAATAGCAGCAACCATAATATGTTTTTCATAAATGATTTTTTAAAAGATGTATACAGGTTTTTCTAGGTAAACCTGGCTGGCGGACCGCGTAGATCGTAGCAAAGCGGTTCATGATCTTCTAAAAATTCGTAAGGTGTAACTGTGATTTCCCTGGTGATCTTCGGAATGAAAACCGGGAATTCCAAAAAGCTTATTTCGAGTGCTGGATTGCTGTGATATTTGTACAGATCACAATCCAGGTCTTTTGCGTGAAAATGTTTTTTAGCGTAATGATGGCAAAGATGATGCTCGTGACCCGAAAAGATATGGGAGAAACTCACAAGGCCCGGCATTAAAACCAGGAAAGCTCCAAATATTAAAAATAAGTGCTTTAACTGCTTCATGAGATCAACTTCAGCAATTTAAAGATTCCCATTCGCTCGAGCATTTTCTTTTCAAAACCCCAAAAAAACCGGAACTGTCCAAAAATCCATCCAAATGCTACCAGTAAAACCTGGTAAATAGGGAAAATGAGCAAAATCCTGATAGGCCAGTAGATGCTCCAGTGATGTTCTTCAGAAGAAATCCCGATAAATTCACAAAGCGGGCCCGCCAGTTTCGCGGAAGTTGAACCGGTAATGGCAAAAACAATGAAAATAACCAGCAGTTGCCAGTTAGAATCGATTCCCCATCGCTCTTTCAACTTTCCCATAGCGCAAAAATAACAAAAGTGATCTTTTTAAATGCGTGTAGGAACACTAAATCGTTGATTGTATTGTTGGCTGAAGTATACAAAGTAATTGTAAAGCAGGTAATTCACCTCATATCCATAATCTATCGAAGGGTCATAATTGATCTCCTGAACGTATAAATTAGGATTGTAAGCATTTGGCTGTCGTACACGTTGGTTATATTCCGAAACCAAAAACTGGTTCTTATTTTCTAAATATGGTTGAGAGTAGTAACCGCGAGGCTTTGCATACGAATTGATAAATAAATTAAAGCCAGGTTCAATAATGATGATTTCGTACTCGAGACTGTCGTTCGCAATTCGCACCGTATCCTGTTCAGCATTGGCGATTCGGTCTTTGTTATAATTTCCACCCAATGAACCACAACCGGTCACGAAAAGAAGTAATAAAGCTATGTAGAGTAAATTTTTCATATTTCAAATGTAATAAAGTACGGTTTAAAATGTCCTATCTTCCGCCGGCGTAACCTCCCAGAATACTCTCGTCATCCTCATTCTCATCGCTTCCCAAGGCAATTTCCTCTTCCGTGTGAATCAGGTTTCCAGAGTCATCGTGCTGCGTGAAAAGTTTTGCAACATCCTGTTCATATACTGCATTCACGCCGGAAAGACTGTCGAGCAGCTTACAGTGGTCTTCCCGTTTCAGGTTTTTCCTGGACGAGATTTGAGAAAGGATGGCAAAAATGAGTCCGCAGGAAATCTTGAGAATTTTTTCAAGCGATTTTTCTGAAATGCCCAGATCCCGGCTTAAAGCTATTATTTTCTCCTGCCTGGCAGAAGAGAACATGTTTGCAAAGACTTTCTCGCCTGTTTCTTTTAGCTTCGGAAGATTGGTCAACTGAATTTTTTCCAGTTCTGAAGCGAATTCTTTAGAATGATTGGTTCCCTGGTCGCATTTGCTTCGGTGAACGCTTAGAACAAAAGGCAGTGTAAAGATATATGCCCTGTGAATTTCTTTTGGATTCAATCCAGTTTCTTCACCTGTCTTTTCCATTAATTCATTTCCCACGTGGGTTCGAAAAATATCCAGAATATTTGCCATAACCTTGTTTTATACCGAAAGGTACCAAGATTAAACAGGGAAATGCTTTAAAGAAATAATAAAAAAACCGGCAATTTCTAGTTACCGGTTTCCATCTTAAAGAATTTGAGCATTTTACCTGTATTCCAGTATTTTTCTGGCCAGCTCAATTCCAATTCGTTCCTGAGCTTCCAGGGTACAGGCTCCGATATGCGGACTTAGCGAAATGCTTTCGTTCATCAACAGGCGAATTTCAGGTGTTGGCTCATTTTCATACACATCAAGTGCGGCAAACCAAACCTTTTCATCTTCTATAGCGTCTAAAAGTGCCTTTTCATCAATTACTCCGCCACGGGCTGTATTGATAATGCCAACACCGTTTTTCATTTGGGCAATTTCCTCTTTCCCGATCACCGGCTCATCCTGTGAGGGCACGTGAAGCGTAATAAAATCTGAATGCCTGATCAGATCTTCCACCGGTTCAGTCTTGATTGGGATTTTGATGCTCTGATGATTGTAAAATTCCAGTTCGATTTCTGCTTCGCCCACTTCATGGTCGCTGGCTATGACCTTCATTCCAATGCCCAGCGCAATTTTGGCTACTTCACGACCAATCCTTCCGAAACCAATGACCCCAAGGGTCTTACCCCGAAGTTCCATTCCTTTGGAATACGATTTTTTGAGTTCTTTAAACCTGCTGTCTCCTTCCAAAGGCATATTCCTATTGGCGTGGTATAATTGGCGAACACCTCCAAAAAGGTGCGCGAAAACCAGTTCTGCCACCGAGCTGGACGAAGCATCGGGTGTATTGAAAACCTTGATGCCCTTGCTTTCGGCATATTGTACATCAATATTATCCAGGCCAACTCCGCCACGCCCAATCATTTTCAGGTTTGGGCATTTATTGATAAGCTCTTTTCTGACCTTTGTGGCACTTCTCACTAATAGCGCATCAATCTGGTTGTTATTAATAAAATCTGCCAGCTGGGAATCGGCTACTTTTTTCACGATTACCTCGACTTTATTTTCTTCCAGAAGTTTGATCCCGCTTTGGGAAATACCGTCATTGGCGAGTACTTTCATTTATGCTTTATTTTCTAATTCTTTCATTACATCAACTACCACCTGAACGCTTTCCAGCGGCAGGGCATTATACATGGAAGCCCTGTAACCGCCAACGCTGCGGTGGCCATTGAGACCGTTTACGCCGGCAGCCTTCCAGGCATCATCGAAACGATCCTTCAAAGAATCATTCGTAATATTGAATGTTGCGTTCATCGGTGAGCGATCTTCCCTGGCTGCGAAGCCTTTAAAGAGTGGGTTGCGATCTATCTCTGCGTACAATAATTCGGCCTTTTCATCATTTCGCTTTTCCATCGCCGCAATACCACCATTTTTTTTGATCCACCTAAGCGTTAACAGCGAAACATACACCGCATAAACAGCGGGAGTGTTGAACATGGAATCTTTGCTGATATGTACTGCATAATCCATCATCGAAGGAATTTTTCGGTCTACCTTTCCTAAAATATCTTCTTTGACAACTACCAGGGTTGTTCCCGCCGGACCCATGTTTTTCTGAGCTCCGGCATAGATCAGGTCAAATTTTGAAAAATCCAGACTTCTGGAAAAAATATCACTGCTCATATCACACACCATACTTTTGGAGGTGTTGGGAAAACTTTTCATCTGGGTTCCGAAGATCGTATTGTTGGAAGTACAATGAAAATAATCAGCATCGTCCGGGATAGAAAATGTTTTCGGTATATAATTGAAGTTTTGATCTTTAGAAGATGCCACTTCAATTATTTCTCCAAAAAGTTCCGCTTCCTTGATCGCTTTAGAAGACCAGGTCCCGGTATTCAGGTAAGCGGCTTTTTTATTCAGCAAATTGTACGCGGTCATCAGGAATTGCATACTGGCACCTCCCTGCAAAAACAGCGCTTTATAACCTTTGTTATTTAAACCAAGCAGCTCCAGAGCCAGTTCCCTCGCTTCTTCCATCACCGATACAAAGCCGGCACTGCGATGGGAAATTTCCATGATAGACAATCCGGAATTGTTGAAATCAAGAATGGCTTCGGAAGCTTCCTGAAAAACTTCCTGCGGAAGGATGCAGGGTCCTGCACTGAAATTATGCTTTTTCATAAAAGTTGGTTTTATAGCACAAAGATGGCAAAAAAGCCCTGAAAAGCTGTTAGGAAAACGATAATTTGAAACTTATAAGCTCGCCAGGAATGCAATGGTGTCTACATCATCAGCATAATCCCATAGCTGCGGTTTCTGGGTTTGCCCAAACGCGACCGAATCTGCTGTTTGCTCCCTGGAAACGATACATTGTAATTGCTCCCGGTTTTCTTTCAGCTTTTGCTTCAGGTCTTCTTCCGAAGTATAAAATTCATAAAATAGCGTGGCAATTGGAGAACCAAAGCTACTGTCTTCCTTCAGCATCAAAAAGCCATTTTCCAGCAATTGGAATTCGCTCATGAGGTATACCGCCTTGTTATAATCGTAGTTATTGGCGTATTTATCACGGTTGATGATGGGATTCCAGTCGTAGATCGCCTCGAAGAATTGATCAAAATGGTAATTTTCAGGAACGTATAATTTGGAAACATTTCGGCAACCGAGTCCGTAATACCTGAAAATATCTTCACCCAGCGCCTGGAGCTCTTCGGAAGTTTCCTTACCGGAAAGAATGGCTACGGAATTCCTGTTCTTGCGGATAATTGCCGGCTTTTTTTTGAAGTAATATTCAAAATAACGCGCCGTATTATTGCTGCCGGTAGCGATCACCGCATCAAAACCCTGAAGCTGTTCTTTAGTGAACTGAATGCGATTCTCGTAACGACTGTCGAGTTTCATCAAATATTTTGCAATAACCGGCATTAAAAGCTGGTCGTTGCTGGACTGGCGTATCTGAACCGAATGATTGGCCACGAGCACCGAAATAAAGTCATGAATCCCTACCAGCGGAATATTGCCGGCCATCACGATTCCCACCGTTTTTCCGCCACTTTTGGAAAGGTCGTATTCATCGAGCCACAATTTCAGGTTACGCGTGGTTAAAGCTTTGCTCCACTGCTGAAGGGCAAAACACACATTTTCTCTATTGAACCAACCATTATGATGAATCGAAGCATCTATTTTTGCGTTCATTTCGTCAAAAAGTTCTTCATTGAATCGCACCTCTTCCTGCTGCGCAGTGCCTTCAGCCCTGAATTGCCCAAGGAATTTGCCCAATTCGGCGAGATGAGACTTATGATCATCTAATGTCATGTGAGTTTGGTTAAGAGTTTTTCACGTGTTAAATTTGTGAGTGCGAAAATAAAGCTTCCACGGCTGAAAACCATAAATATTCCTAAAAGGCTGCTTTATTTTTGGTTCAGTAATTAAATTTACAAATAAAAGAGAGCTATGGCAATTGTAATAACCGATGAATGTATAAACTGCGGGGCTTGCGAACCCGAGTGCCCGAATACCGCGATCTACGAAGGAGCTGATGACTGGAGATATGCTGATGGTACCGATCTGGAAGGAAATGTAGTACTTCCAAACGGGCACGAAGCAAACGCGGAAGAACCCCAGGAACCAATAAGTGATGAGATCTATTATATCGTACCCGATAAGTGTACCGAATGTAAAGGTTTCCATGAGGAACCACAATGCGCGGCTGTTTGCCCGGTAGACTGTTGTGTGCCTGATGATGATCACGTGGAGAGCGAAGAAGAATTGCTGGAAAAGCAACGTTTTATGCACCACGAATAACGATCCTTAACTGAATAAACAATCCCCGTACTAAGCGGGGATTGTTTGTTTACCGAAAAGCCATTTCTGATTGAGTTTCACCTGAAGATCCTCCAGATTCCACCAGTTTCTTGAGGTTGCTCATAGCCGCTTCAAAATCGGGTCCCACCATCTCATCCATATTCATGAAAAGATTAAGCACGTTCATTGGGCGTGGGGAAACCGACTCAAATCCATAAGTCACCCTAGTCGACCCAGAGCCAGTTTCATCCAGCTGCACATAAGCATCAGCTTTAGATTCGTATGGAGTGAGAAAGCGTAATTCAGATTCGATCCTGGAAGGTGCCTGGATCGAAGTGATCTCCTGTTCGCCTTTCCCTACGGTTTCTGGGTCGCCATCCCAAGAATAAACTGAACCCACTTTTCCTTCAGTTCCGCGGTACTCCAGTTTCATATCGGGATCTTTTTCAGCCCAGGGGCTCCATTGGTGCATATCTTCGAGAGAATTTACATATTCCCAAACCGTTTCCCGGGGCGCATCGATAGTGATGGAGCGGCTTACTTTAACTTCAGTTGGAGCTACAAACGCTAGGATGGCAATGATGACGATGATCACCGCCAGAAAAATGAGGAGGTACTTTAAAAATTTCATGCTTGGAAGGTATTTAGTAGTTCTATTAAAAATAGACAATTTTCACCATACCTCCTCAGGAAATCCTGTCAGGAAACCAGGAACCTCAGTTCATTGCGGTAAGTAGAAGGTGATTTTCCAGTGAATTTGCGGAATTGTTTATTAAAATGACTGAAATTATTGAAACCGCTTTCAAAACAAACCTCTGTAATGCTGATTTGTTTTTCATGTAGCAATTTTGCAGCATGCGCCAGGCGATATTCGTTCACAAAACGCGTAAAAGTCTTACCCGTGATTTTTTTGAAATAGCGGCAAAAGGCCGGTGTCGTCATATTCACTTTATTGCTGATCTCTTCCAAGGGGATAGATTGCTGAAATTCCTCTTTTACAAAATTGAATACCACGTTTATGCGGTCGTTATCCTGTAATTCGGTTTCCAGGATAAATCCCTGTGCATTGAGAATGGTATATTTCTCGGTTTGTTCTAGGGCTTTGAAGATTTCTAGTAAGGATAGGAGCCGGTGGAAAGGATCCAGGTTTTTAAGGTTTTCGATCTTTTTGCCAATTTCGCGTTTCGTATCACCGTGAAACACAATTCCTTTTTTAGCCCGCTCGAAGAGATTTTGCAGAGAACGCATTTCAGTTAAAGTAAAAAAACCTTCTCCAAGGAAATCCGGTTTCATTTGAAGTACGGTTTCACACTCATGACCGGTAAGGCTATCAGTAAAAGCACAATGCGGAAGGTTGGAGCCAATGAGGATCAGGTCTCCATTTCTGTAATAGGAAATATGGCTCCCGATTTGCCGTTTTCCCGAACCACCATTTACATACACCAGTTCGATCTCCGGATGATAATGCCAGAAACTGTAGTTTTTATTGGAAGAGTTGGTGTAATAGGTGCGCAGGGAAAAGGAACTGCCAAATCCCGGCTCAATCTTTTCTAGGGTAGGTTTGGAAAGTACGGCCATCAGCTTCGGGTTTGTACTAAATTACTCTGATTTTCTGAGGTGGGTGGTTTGCAAATTTACCTATAAAATGTGGAATATTAACCGAAAACGTTTTTATAGCAGTTTTTGACATCAATAAAGCATAGAAATTGGTTTATACAGCTGTATCGTTTTAGTCTTTTTCGGTCTAAGTTTGAATCATATTAATCTCAGTTCTAACCCTTAAAAACCTAAGATTATGAAAAAAGCAATCAGTACCCTAGTAGCGGTTTTCAGTTTGTTAATGACCGCTAATGTCAATGCAGCCGATGGGCTGGATTTGAAGATCAGCGAACAGCAAAACCTGGTTGTAAATCTCCAGGACGTTGAAGATAATGCTGTTTTGAGTTTGATGGACGCTCGTGGAGAGGTGATCTTTAAAGATCGTTTCCTGAATGAGAAGAACTATTCCAAAACCCTTTCATTTCAAAACCTGCCAGATGGAAACTATACGTTGAGCCTGGATAAGACTTTTACGATTTCCACTTCGGTGATCAAAAAGAAAGGAAATGAACTGCTGGTAAAACACGAGAATTACGAGTTCGTTTTTAAACCGGTCTTCAAGACTTACGGTAAAAAAGTATTGGTTTACATGGCCAATCCAACCGAAACTACTGCCGAGATTCTGATTTTCGACAAAGCCGGCGAGCAAATTGGCCAGTTAAAGACTAAGGATTTGGTATTAAAGAAGACTTTTGATTTTAAGACGGTACCTTCCGGAGAATACATCGTAAAAGTGAAATACGGTGAACATGTTTTCGAAGAGACCGTGAAACTTGGATAGTTTCAAAAAACAGATACATTAAAGCCACAAAAAAAGCCCGGATCTTTCCGGGCTTTTTCCATTTTAAAATTCAAACTATCGCTCATCTTCAAAATTTCTTTTGATCTTATCGATAGCATTCTGAATGGATTTGTCTGGTTCAATAATATTATTGCTACCCCAGAAATTCGTGTCGTAAAATCCTGAAACATCATCCACCATGACAATATTAGGCCTGATGAGCGATTCTGTTTGCCGGAAGTCTTCACCCGCGTAATTTTCAAGATCGGTCACGACCATCTCGCTATTGATCTTATAACGGGAATTAAAAATTTTTCTTTTCCAGTTCACCACGTATTCCATTTCGGCTTTACCGTAGGCATAGCGCCACTTACCGTTATTTTGGGCATAATCTACCTCGTAGTTCAGCTCCACAGGATAAACCTTGGAACCGTTCGGTTTTTTCTTCACAAACATTTCCTGCGCCTTGCTGCGATCATCCACATTCAGGCTATAATCGGCTTTGACCAGGGTGGAAGTTTCCGCATCAATAAAGAGCTTGCCAAAATACCACGGATCGCTGTGATCAATTTCACGGAAGTCAACCACATAAGTATAGCGATCATTGATTTTGGTTGGATCGTCAAAAGAGAATTCATACGATTCCAGCATTCCCGGGCGCAGCACATATTCGGTGTACTTCATCATATCCAGATACAGCGTATTGAATGGCCCGCCTTTCAGTTTCATGGCCACCGTGTCCAGTTTGTCATAATCGGTACTTTTTCGAGCTTTGTAAATAGATACAAGGTCTTTTTTTGCACTGTTATATGGCGTTTTGTAGATTTTCAGTACCGCTTCGGAAAGACTTACGTCACTCCAGCCTTTTTTGATGGTTTCGCGGTAGAAAGAAGTCATCAAACTTTCATCATTAAAATAATTTTCGTCCTTTTTCGTCAGCATTTCCTTGACCAGCAATTTAGCGTCGGTCGCCTGATAAAGACTGATTTCTGAAAGTTCTTCCACTGTTTCCTCGAGTTCGATACGCGTGTCCTGAGGTTTGAAATAGGTTAGCGGAAGAGTCTTGCTTTGAAAGCCCAAAACTGAAATGGTCACCGTGGCTTCTACCAGGTCTTCCGGAACTTTGAGGGAAAACTTCCCGTCTTCGTTGGTGATGGTAGAAATATTGCTATTGTTTAACGCTAAAAAAGCAGAAGCAATTCCCCGGCCATTGCTCGAGTTCACCACTTCACCACGATATTCCACATAATCTTCAGCTTTGGGTTGAAAAGCAAAGCTATATGCCGAAAAGAGCAGCATGGCGATTAGCGCCAGAATGCTGCTGTTTCGGCTGTAGGGAAATATGCCAGTATTTTTCATAAGCCTTTGAATTTTAGATTGATACTAAACTTATACAATATAATTAATTTCCGGCGTAATTTGATGTGAACAACTCATAATTTGATGCGAGACTTTACGGATAATTCAGAATTTGAAACCGCACACATTTTTTCGCTAATTTTAAGGCTTAGCGATACCATCTTTATGAAAAACCTATTTTACTGCTGCTGCTTCCTGTTTCTCCAAATAGGAATGGCCCAAAACGATTTTACGGAAACAACACCCGAAGTTCTGGGGATTTCTTCGGAAAGACTTGAAAAGATAAGCGCTATGCTGCAGGAATCTGTTACAGAAAAACAAATTCCCGGCGCTGTGGCCCTGATCGCCCGAAACGGCAAATTTGCTTACTGGAAATCTTTTGGACAGGCGAATGCCTCTGGAAAAGGACTGGAACGGGATGCCATTTTCCGCATTGCTTCGCAAACCAAGGCAATTACAGCCACGGCAGTAATGATTCTCTGGGAGGAAGGGAAATTCCAGCTGGATGATCCCATTTCGAAATATATTCCGGAATTCAGCAATCCTCAGCTTTTGGAAAGTTTTGATGAGGAAGACAGTACTTTTACCACCAAACCGGCAGGGAAGGAGATTACGATCAGGCATTTGCTTACTCATACTTCCGGCCTTGGCTATGGGATGATCGATGGGGATGAACAATTCAGAAAGATCTATAGCAAAGCTGGCGTGACCGATCTCTTCACTACGGAAAAGATTAGTATTGGGGAAAGCGTAGAAAAACTCGCCAAATTACCTTTACATCATGTTCCAGGTGAAAAATGGACCTATTCCGAAGGTTTAGATGTGCTTGGTTATTTTATTGAAGTGGTCTCCGGTAAAGCTTTTGACGAATTTCTGAAAGAACGAATCTTTGAGCCACTGGGAATGAACGATACTTATTTTTATCTTCCGCAGGAAAAAGCTGGTAGGCTGGTGGCCGTGCAGGAAAAAGTTCAGGGAAAATGGAAGAATTTTGGATTGACTTTCTACGATCCAGATTACCCGAAAAAAGGCGCCAAATCTTTTTTCTCTGGCGGTGCGGGCCTGAGTAGTACGGCAAATGACTATGCCCGGTTCCTGCAAATGTACTTAAATAAAGGTTCCTTCAATGGGAAACACATTCTCAGCCCAACCACCGTTCGAACTATAATGAGCGAACAGGTGACCGATCTTTTTGGCGGACCTGAGAATTTCTACGGACTCGCTTTTGGCATGATCAATCAAAAGGCAGTGACTAAGGGAGGCCAGGGGAGTGCCGGCACGTTCGATTGGGGTGGATATTTTAACACCCAGTATTTTGCTGATCCTGAAACCAATACTATTGGGATTCTAATGAAGCAAACTCAGGGAGACCTAAATGATGAGACGGCCTGGAAATTCCGCCAGATGGTTTTTTCCAGCATCGTGGAACTAGAGCCGGAACAACCAAAAAATGAAAGATAATTTTTCCGGGCATTCCAGTGATTACGCAAAATTTCGACCGGAATATCCGGCCGAGGTCTATACTTTTTTAAAAGAAAACCTTTCAGGATCTGATTGCGCCTGGGATTGTGGAACGGGTAACGGCCAAGTAGCCTCCCGTCTTGCAGATTTTTTCAATCTGGTTGAGGCGACCGATATCAGCCAGCCACAATTAAAAAATGCCATTCAGAAAAATGCAATTCATTACTCCCTTCAGCCTGCTGAAAAGGTGAATTTTCCAGATGCTGTTTTTGACCTGGTCATTTGCGGGCAATCGGTTCACTGGTTCGATTTTGCAGCATTTTTTTCCGAGGCAACAAGATGTCTGAAAAAAGGAGGATTATTGGCATTGATGGGTTACGGGCTCATTCGCGGCAACCAAGCTTTTAACCAGGTCATGGATCATTTTTATAATAATATTATAGGTCCATACTGGGATCCCGAGCGGCGCCACCTGGATAATGAATATCAGGATATTCCCTTTCCTTTCGAGGAAATTCCAGCTCCGAAACTCGATTTATCTTTAAAATGGGATATAACCCATTTGCTGGGGTATCTGCGAACCTGGTCGGCAGTTAAGCATTATGAAAAAGCCCATGGGAAAGATCCGGTGCAAATCGTGGAAAAAGACCTCAGAAATTCCTTCGAAAATTTAGGAAGCGTTAAATTCCCCATAATTTTGAGAGCCGGTAGAGCCTGAATTGCCCCGTTTCAAGCTATTTTAGCCCGCATGATTACAAAAGCGTATGGTCGTGGCACGAAATATGGTCCAACTGCCAGCGTTATAAGATTGCTATAAACCAACAACTTATGAGAAAATACCAATTATTGATAATTGCCTTTTTTTTAGGAATTTCTACCTCTTTTGCCCAGATCTATTCAGAAGATCAGGCCTCCAATGTTACAGATGAAGTCCTCAAGGAGTTGAATAGGGAACGGGCATTGCTCAGCCAAAACCTGGAATTTCGTATCAAGGAGATCGATTCCAAGATTAACACTCTGGATGAAAGCATCAAAAACACTAATTCGGCTTCCGAAAAAGTAGAAAAACTACTGGAGCGCGTAAAATTTCTGGAAGAGAGACAGGAAGAGATCGACAAAAACACCGTCAGTGTTTACAAATACAATTATAGTTCTGCAGTACTGAACCTGGCTTCGATGGAACGCGAGATCAAACCGCTTAACCTTTTCAATACTTCCCGGGAGTTCTATTCCACGCTGGACCGCATCAGTAACCCGATGAATTATGAAGGTTACCAGCAATGGTTTGGAAAATTTCAGAATTTCGTAAAGGAAGAACAGGAAGAAAACGCACGTCTTGCTGCATTGAATCACATGATCCAGATCACCGGGAACCTTGCTGAAGGAACGCCATTTACCGGTGTTTTCGCAGGAAGTTTGTTTGACGGGATCAGTACTTTTATCAATTCCCTGAACCGAAGAGATAAGGAGCTGAAAAAACAAAGTATGGAAATGCTGAAATTGACCACTTCTATTTCTCAGTTTACCCATGATAAAGACCTCATCGAAACTGAATGGCAGGGTATCAATAAAAGTCTGAATGAGCTGAAGGACCTTCAGAATGAAGCGATGGAAGATAATCTGGTCGATATGCTGGGGATCAACATGAAAGATTTCCAGGAACATTTTACCAATGAAACCGATGCAAAGAAACGAACACAATATATGCTGGATATCTCCAAGATCGCGGAAAATAAGATCGTGGAAGAGCGCAGTAAGAATCCTGAAAACTGGAAACAGGAATACCACGACCAGATGCTACAGGTGCAGAATTTGAAGATCCGTTTCGGGATGCTGACATTCAGAATACTGGAAAACCTCAACAAATACGAGAAGCTTATCGATAAATACGATGAAGATCCTTATTTGAAGGAGGAAATGAAGCAATTACGATTAAAGCTCGACCTGGTGCGAAACAGTTTTGAATCTACCTTCAATCCCCAGGAATACATCAAAGCCAGTAACGAAATGTACATCGTGGAATAAGCGTATTATTTGCGGTGATATTTCACAATAGCCTTAATCCCCCTGAGTGGAATAATAACCCATTCAGGGCGATTTCTCAGCTCATAACTCAACTCGTATAGCGCCTTTTCCAGCAAAAAGGTATGCATCAAAATGCGGAAATCTTCCCGGCTGGCCGGCACAAAATCGGCATTTTCAGCATTCTCGAAATAACCTTTCAGGAATAACCTGCTTATATAGTAATGCCAGTCTTCTGCCCAGGTTTCAAGTTTTCCCTCTTTGCGTTGCTGGTCGAATTCTGAAGAAAGAATACTGCTGTAAGTCACATAATGGAAGGAGCGGATCATAGCCGCCAAATCGCGCATCGCGGAACGCCTGATCCTTCTCTCGCTAAATGACCTGGAAGGATCCCCTTCAAAACTGTTCATAATATATTCTTTCCCGGTCCAGAGAATCTGTTTCAGGTGGTAATCGCCGTGAGTCCTGATCTTCATCACGGGAATCTTGTGGTCATAAATATCTTTGAAACAATTGAGAATTTCTTCACGCATCCTGATAACTTCGCGGGCTTCCTGCTGAACATCTTCCGGCAGTTCTCCCATTTGCGTTTTTAGATGCTGCAAACTGGTCCTGGTAAGTGTTTGCAGTCCAGAAAACAGCGAGCGCTGGTAATGCAGGGAAGATTCTTCCTTGTCAAAATCTTCATCGCGAGTGTCTTCTGAAAGTTTTTTGTGTAGTTCTGCCGTGAATTTGCCAAGCTGGTGTACACGGTCTGGGACGATCACCCCCAGGAGTTCCCTCATGTTTTCAGGAATTTCTTCGTAGCTGATCGCCTGCGTAAGCCTGCCTTCGGTTTTTTCCCGTTTAAAATGTTTGGTATTGGTAAGCACATTTTCGAAATATCGATCTGCGGAATCCTTCATATACTGCCAGACTTCACCCTGATTTTCAGTAACCTTCTGAAGCATCCCGAGAATGTAGGGTTTTCCGGATATCTTATGGAATTCCATGGAGCCCTGGTAAGGTGAAATATGCTTGAAATTAGCCCTGCTCAGGAATTTCACCGTTTCCACATCAGGATTAAAGGTGAGGTCCAGTTTTCGGTATAGCTTCAGGACATATTCATCATCATAGGTGATAACGGTTTGCCGGCTTTCTGTATCGATGAGTCGGGACCTGAAATTTTCTTCCTCGAGTTCAATTCGTTCTTCCGTAACGAAAAGCAGCTCTCCTTTTTGCTTGTTTTCAATGAATTGCTCCAGTAAATGTTCGCGAAAAGCTTCGGAAAAGACCGCGTCAAAAAGAATTCCCTGATCTTTGCCAATTTTCAGTTTCGCGATCACCCCGCGATCTGGAATTTCTCTTCGAAGTTCCTCGTCTTTATCATGACAGAAAGCGATGGGTAACTGGTAAGTTTCCGGGAGACCTTCATTATAAGTTACTTCCAGGATTACAATTCTTACCGCCAGTTCATTGGCATCTACATCTACAGTATCTTTAATATGAATCTCCTGGATGATGCGGCCGTGACTTTCAAACCACTGTCGATGCAATAAATACGGCGGCAAAATGCTTTCAGATAACTTCTGAAGCGTCCTGTTCTTCAAAAGGTTTTCCCATTTATCCACTTTTAGTTCGGGGATATTCGTTTCCCCTTTTACACGGGCGCGTTCCTTTTCTAAACTGAACCAGTAATAACCATAAGGCGCAATGGTGAATAAATATGGATCGTCTGTGATCACCGGAAATTTATTATGACTGAAGACTTCTACCGGAGTGTAGCCTTTGAATTCGGAAAGATCAATTTCCGCCGGTTGGGAAAATCGCGATAAATTACCTAAAACCAGGATCTTTTCATCTTCAAAGGTTCGGGTATAGGCAATGATCTTGGAGTTAGCAGGCGACAGGAATTCAATATCTCCGCGGCCAAAAGCGCGATATTTTTTACGCATCCCGATGATCCTTTTCATCCACCATAACAGCGAGGAAGAGATCATTTTCTGGGTTTCCACGTTGATCGATTCGTACTTGTATTCAGGATCGATGATTAGCGGCAGGTATAATTTCTGCGGATTGGCAAGCGAAAAACCGGCATTCCGATCGGCCGTCCATTGCATGGGTGTGCGTACACCGTCCCGATCTCCTAAATAAAAATTGTCACCCATTCCTATCTCATCACCATAGTACACGATGGGTGTTCCCGGAAGGGAAAACAGGAGCATATTCATCAACTCGATCTTATTTCGGTTATTTTCGAGAAGTGGCGCCAGGCGGTGCCTGATCCCAACGTTGATCTTAGCCTGCGGATCTTTTGTATAAACTTTGTACATATAATCCCGTTCTTCATCGGTCACCATCTCCAGGGTCAGTTCATCATGATTCCGAAGAAAGATTCCCCATTGGCAATTTTCAGGGATTTCAGGAGTCTGGTCTATAATATCTATAATAGGGTAGCGGTCTTCCATCTTTACCGCCATGAACATTCGTGGCATAATGGGAAAATGGTAGTTCATGTGGCATTCATCCCCGTCTCCAAAATACGCGGCGGAATCTTCAGGCCACATATTTGCTTCCGCTAAAAGCAGCTTATTATCGTAATTGGCATCAATGTATGCCCGTAATTTTTTCAGAAATTCATGGGTTGGAGGTAAATTTTCACAATTAGTGTCTTCTCTTTCAAAAAGATAGGGTACAGCATCCAGGCGAAAGCCATCCACACCCAGCTGGCACCAGAAATCAAGAACATTAAAAACTTCCTGTTGCACCTCGGGATTATCAAAATTCAGGTCTGGCTGGTGAGCAAAGAAACGGTGCCAGTAATAAGCCTGCGCTTCAGAATCCCAGGACCAGTTGGATGGTTCGGTATCCGTAAAAATGATTCGCGCATCCTTGTATTTTTTTGGGTCGTCGCTCCAAACATAGAATTCTCTTTCCGGGGAACCGGCGGGAGCTTTTCGCGCCTTTTGAAACCAGGGATGCTGATCGGAGGTGTGGTTGATGACCAGCTCGGTGATCACTTTTAGTCCGCGGGCATGGGCCTCCTCAATGAAATTTTTAAAATCCTCCAGGTTTCCGTAGGAAGGATTGATCGAATAATAATCTGCAATATCATACCCATCATCCCGAAGAGGAGAGGGGTAGAATGGAAGGAGCCAAATTGCCGTGACACCGAGATCTTCCAGGTAATCCAACTTCTGCAACAGGCCCTTAAAATCACCAATTCCGTCGCCATTGCTATCGAAAAAAGCTTTTATATGGAGTTCGTAAATAATGGCATCCTTATACCATAGACTTTCTTCGGAATAGCTTTGTTCATTCATAGTGTTTATTTTTCGATCATAGCGTACTATCTAAAAGTAGGAAATCTGCCAGCAGCTTCAGTTAAAAAAAAGCTAAAGACTGCCATAAAAAAAGCCGGGACACAGCCCGGCTTCTTCATTTTCTTAATTTTTTACTTTTTCAGGAAGCGCCTGTTATAGACTTTTCCATCTTCGGTGTAAATCTTCGCGATATACAGGCCGGAGAGTAGCCTGGACACATCGATGCGCATACTGGCACCAGATTTTTCCGCTTTTTCACTACGAACCATCTTCCCATTTAGGCTGTAAATGCTTACCATACTGATAGGTGATTCTTCCAGTTCCAAATTGATCTGGCTTACAGCCGGGTTAGGATATAATGTGAGTTTTCGGGAGTCATTCACCGGAGCCTCGTTGCCTTCGTCCAGCTTTGTAAGGTTCTTCTCATCCGCCTCCTGGGTCTTGCCGTTTCCTTCGATTATGGATACTTCGCTGAAAGTGGCGTTCACATTACTACCAATTCCGGCAGTCTTTGACGAAAACTTCAGCCGGACACTACCAATTTCGGTCCAGTTATTCTGATCTACGGAATAGGATGCGGTCACCAGGTTGCCAGACTGTTCCAATCTGAAATATTCCGGAAGACTGGTCAAAGTATAATTCCCAAAACTGATGTTTCCGCCGCTCGATTTACGATACGCAAAGCGGAATTCACTGGCACCGCTCAGGGGATCGGCCTCTATACTGATCGCGGCAAATTTACTGCCAGCCTGCAAATTTTCCCGAATCTGAAGCGTTGCCTCGTTCTGCAATTCCTCCTTACTGAGCGCATCCAGGCTGGCCACGATCGTCACATCTGCTGAAACATCTTGATAGGTATAATAGAAGGAATCGCTGCGGGCATTCAAACCAGCGCCACTAGCCTCGACGCTGAAAATCGCATCATCATAGCAGGTTTTTCCGCTGCCATTGCCAATAGCTGCCGACTTCCATGGTGAGGGAGCTGCAAAACAATACTGAAAATCCTGTGCCAGGCCTACTTTTCCGGAGCCGGTAAACGTACCGGTGTAAACCTTATAAGCATCTTCAGAATTCACTTCGGTCACGCTGCCGTTTAGTTCAAAATTCTTTAAACTTTCATCAGCCTCGTCAATTGTAGCAGCATCTACTTTGATCGGTAATAATTCCAAAGGCTGGTCAAAACTGCTCAGCTCCTTATCAGTATAATAGATGCTCAGGTCATAACTGGCATTTTCATTTTCGGTATTTATACTGAAAACTTTGGAAGCTCTCGCCGTATTGATGTTGGAGAAAACTTCAAAACCGTTTCCGGATTCTTCGATACTCAACGTCACACAGCCCAGATCTTCCGTCGCATTGCTGATCTTCGCGATCAGGCTTTTATCGGAATTTGCCATGAAGTATACGGTTGTCCCCGCACTCACGTTGGTGGTCATGGTTTTACCAATTTCCGTAGCAATTCCGGCAGGCACTGCGGTCACCGTCACATTATCAATAGCAAAACTGAATTCAGAACCCGCGTTGGCATCGTTGTACCATCTCCAGCCTAGGTAAAATGATTTTCCTTCCAGCTCCGGAATAAGCCCGGAAAACTGGCCGTTTTCAATACTTACGGCTAATGGACCTGATCCTACAAATTTCTGAAGGGACTGATAGTTCGCGCCGTCAAACGTATAAACAAATTCCCCGTAGTCAAAAATGATCGTTGGATCCACCGCATCGGTCTCACCACCGGCTTCCCAGTCAAAACTTACGTTCACATCCTGGTATCCCATGGCGTTGATGAGCCCGGTTTGCAAAATCACTTCAGAAGGGGAGGCCTGGTTATAAAAAGGAATGTTTACCAGGCTATCATTCACATAAGCGCGGCCAGCCGCAGTGAGATCTCCATTTACACTCCAGCTGTTAAAACCTTCCGTGATAGTTTTGATGCTCCACTGCTGCGGAAGTCCATTTCCGCTGAAATCTTCAGCCAGCAGAGTTTCTACGGTAGAACCGGTTCGTGGTTCAAAATCGTTATCAGCGATACGGAATACCTGCTGCTGAAATTCATTGTTATAAACGAAGGAAAGGGTAATATTTTCAGTATCCTCGATCACCGCATCGTCAAAAACCTTGATCTCGATGGTTTTTCTTTCGGAACCTGAAAAAGTAAGATCGGTAGCCGAAATTTCAAAATCTTCCCCCTGCATGGCAGTGGTTCCGCTTAAATTCAGACTAATCGTAGCAGTCGGGTTTACATCCACACTGCTGATCACCACTTCATAAATTACAAAATCATCACAACCGGTTTCGGTATTGTCTTCTGAAAAAATGGTCACATTGCTATCACTGAAGCTAATGGTATTGGGTTCCCCGGAATTGTAGGCTTCTCCCACATCTACTCCAAACCAGGCATTGGTTACCTGCTGCTCTTCAAAGGAATCGATCCCGTAAAGGCTCTGCGCCGCAAAAATAGAAGCGTCGCGCATTTCGGCAAATTTGGCATTTGGTGAAAGCAATGTCTCTGCCATATAGGTAATCGCTTCCGCTTTAGAAAAGCCGATGCCTTCTACCGAGTAGGAATTTCCAGCGTCTGTAATTTGATCTTCTACGGCAGGTTTTCCGAAGCCGGGTGACAAAGTTTGGCCGCTGCCGGCAACCATAAGGTAATACCATTTGTTCAACACACCACTATTATTGTGTACTCCACACTGGTCATTGGCGAGGTTAGGAGTACCACATTCAGGGTCTGTCCAGTTATCTCCACCATAACAGTCTGGATTTCCTTCTGTTTTAGGAGCGTCCATCCAGCGTAAGGCGCGAGAATCAGGATCTCCGGCGGGAAGACCGCCATCACTTTCGTCAATTTGCTCACCAATTCCCCAGGTATCGAACTCCAAAGAAGAATCAATTCTTGTCAAGACATAATTTTCTACAGAAGCCGCCCAGATATCTGAAAGCCCTTCATTCATGGCTCCGGATTCGCGCTGGTACACCAGGTTTGAAGTAAATTCACAAACTCCGTGACCAATTTCGTGGGCACAAACGTCCATAGAGGTCAGCGGGGCAAAAGACCCGTCGGGGTTGGTGCCGCCCTGGTAACTTCCGTCACCATAGGTCATTGCGGTACCATTCCAGAAAGCATTGTCATATGCATCGCCGTAGTGCACGTAATTGAATATTTTAGTTCCCTGGTTATCGTAGCTCAGGCGATTATGAACGTCTTTCCAGTAATCAAGAACTACTTCAGCTCCCCAGTGTGCGTCCAGGGCCACGTCGTCGTTATTTTTTTCATTGGCCAGCGGATACGGGTTCAAGGTGGAAAATTCATCTTTACGATGTTCCGAAGCATTCCAGATATTATCGGCTGTTTCCGGATTTAGCAGGTCGCCATCACCATCAGCAATAGGAACCGCAAAAGTCTCCAGTGCCGGAACGCTTAATGGTAGCCCGCCAATTCCTTCATAAGAAAGGGTTTCATTTTCTACACCGCTTGGGGTGACGCCTTTCAGAATAAAATTACCGTCGGTATCCTGGGACGAATCAAACTGTCTCCGCCCGGCATAGCGCGTATCACCAATTCCGTTTAAATAAGCGGGTTGCGGCTGCGGTTTTGGAGCGTCTTCCGTAACATGCTTGATAATCGCATCTTCCAAAAGAATATTCCCGTTATTGGCATCTACATACACATAGGCTCTGGAAATAGGCTTGGCCGCATAAATATTGAATTTATACGCAAGGGAGAGGTCAACTTCAGGCGTGGCATAATCATCTACGTAAACCAGTTCACCTTTTGGATAAAACTCGTCGTAGGTTTGCTGAACAAGCAAATTGCTGCCAAGGCTTAGTACATATTCCCAGGAATATTGTTCTGCGCCAATATGGGTCAAAGCCTTTTGTAATGCTGCATCTTCGGAAAGACCGGCGGAAGTTGCAGCATTGTCCAGAATATAATATTCTGAAGTAAATGCGATCACCTGGTTGTTTTTCACAACGGCTTTGATAAGCCCGTGTTCCACTTTGATTCCAGACTGGTACTGTTGAAATTTGATAATCTGAAAACCTTTATTGTCCAGTATTTCCTGCTGCTGAAAGCTGGTTTCTGCGGAAGTTCCGAAGATTTCAGAAAGGAATTGCGGGACATCTGAAGGAATTAGATCAGATTTTTGAGTGTTCATTCTAATGAATGTAGGGGTCTCTCTGGCTTGGTCGATTTTAAAACTTTCAATTCTCGGGTCGTTAGAAAGGTTTTCGGAGAGGGTTTGTGAGGTTGTTTGGGAAAAGGAAAAAATAGGGATTAAAAAGATTAAAAGAAGGCACATTTTTGCCTTTGGTAAAAGTGCAATCATAATTTGGTTTTTAGGTTAATTTCCTTATTTACGTAAATTTTGGAGCTATGGTTTTAAAATTCAAGTTTTTATAAAATTTTTAAGAGTCAAAATGCGGTATTTTAACAAAATCACTAAGAAATTTATAATGAAAATTCCTTCAGGGTATTTATTGGGAAACTTTAAAAATCGAAGGGAAAGATTTATATTTGCGCGCCTTAAAGGAATCTTAAACACATCATATGAAAGCTGGAATTGTAGGACTGCCAAACGTTGGAAAATCAACTCTTTTTAACTGCCTGAGCAACGCGAAAGCGCAGAGTGCTAACTTTCCGTTCTGCACCATTGAACCCAATGTAGGGGTGGTAAACGTTCCAGATCCTAGATTAACCAAACTTGGAGAACTGGTAAATCCTGAAAAAGTGATTCCTGCTACGGTAGAGATCGTGGATATTGCCGGGCTCGTAAAAGGTGCCAGTAAAGGAGAAGGCCTGGGCAATCAATTCTTAGGTAACATTCGTGAAACCGATGCGATCCTGCATGTTTTAAGATGTTTTGATAACGACAATGTGGTGCACGTAGATGGTTCGGTTGATCCAATTCGCGATAAGGAAACCATCGATATTGAGCTTCAGTTGAAAGACCTGGAAACAGTAGATAAGAAACTTGAAAAAGTGAAACGTGCTGCCAAGACCGGAAATAAGGAAGCTCAGAAAGAAGAAGCTGCGTTGCTTAAGGTGAAGAATGGTTTGGAACAGGGGAAATCTGTGAGAGCGATCGAAACTTCCGAAGAAGAGCATAAAGAATTCATCAAGCCACTTCAGTTTATTACCGATAAACCGGTGATGTATGTGTGTAACGTAGATGAGAATTCAGCCGTAAACGGAAATGAGTACGTAGAAAAAGTGCGTGAAGCCGTAAAAAATGAAAATGCCGAGGTATTGGTGCTGGCCGTGGGAACAGAAGCTGATATTACCGAATTAGACGATTATGAAGAAAGACAAATGTTTCTTCAGGATATTGGCCTGGAGGAGCCGGGTTCCTCCAAACTTATTCGCGGCGCCTATAGCCTGCTAAATCTACAGACATATTTTACTGCAGGGGAAAAAGAAGTGCGTGCCTGGACCGTAAAAGTGGGAGCTTCTGCTCCTCAGGCTGCCGGAGTGATTCATACCGATTTTGAAAAAGGTTTTATTCGTGCTGAGGTGATCGCCTATAACGACTATGTGCAGTTTGGCAGCGAAGCGAAGGTAAAAGAAGCCGGGAAGATGCGCGTAGAAGGGAAGGAATACATTGTAAAAGATGGAGATGTGATGCATTTCCGTTTTAACGTGTAATAGATTGAAGATATTAGAGTTGAAATTTGAGAAATTTTTAAATCTTCCTATTTAGGCGTTTAAGATCTATCTTTTTTACTCAATTTTCATTCTAACTCCTTATTTCTCCTATCTAATTAACATTTGATCCCAATTCTTTGTTAATTACTTTCAGCCGAAGCTATTTCGGTTTTTTAGCTTAAATGCTATATTTAGGCCATAACTCCATGACTACTTATGAGTGAAACTAAGTACACCGAAGATAATATTCGGTCTTTAGACTGGAAAGAACACATCAGGATGCGACCCGGAATGTATATCGGGAAACTGGGGGATGGATCCAGCCAGGACGACGGGATATACATTCTTTTAAAAGAAGTGATCGATAACAGTATCGATGAATTTGTAATGGGATCTGGCAAAACCATCGAGATTTCCGTACAAAATCAGCGAGTGATTGTTAGGGATTACGGGCGTGGTATTCCGCTTGGAAAAGTGGTGGATGTGGTTTCCAAAATGAATACTGGTGGAAAGTATGACACCCGGGCTTTCAAGAAATCTGTAGGATTGAATGGGGTGGGTACCAAAGCCGTGAACGCTCTTTCCAATTATTTTCGCGTGGAATCTACACGAGACGGAGAAAGCCATTCCGCAGAATTTGAATCAGGAGAACTTAAAAACGAAGAACATTTAAAAGAGACGTCCCGTCGCCGCGGAACAAAGATCACTTTTGTGCCGGATGAGACGATCTTCAAGAATTATAAATTCCGTAATGAGTACATCGAAAAGATGCTCAAAAACTACGTATACCTGAACCCTGGTCTTACGATAGTTTACAACGGGGAAAAATTTTATTCAGAAAACGGGTTGAAAGACCTGCTGAAGGACAGCATTAACGAGGATGACCTTTTGTACCCGATCATCCACATGCGTGGGGATGATATCGAAGTGGCCTTAACCCACAGCCGTACACAATACAGCGAAGAATATCACTCTTTTGTGAATGGGCAGAATACTTCTCAGGGGGGGACGCACCTTGCCGCTTTCCGGGAAGCTGTGGTGAAAACCATTCGCGAATTCTACGGAAAGAACTATGAGGCCAGTGATATCCGCAAGTCTGTCGTTGCCGCGGTAAGCATCAAAGTGATGGAACCGGTTTTTGAAAGCCAGACGAAGACCAAATTAGGTTCTACGGATATGGGTGGCGACCTGCCAACCGTTCGTACATACATCAACGATTTCCTGAAGCGAAATCTCGATAATTACCTGCACCGTAACCCTGAAACTGCTGAAAAACTCCAGCGCAAGATCCTTCAGGCAGAACGTGAACGGAAAGATCTTTCAGGAATTCGGAAGCTAGCAAAAGAAAGGGCCAAAAAAGCCAGTTTACATAACAAGAAACTTCGGGACTGCCGGGTACACCTGGGAGACAGCAAACATGCCCGAAGCCTGGAAACCACACTTTTCATCACAGAGGGAGATTCGGCCAGTGGATCGATCACGAAAAGTCGTGATGTAGAAACACAGGCAGTGTTCAGTTTGAAGGGTAAACCTTTGAACAGCTACGGCCTTACCAAAAAGATCGTTTACGAGAACGAAGAATTCAACCTGCTTCAGGCCGCGTTGAATATTGAAGAATCTCTGGAAGACCTTCGCTATAATAATATTGTGATCGCGACAGATGCCGATGTTGATGGAATGCATATCAGGTTACTGCTCATCACTTTTTTCCTGCAGTTCTTCCCGGAACTGATCAAGGAAAACCACCTGTATATTTTGCAAACACCACTTTTCAGGGTTCGCAATAAGAAAGAAACGATCTATTGTTACAGTGAATATGAGCGAAAACAGGCGATTGAGAAGTTAAAAGGCAAAGTAGAGATCACGCGATTTAAGGGGCTTGGAGAAATTTCCCCGGATGAATTCCAGCATTTTATCGGCGATGATATTCGCCTGGATCCTGTGATGCTGGACAAAGATAAGTCGGTAGACGAAATGCTGAATTTCTATATGGGTAAAAATACACCAGACCGGCAAGAGTTTATAATTGATAATTTGAAGGTGGAGCTTGATCTAATTGAAGAATTGGAAATATGAGGTTCACGAACAAGACTGAAGTACGGGTAATCCCTTCAATATATATTGTTTTGATCGCGGTATTCGTGACGAATGTCTTTGTGAATATCGAGATCATGGCTTCAGATTCTGAACAGGAAATCGGTTTCAGTCATTTCCTTCCGAATATTGTCACCTTATTGCTGGCTTTTTACGTGCATACTATTGGCCAGGCTTTCGATTTTGACAGCGACGGAGAAACCCTGAATTTTAAAAATAACGGCGTTTTCTTTTCAAAATTCATGGAATACCGCGTAAAAAGGGCCGAATTTCCTAAACGGAAGCTGGGAAAATTTAGGTTTATCGACTACGGAATTTATTCCGCATTAACCATTTACATCAGGTCACGCAGAAAAAAAGGATACCGAAAATATACTTTTAACACCACATTTTTAAACCGAAAAAAGAAAAAAGGCATGGTTGCCGCACTGAATAAAGTGCTGGAAACCCGCCCGAGTGAAGTTACTGCCTAATGGAAGAAAACCAAGAAGGAGCTCAGGAAGAGCAGTTCAATACTAACAAAGAAGAATTAATTAAGGTCACTGGCATGTACAAGGACTGGTTCCTTGACTATGCTTCCTACGTAATCCTGGAGCGTGCCGTTCCCGCTATCGAAGATGGTTTCAAACCGGTACAACGCAGGATCATGCATTCCATGAAAGACCTGGATGATGGCCGATATAATAAAGTGGCCAATATCGTTGGTCACACCATGCAATATCATCCTCATGGCGATGCAAGTATTGGGGATGCCATGGTGCAGATTGGTCAAAAAGACCTTTTAATCGATACCCAGGGAAACTGGGGGAACATCCTAACAGGCGACCGTGCCGCAGCACCCCGGTATATCGAGGCAAGACTTTCCAAGTTTGCGCTGGAAGTATTGTATTCTCCAAAACTTACCGAATGGCAACTAAGTTATGACGGCAGGAAGCAGGAACCGGTAAACCTTCCCGTAAAATTCCCATTGTTACTGGCACAGGGCGCGGAAGGTATTGCGGTAGGTTTGAGCACGAGAGTGCTTCCGCATAACTTCAATGAATTGATCGATGCATCGATCAGGCATCTTCGCGGCAAAAGTTTTAAGATCGTCCCAGATTTTCCAACCGGCGGCATCGCAGATGTTTCCGACTATAAAGATGGGAAAAGAGGAGGACGCGTCCGCGTTCGGGCTAAGATTAACCAGGTAGATAAAAATACCCTGGCTATTACCGAAATTCCTTTTGGCACCACGACTACCAGCCTGATCGATAGTATTCTGAAGGCTAATGATAAGGGCAAGATCAAGATCAAACGCATTGAGGACAATACTGCGGCAGAAGTAGAGATCCTGATTCATCTGCCCAATAATATTTCACCAGATAAAACCATCGATGCGTTGTATGCATTTACCCAATGCGAAAATTCAGTTTCTCCTTTAGGTTGCGTAATCATTGATCACAAACCAATTTTCCTTGGAGTTTCTGATGTCCTGCGCCAGTCGACAGATCATACACTGGAATTGCTGCGTCGTGAACTGGAGATCAAATTACACGAATTACAGGAACAATGGCACTTTGCGTCCCTGGAGCGGATCTTTATTGAAAACAGGATCTACCGGGATATTGAAGAGGAAGAAACCTGGGAAGGTGTGATCAGCGCCATTGATAAAGGACTTCAACCCCACGTGAAGCACCTGATTCGTGAAGTAACCGAAGAAGATATCGTGCGCCTAACGGAAATCAGGATCAAAAGAATTTCCAAATTCGATATCGACAAGGCCCAGCAAAAGATCGAAGCCCTGGAAGGCGAGATCGAACAGGTGAAACACCAGCTGGACAATATTGTAGATTTTGCAGTAGACTATTTCAAAAAACTGAAAAAAGATTACGGGGAAGGACGTGAACGCAAAACCGAACTTCGAATCTTTGATGATATTGAGGCCACGAAAGTCGTGATCAGGAACACGAAACTCTACGTAAACCGAAAAGAAGGCTTTATCGGTACGTCGCTAAAAAAAGACGAATACGTTACCGATTGTTCCGATATTGATGATGTGATCTGCTTTACAGCAGACGGGAAAATGATGGTAACCAAGGTAGATACCAAGACCTTCATTGGAAAAGACATCATTCATGTGGCGATTTTCAAGAAAAAAGACAAACGAACGATCTACAATATGATCTATCGTGATGGAAAAGCCGGGAATTCGTATGTAAAAAGATTTGCCGTCACTTCGATTACGCGGGATCGCGAGTATGATCTTACCAACGAAAAGAAAGATTCAAAAGTGCTCTATTTTTCTGCAAACCCTAATGGTGAAGCGGAAGTTGTTACCGTTTTACTAAGACAGGTAGGAAGCATCAGGAAACTGAAATTTGATTTGGATTTTGCGGAAGTTATGATCAAAGGTCGTAACGTTAAAGGAAATATCGTCACAAAATATTCCGTGAAACGAATTGAATTAAAAGAAGAAGGCGTTTCTACGCTGAAACCTCGCAGGATCTGGTTTGACGATACCGTTAAAAGACTAAATGTAGATGGTCGCGGAGAGTTGCTTGGAGAATTTCGCGGGGATGATCGCTTACTGATCATTACCCAGGACGGGGTAGCCAAAACCATTAAACCGGAACTAATCACGCGTTTTGACGAAGAAATAGTCGTTCTGGAAAAGTGGATTCCTAAAAAGCCCATTTCTGCTATTTACTGGGAATCAGAAAAAGAACGTTATTATGTGAAGCGTTTTTTGATTGATAATCCAGACAAGGAAGAAAAGTTCATCAGTGAACATCCTAATTCTTACCTCGAGATCGTTTCGACCGATTATTACCCGATGGCAGAAATTGTTTTCACCAAAACTAAAGGAAAGGATCGCCGACCCAATGAGGAAATAAATCTTGAAGAATTCATTTCAGTAAAAGGAATTAAGGCTCTTGGAAACCAGTTAACTACTGAAAAAGTAAATCAGATAAACTTACTGGATCCTTTGCCGTATGAAACTCCGGAACCTGCGCAAGAAGAAGTAGAAAAGGAAGAGCCGGAAGAGGAAAAGCAAACTTCCGAAGACGATAAAATAGAATTAAAAGACATCCGGAAAGCTGATACCTCTTCAGAAAGCCAGACCAAATTATTTGATGATTAATGGGATTGATAAAGGAATTTAAAGATTTTGCCGTCAAGGGAAATATGGTCGATATGGCCATTGGTATTATCATTGGCGCGGCTTTCAGTACGATCGTGGACAGCCTGGTCAAACAAATCATTTCACCACCGCTCAGCTTACTCACAGGTGAGATCAATTTTGAAGATAAAAAATGGGTGTTACGAGAGGCAATTGGCACTCATGGGAGCCCGAATTACCTGGAGGAAGTTTCTATTGGCTACGGAATTTTCATCCAGTCGGTTATTAATTTCCTGATAGTTGGCTTTGTATTATTCCTATTTGTAAGATTTATGAATCGTTTCCGTGAAAAAGCCGAAGATCCTAAAAATACTCAGGTAAAAACCCCCAAAGACATTGAGTTGCTATCGAAGATCGCAGACCAGATGGAAGAGCAGAATCAGATGCTGCGCGATCGATAAGCAAAATACGGGGCTATTCTGAAATTTTGGTGACAGAACCACGAGACTTTTTAGGGTCACCAACCTGCCCATATTCAAAGGTATAACCATCTTTACTGGTCGTAAGGATCTTCATATGGATCGCTTTTTCTTCAGCCATTCCATCAGGATGTAAATTCTTCAGGATATACTCGCAATCGTTTATCCAGCGGATAGAAGAAGTATCGACTTTTCCTCGAAATTCCTCGATTTCAGTCGAATCATTCCTAATGAAAGTAGAGGTGACCATCTCTCCGTTAATATACGATTTGAACTCAAAGGTGCCGGTATGAAAATCCTCACAGTTTCTTTCCGCGTTAAAGCAGGAAATCATAGAGAATACCACAATTAAAATAACGAACTTTCTCATGCTGCAAAGTAATCTAAAATAGCGCAGCTAATCAATTCTCAAAGGCATCAAATGTGCCGTCATCATAAAATATCACGATTTTTTGAATAGTTCTTTTTTCTGAATTTTTTGGAACCTCCTGAAAGTTCATAGCTTCATTTGATTTTGTCGGCACCTGAACTGTTGGAGTGGGAACAATTTTTTCTCGCTCAGCTTTCGGAGTAGTGGAATTAGATTTGGGAAAACTGCCTTTTCCATTTAGGAGCCAGTACAATTCCACTTCAGGAAAACCTTTAACAACCTTCATCACGAATTCCAGACTGGGTTTATTTCTTCCTGAAATGATATGCGAAATAGAAGACCTTCCCACATCGATACGATCAGCAAAGGCAGCTGCAGACAGCTCGTAAAATTCCATGATTTTCGTAAGTCTAATAGAGAAATCTTCCGTGTTTACCATTGTAAATTATACTACCATTATACTGATGTTACAAATGTAACTTAAAAAGTTCGAACCGGAAAATTAAATATATAACGCCTCATAAATCGATGTATAAATTTAAAGTTTATATTCTTTTAATGACACATAACTAATTGAAAGTATAGTATTTATACTTTAAAAATAAGTTTGTTGGATTTATTCCAAAGCACTGGAGGTGTGAATTCCTTGAATTGTTTACAAAAGTACATCGCGAACCCTGTCCAATCTGTTTACATTTGTAAAATCAATTATGTTTAGTTTTGTAAACATGGAAAAATTACTCGAAGAGTTTCGTACGAAACGGGCCTATCAAACGATCAAATGGAAGGCTGCTTCAGGAAGATATATTACGCTGGCCGATCTTAAAAAGATCAAATCAAAGTTCGATCGATTTTATCAATTTGAGAAAATTGGAGAATCAGTTGAGGAACGAAAAATCTATCAAATTAAAATAGGAAGTGGACCAATAAAAATTCTAGCTTGGTCACAAATGCACGGAAATGAATCCACGACCACTAAGGCTATTTTTGATCTTATTGCATTTTTTAATCATTATAAGGACCATGAGGAGATCAAAAAACTACTTCAGCAGATCACTTTGGTGTGTGTTCCGATCCTCAACCCCGATGGCGCCAAATATTACACCCGTGTCAATGCGAATCATGTAGACCTGAATCGTGACATGCAACGCCTTTCACAGCCTGAAAGCAGCATATTGCGGAAGCTGTCAAAAGAATTTCAGCCAGATTACTGCCTCAATCTTCACGATCAACGCACCATTTTTAGTGCAGGACCCACAAACAACCCGGCGGTATTGAGCTTTTTGACGCCCGCCCGGGATGAAGAGCGCACTATTGACGAAACTCGAGAAGAAAGCATGGCTCTTATAGCTACGATGGCTGATTATTTAAAACCGGAACTAGAGAATAAAATAGGTAGATATGATGATGGTTTTAATATTAATTGTGCAGGTGATACGTTTCAGTCAGAAGGAATTCCTACAATTCTTTTTGAAGCAGGACATTTTCCGGGGGATTATCAAAGGGAAGAAACACGCCGGTATATATTCCTGGCACTTATTTCCGGACTTGCTGCCATCGCGAACGATAATACGGTAGATTTCCATAAATATTTCGATCTTCCGGAAAATCAGAAGTTATTTCGCGATGTGATCATTCGTAATGTTGATTTTGAAGGAAGTCTCGTTGATGTGGTCATTCAATTTAAGGAAACATTAAAGAATGGAAAGCTCAGATTCGTTCCGATTATAGAAAAAATCGGTCAGTCCATCCAGCAAATCGGGCACCGGGAAATAGATGCACAGAATGAAAAAATCCGAATTGCAGGGGAGGAGCTCCTTATCGAAAACGTTGTAGTTAATAAAATCTTCTTAAAATCAACAGAAATTCCAATTAAAATGGAATAATTGTCGAATTAACTGATAATAATTCAATGAATTTGTATTATTTTTGAACTTCATTAAAAAGTAGTTTAGAAATGGCCAAGTTTAAATTAGACGAGACCGATCACCAGATCCTCGATATGCTTATCGAAAATACGCGTACTCCTTTTACAGATATCGCGAAAAAATTGTTAATATCTGCAGGGACGGTGCATGTGAGGGTTAAAAAAATGGAAGAAGCCGGTATTATCATCGGGTCATCCCTTACTTTGGATTATAAAAAATTAGGATATGCCTTTATCGCCTATGTGGGGGTGTTCCTTAAAAATACTTCTCAGACAAAATTCGTTTTGGAACGTATCAATGAAATTCCTTTCGTGACCGTGGCCCACGTGACCACCGGGAAGTTCAACGTATTTTGTAAGGTAAGAGCACGCAATACTCAACATGCCAAAGAGATCATCTTTCAGTTAGATGATATCGAAGGTGTTTACCGTACCGAGACCATGATTTCTCTGGAAGAGAGCATTAATGATAAGAAACGTTTGATGCATTCAATTTTTAAAGAATTGTAAGCAGTCCTAAACTTTTATTAAAGACCCTTTAGGCTGCTTGGCTTAAAGGGTTTTTTTATAACTTTAAATTTAACCGAAAAACCAAGAAAGAAATTTAATTTATGAACAGAGAACCGAGACTCGACCGATTCAATGATAATGTTCTGGCAAAATATCAGGTATACAACAGTATCTTCCTGACTTTGCCGTACGACGACATCAAGAAGACGGGGGCGCTGCTTCCTCTTTTTCTTGAAATTTGCGAATCTGGTTTTGAGCAAAACAAGAACCCTTCAGAAATTGTTGAACGTTTTTTTCAGAAATATGGTGAAGATCCTACGGAAGAAGAAAAGGTAGCCTTGCTATTCCGCTTCATTCAGTATATTGAAAGACAAGTTGTACTTTTTGATGCTATTGAAGATGCTTCTTTCCCCATCGTAAATAATATGGACGGCCGCGGAACTTTACGAAGTGTCAAGGAAGAAGCTGAAGCTACCCAGAAACTGGATGAGTTGAAGAAATTCCTGAAACGTTTTAAAGTGAGGCCAACCCTTACAGCCCACCCAACTCAGTTCTATCCTGGTTCTGTTCTTGGTATTATTACTGACCTGGATAAGGCCATTCAGAAAAATGACCTGACCAGAATCAAACAATTACTGGCTCAGTTAGGGAAAACACCATTTTTCAAGAAAGAGAAACCTACTCCGTTAGACGAGGCGATCAGCCTGATCTGGTATTTTGAAAATGTGTTCTACCAGAGTGCCAGTAAAATCCATAATTACATTCAGCAGAATATCTTTGACGGAGAAGATATCGGCAACCAGGTTATCAATTTAGGCTTCTGGCCTGGAGGTGACCGCGATGGAAATCCGTTTGTTACAACAGATATAACCTTGCAGGTAGCTCAGCGATTGAGGAAGACCATTTTGCTAAATTATTACAGAGACGTTCGTAAACTGAAGCGAAGACTAACCTTCAGAGGCGTGCATGAAATGGTGGGAGAGATCGAAAGTGCACTCTACGAAATGGCAGTAACACCTAAGGATGTTATTAAACTGAAGCTTGAAGATTTTAAATCTAAGTTGCATCAAATCAAAGATGTATTAGAAGAAAAACATCAGTCATTATTTATTGATGACGTAAATGATTTACTGAACAAGCTCGATCTTTTCGGTTATCATTTTGCCACTTTGGATATTCGCCAGGATTCACGAATTCACCAAAGCGTTTTAGAAGAAGTGGTAAAAACAAGCCCTTCAGAATTATATCCGGATAATTTTTCGGAATTGAGTGAAGAAGAGCAGGTAAAGATTCTGAGCACCGTTAAAGGTAAACTGGATCCTGATTCTTTTGAAGAAGGTATGGCTAAAGCTACCATTTCATCTATTTACGCCATGAAGGAGATTCAGAAGAAAAACGGTGAAGCCGGAGCCAATCGATATATCATCAGTAACTGCGGAAGCGTACAGGGTGTCCTGCAACCATTTGCATTTCTTAGATCTTGTGACTGGGAAGAACCTACAGTAGATGTGATTCCGTTATTCGAAACAGTCCCAGATCTTCAGGACGCGCATAATGTGATGGAGCAACTCTATACCAATCCGGAATACAAAGCACACCTGGAACGCCGCGGAAACAAACAAACCATTATGCTAGGTTTCAGCGATGGTACTAAAGACGGGGGTTACCTGATGGCCAACTGGAGTATTTACAAAGCCAAAGAAGCTTTAACTAAAATTTCCAGAGAATACGGTATCAAGGTCGTCTTTTTTGACGGTCGTGGAGGACCACCGGCGCGTGGAGGAGGAAAAACTCACCAGTTCTATGCTTCTCTTGGACCTACTATTGAAAATGAGGAAATCCAGATCACGGTACAAGGGCAAACCATTAGTTCCAACTTCGGAACCCGGGATTCCTGTACCTATAACCTGGAACAACTGGTAAGTGCCGGTATTTCCAATGAAGTTTTCAATCCGGAAAAGAATCGTTTGCGAGAGGATGATCGTCAAACAATGACCGATCTTGCAGAGATTTCCTATGAAACATATATGGACTTCAAAAAACACCCACGATTCATTCCATATCTTGAGAAAATGAGTACGCTGAAGTATTATGCCAAAACCAACATTGGTAGCAGGCCTTCTTCAAGGAATAAATCAGCGGAACTGAATTTAAGCGATCTGCGTGCTATTCCGTTTGTTGGAAGCTGGAGTCAGCTAAAACAGAACGTTCCGGGATTCTTCGGAGTGGGAACAGCAATGGAAGCGCTGGATAAAAAAGGCGAATTCGATCGTGTAAAACAGTTGTATGAGAATTCAGATTTTTTCAAAACGCTACTGGAAAATAGCATGATGAGTCTTACCAAGTCATTCTTTCCTTTGACAGCGTATATGAAAAATGATCCTGAATTTGGAGAGTTCTGGGAGCTGATTCATGAAGAATTTGAGCGTACTAAAAAGATGTTACTGAAAGTGACTGGTTACAATACTTTGATGCAGAACCAGCCTGCCGGAAGAGCTTCGATCCAGGCGCGTGAAAGAATTGTGTTACCATTACTAACCATTCAGCAGCACGCTTTAAGAATGGTGCAGCAATTAAGTAAAGAAAATGTAGATGACGAGCGTTTGGAAACATATGAGAAAATGGTAACCCGTTCTCTCTATGGAAATATCAACGCCAGTCGTAATTCAGCATAAATGAATAGATCAGAACTGCAACCCAATGAAATTGGCGATTATTACTGGAGATATATCAATTTATTGCCTGAAAAGGCCGATTTAATCGATACTCTAATTTCAAACACACATGATTTCGTTGGATTCCTGAATGAACTTCCAAAAGATAAATGGCATTACAGCTATGAAGATGGAAAATGGAACATTCTGGAAATATTGCAGCATATAATAGATACCGAAAGGGTTTTTCAATACCGTGCTCTTAGTTTTGCGCGCGGTGAGGAAAAACCCTTACCCGGTTTCGATCATGATCGCTTCGCAGAAATGAGCGATGCAGGAAGAAGGCTTCCGAAGGATCTGATCAGCGAATTCCAGGCCAACCGGGATTCAGCAATTTATCTTTTCAAAAGTTTCAACCAGGAAATGCTTAAGCGAACCGGGAATATGAACGGTGTGCCGGCGTCGCCCCGAGCCATTGGCTTTATTATGGCCGGGCATGTGTTGCACCACATAGATCTTATCACTAAGAAATATCTTTGATGTGGAAATCCTTCAAAATATTCCTGAAGCTTCTTAAGAAAACTTACATAAGCTGGGATCGCAACGAACCCTATGCGAGAGCAGCAACTATTGCGTATTACGCTCTTTTTTCCTTACCGTCCCTGCTGATCATTGTGGTGAGTATCGCCGGGTATTTCTTCGGAAGGGAAGCGGTAACCGGAAGGTTAACGGGGGAGATAGGAAAATTTATTGGCAGGGATTCAGCTAACGCCATCCAGGCAATGATCGAGAATGCTGCATTATCCAGTGAATCGACTATAGCCATAATTTTTGGAGCGGCCATGCTCGTATTTGGAGCGACCGGAGTATTTTTCCAATTAAAGGTCGCCATGAACAACATCTGGAATGTTGCAGCGAAACAAACCAATTTTTGGAGAATGGTCCTGGACCGGGTGATTTCTTTGGGAATGGTCTTTGTAATTGGATTTTTATTATTGATCGCACTGGTGATTTCGGCCCTGGTAAAAATCATCGCAAATAATGTAAATCGATTTTTCCCCAATATTTCAGAATTCCCTTTGCAGGCGATCAATTTTCTGCTTTCATTTTTATTCATCACTACACTGTTTGCAGCAATCTTTAAATTGCTGCCGGATATACACATTAGATTCCGGACTACTTTCATTGGTGCAGCTTTAACTACGTTTCTATTTCTAATTGGAGAGTCTATTCTCAGTTTTTATTTTGGACAGAGTGAACCTACTTCGGTTTATGGAGGAGCATCTTCGGTAGTGCTAATTTTATTATGGGTTTATTATTCCTGCCTGATCGTTTTCTTCGGAGGGGAGTTTACTGTCCAGTATGCCTTATTCAAAAAAGAAAAAGTCACGCCTAATCGTTTTGGGGAACCGGCCATTTACCAGGAAATGAAAAAACTCGAGCAGCGAAGAATTCAGCTGAAAGAAGAAAAGCACATTGTTGATAAACTGAAATCTTACCTGGATGACGATGAGAAGCCGGAAAACTCTATTAAATCCTAAGCTTTAACGAAGCATCAACATTTTTTATAAGGCCCTTAGCACATTAAGGGAACTCTGATTTGTAATTTTAAGCTAAATAAAAAGAAAAAGATTATGAAAAAGAGAATTGCAATTTTAGCAACGAACGGTTTTGAAGAAAGCGAATTGAAATCGCCAAAAGAAGCCATGGAAAAAGAAGGATTTCAGGTAGACATCGTAAGTCTTAAAAAAGAAAAGATCAAATCCTGGGATGTGGATGACTGGGGTAAAGAATATGATGTTGATTATGCCCTGCAGGATGTGACTGCAAAAGATTATAATGCGCTGGTATTACCAGGTGGAGTGATCAATCCTGATCAGCTAAGACGCCACGACGATGTACTTATTTTTGTACGTGATTTCTTTAAACAAAGTAAGCCAGTTGCAGCCATTTGTCATGCAGCCTGGACTTTGATCAGCGCCGAGGTGGTGGAAGGCAGAACCATGACTTCCTTCAAATCTATCAAAAAAGACTTGGAAAATGCCGGAGCTCTTTGGGTAGATGAACCTGTGGTGGTTGACGAAGCGCTGGTAACCAGTAGAAACCCAGACGATCTGGATGCCTTTAACGCGAAGGTGATCGAGGAGATCAAGGAAGGTAAACATGATTTACAGCATGCCTAATCTCGATTCTAGATAAAATGAAAAGGAACGCTTTTGGCGTTCCTTTTTTTATTAATCTTCTTCTGATTCTTCTTCGTCTCCTTTTTCAGGAATATCCACGATAGGATCGTTGTATTCTGAATCATCGTAATCGTCTTCGTCAAAATTGGCCATCGTATTTTCCAGCCTGGTACTTACTTTTACGAGGTAAACCGTATCATCTGTACGCACTTCCACTGCATCAACAGTCTCGTTTTTGGCATTCTTGAAAGAAATGACCTGGTCATCGTCATACCCATCAGGATACTTATCTACCAGTAACGCCAGAATTTCCGGAGTCAGTTTTTTATAGTCTACGATTATCCTTTTCATAGTTTAATGGTTTATGCAAGTATAATTAAAAAATTAAATTCGAGACAAAACATCCGGAAATTTATAGCTTAAAATAAGCGCTTTACAATCAGCTGTTTAAATAGTAATCAAATGATTTTTCGATCAGGTCAGGATCTACTTCGCAATCAATAACCGGTAAACCGATGTCTTCCAGCAAGACAAAATTGATTCTTCCGTACTCGTTTTTCTTATCGTATTTCAGCAACTTCTGAATTTGTTTGATCTCTTTACTACTGAAAGAATCCACGCCATAGATATCTTTAATGAAATTGTTGAGATCTTCCAGTTTCTCCTTCGGAAAATCTTTTTCTTCCGCAGAAATATAGGCTTCCAGTATCATCCCGATGGCAATTGCCTCCCCGTGAAGCAAAATTTTCCTGTCTGGATTGCTCAAACAAAAAGATTCAATCGCATGGCCAAGGGTGTGACCAAAATTGAGAGTTTTTCGCTCATCTCTTTCATAAGGATCCCTATCTACGATATTAGCCTTGATCTTCACGCTTTTTTCAATGATATCATCCAGGTCACTATACTTCAACTCGTTCATCGCGCGCAGTTTTTTCCAGTATTTCTCGTCGGCAATCAGCCCGTGTTTCAGGATTTCTGCCAGGCCGCTGCGCATTTGTGGCTGCGGAAGTGTGGACAGGTAGTTGGTATCAATCAGCACCATTTCTGGCTGGACGATCACGCCCACCTGGTTTTTCAAATTCCCAAGATCCACACCGGTTTTTCCTCCAACTGAAGCATCGACCATCGCCAGAAGGGTAGTGGGAATATTAATAAAAGGAATGCCTCTTTTAAAAGTGGAAGCCACAAAACCACCAAGATCCGTCACTACGCCGCCACCAAGATTGATCATCAAACTCTTGCGGTCTCCATCCAGCTCCGACATCGCGTTCCAAACACCGTCACAGGTTTCCAGTGTTTTGTATTCTTCCCCGGCATCGATTTCAATCACTTCTATATCTGAAGGGTCTTCCAACCGACTCAAAAAATAGGTGAGGCAGTGCTCATTGGTATTGGTGTCTACTAAAATAAAAATCCTGGAAGGAGGGTTTTTAGAAAGATATTTATTCAGTCTGCCATAGGCTTTTTCCGAGTAAAAAATAGTGTCCAGTGAATCCTGCAAATCATTCATTTTTAAAGGGCTTTTAGCACCCGAAATTAAACAGAATTTATCAATTAAATCAATATTCAATAATTATATTTGCCGCATTAACAGGATAAGATGATTAGAAAGAAAATTTTCAATAATACGAAAGCAGCCTTCAAGCTGAAATCGGATAGTGAACTGGATCGTGCCATTTTCTTATTTGGTCTTATGGGCAGGCCCAGCCTGGTCAAAGCCGGATCGGCACTAACCAAATTTTCTTTAAAATTTCATTTGCCTGTTGAAGGCCTTATCAAAAAAACCATTTTCGAGCAGTTTTGTGGCGGTGTGACTGAAAAAGATTGCGAACCTGTGACCCAGAAAATGTATTCTGAAAACCTGCATGCCATTCTGGATTATTCGGTAGAAGGGAAAGAAACGGAAGAGGAGTTTGATGCGGCCATGGAGAAGAAGCTAAGCCTGATCGAATATGCCAAAGATCATGATGAAGTTTCGTTCGCAATGTTCAAACCTACCGGTATTGGGCGTTTTGAGATCTGGGAAAAAGTAAGTGAAAAGATCAGCCTGAGCGATGCTGAAAAGCAGGAATGGGAAAATGTTCGTAAACGGGTGGAAACTCTTTGCCAGCGCGCCTACGATTTGGACGTCAGGCTTTATGCCGACGGAGAGGAAACCTGGATGCAGACCGCTGCAGATGAACTGATGGAGGAAATGATGCGGAAATATAATAAGGAGAAGGTCCTTATTTATAATACCCTGCAATGCTACCGTTGGGACCGACTGCAATACCTGAAAGATCTTCACGAAAAAGCTAAAAAAGAAGGCTTTAAAATAGGAGCGAAGATCGTGCGTGGTGCGTATATGGAAAAGGAAAATGCGCGGGCTAAGAAACTAGGCTATCCTACACCGATCTGCGAGAGCAAAGAAGCGACCGATGTAAATTTTAACAGCGTCATGTCTTATTGCCTCAACCACCTGGATGATATCAATGTATTCATAGGAACTCATAACGAGGTTAGTAATTACCTGGCTTTACAGATTATGGAAGACCGTGGCATAGACCATGACGACCCAAGGATTTGGTTTAGCCAGCTATTTGGGATGAGTGATCATTTAAGTTATAACCTGGCTCGAAAAGAGTATAACGCCGTGAAATTGGTTCCTTTTGGGCCCGTTCGTGACGTGGTTCCGTATCTTTTAAGAAGGGCGCAGGAAAACACTTCGGTAAAGGGACAAACCGGTAGGGAGCTTTCCTTGTTGTTGGAAGAACGCAAACGCCGGAAAGGGGATAAATCTGTTAAACATACCAGAGAATAGTAAAAATTGATGCGCTGGCTGGCGAAATTTGTCTTTTTCCAAATCATGGGTTGGAAACTGGAAAGTCGGTTTGACACCAGTATTCAAAAATGCGTGATTATCGTGGCACCCCACACGAGTTCCTGGGATTTCCTCATCGGGATCCTGGTTCGAAAGATCCTGAATATCCACATCGATTTTATTGCTAAGAAAGAATTGTTCAGGCCTCCGTTTGGGTGGTATTTCAAAATGGTCGGTGGCTCGCCGCTGGATCGAACTTCCAATCAGAAAAAGGTAGATGCGATTGCTGAAATGTTTCAGAAAAAAGCAGTTTTCAGGCTGGCGATGTCTCCAGAAGGAACGCGACAAAAAACCGATCGTTGGAAAACCGGCTTTTATTATACCGCCTTAAAAGCGGAAGTTCCCATCGTGATGGTTTCCTTTGATTTTGGTAAAAAAATGGTCAGGATATCCGAGGCATTTTACCCAAAAAACGGTCTGGAAACCGATATGACAGAAATTAAATCTTTTTATCGCGGGGTACAGGGAAAAATTCCGCAGAACTTTTAATTATTCTGAAATTTCCATCGTGTGGTAAACATTCTGCACATCGTCGTCATCCTCCAGTTTCTCCAGCAGTTTTTCAACATCGGCGGCCTGTTCTTCTGAAAGTGTTTTGGTAACCTGCGGAATGCGTTCAAAACCGGAAGAAATAATTTCAATATTTCGGCTTTCCAGTTCTTTTTGAATGCTTCCGAAGTTTTGAAAAGGCGCATAAATATGTATTCCATCTTCATCTTCGAAGACTTCTTCCGCACCAAAATCGATCAATTCCAGTTCCAGTTCTTCAGGGTCGATGCCTTCTTTATTGATGCAAAAATTGCAAGTATGGTCAAACATGAATTCTACAGAACCGGAAGTTCCAAGGTTCCCGTCAGATTTATTGAAGTGCGAACGGATGTTGGCAACCGTACGATTATTATTATCTGTAGCAGTTTCTACCAAAACAGCAATCCCATGAGGAGCATATCCTTCAAAAAGCACAATTTTATAATCGCCCTGTGACTTATCGCTGGCACGTTTGATCGCACGCTCGATATTGTCTTTTGGCATATTCACGCTTTTCGCATTCTGGATCACCGCGCGAAGTTTTGCGTTGGTATCGGGATCAGGGCCACCTTCTTTAACTGCCATTACGATATCTTTACCAATACGAGTAAAGGCTTTAGCCATTGCCGACCAGCGTTTCATTTTACGCGCTTTCCTGAATTCAAATGCTCTTCCCATGATTTTTAAAATATGAACCGGGCAAAAATAAAAAAAAAGCTCCTAAATCTCTACAAGAATTTCAGGAGCTTTCCAGTAACTGAAAAATGTTTTAGGAAGAGGCTTCAATAATATCCTCAATGGTTCGGGCCAGTTTGAAGTCTTTTTCAGTAACACCATCAGCGTCATGTGTAGACAGTGATATTTCCAGCTGGTTGTAGACATTCCCCCAGTTTGGATGATGCTGCTGAGCTTCTGCTTCGAACGCAATCCTGGTCATCACGGTAAAAGCTTCTTTAAAATTTTCGAATTCGAAGGTGGTATGAATGGCCTCTTTAGCGTAGGTCCAGCCTTCAAGGCTTTCCAGTTTTTCATGGATTTCGCTTTCGCTTAATTTTTTCATGACGGAGTTTTTTAGTGGTTTCTTAAAGATAGGCCTTTAAAAAGGAAAATTGGAAATGGCCATTTCCCTTTAATAGAAGATTAACAGCTACAATTTGGTAGAGGCTTCAATCACATCATGAATAGTGATCTGCAGGTTTTTCGGTAATTTATTATCCTTCGGAAGGACCGCCAGAAAACGATCAAAATTGGAATCATACACGTTTTTAAATACTACGTGTTCGTAGCCAAGCCCCTCGCACAATTCTTCTATAAAATCTTTCTGATGAGTAAGATCGGTGCTGCCAAGATGAAATACGCCTTCGCGTGAACGATTGATGATATAGTGAATTTGCTGAGTCACTTTCTGAATTTCAGTAGCGTTGATCACCACATTCGGAAAAACTTCCAGCGCTTCACCGAGATCAATCACCGTTTTCAGCTCTTTTACCCTCGGAGAATTTTTTCCGAAGACCATTGGCAACCGCAAAATATTGTACTGATGGTTGGGAAGCCGAAGCAGGGCATTTTCAATTTTGATCTTGAACCGGCCGTAAATACTCTGGCTCAGGGTTTTGTCGTACTCGTAAGATGGATAATTGGTGAACGCATCAAAGACATTGGCCGAACTAATAAATATCAGCTTGGTATTGGTACGTAAAATATAGTCGATGATCTGGAAATGTGTAACAACCTGAGCATCAAAATTACCTCGTACCGCGGAAACGATCACATCTGGTTTGACATTCTGAAGAAGGATTTCGATATTTTCAGTTTCCATATCAAAATGGTGAAACTGGTGATTATCACTGAAGATCTTCCTGTCAGTTAAATAGGTTCCGTGCGTATCAAAATAGGAGCATAGCTCTTTGTACAGGGCATTACCTATAAAACCGCTAGCTCCTAAAATCAGAATTCGTTTCAAATAAATTATCCTTTATAAAAAGGCAGCTTGACCTGAGTGGCGGGGATCGCTTTTTTGCGAATCTGGATAAAGATCTTTTTTCCAGCCCCCGCTATATCAGCAGGTACATAACCCATGCCAATTCCTTTTTCCAGGGAAGGAGACATGGTTCCAGAAGTTACCGTGCCTATTTTTTCACCATTCTCATTCACAATATCGTAACCCTGTCTAGGGATTCCTCGCTCGTCAAGTTCAAAGGCAACCAGTTTTCTGGCTGGTCCCTCTTCTTTTTCTTTTTTCAGGTTCGCGCTGTTCACAAAATCTTTGGTGAATTTGGTGATCCAGCCCAGACCAGCCTCGATAGGAGACGTGGTATCGTCAATATCATTGCCATAAAGACAGTATCCCATTTCCAGCCGCAGTGTATCCCTGGCAGCAAGGCCTATAGGTTTGATCCCGAAATCGGCTCCGGCCTGCATCACCGCATTCCAGATCTTTTCTGCGTCTTCATTTCTGAAATAGATCTCAAATCCGCCACTTCCGGTATATCCGGTAGCTGAAATGATCACCTTGTCCACACCGGCAAAGGTTCCAAGCTCAAAATTGTAGAATTTGATGTCTTTCAGGTTTACATCAGTAAGAGACTGCATGGCTTTCGCAGCCATTGGTCCCTGGATAGCCAGCAGTGACAATTCATCACTCATATCACGCATCGTGGCATCCATGGTGTTGTGGTGAGCGATCCAATTCCAGTCCTTTTCAATATTGGAAGCGTTTACGACCAGTAAATACTTTTCGTCATCGAGCTTGTAAATGATCAGGTCATCTACTATTCCGCCGGTTTCATTTGGCATACAGCTGTATTGAGCCTTTCCATTTGTAAGTTTGGACGCATCATTACTGCTGATCTTCTGAATTAATTCCAGCGCATTTTCTCCGGAAATTAGGAATTCCCCCATGTGCGATACATCAAAAACACCCACTTTTTCACGAACGGTCTGGTGTTCTATATTCACTCCTTCATAAGATACCGGCATGTTGAAACCTGCAAAAGGTACCATTTTAGCGTTAAGTTCCTGATGAACTGAAGACAGGGCTATTTCTTTCATTTTCGATTTAAAATTTGCGCAAATTTATTCAATTCAAGCAGAAAACAATATCTCTATCGTTTTTTTATCGGTTTCCGGCGAAAACACCATATTAATGTATCTTTGATGGAACCCGAGAAAAAAGACTATGAAGATACTATCTGGCAAACAGATTTCAGAAGCCGACAAATATACGATCGAACACGATGGCATTACTTCTGAAGAATTGATGGAACGTGCAGGCACACTGGTTTTTAAACAAATTCATCAACGCTTACAGGGCGCGCCGATCCCCATCAAAATCTTCTGTGGGATTGGCAATAATGGGGGAGACGGGCTGGTTATTGGCCGCCATCTCATCCAGCACGGTTACGACGTGAAATTGTATACTGTTGCGTACAGCGACAAACGATCTGAAGATTTCCTGAAAAACTATGAAAAAATCAAAGACATCACCAACGATTGGCCGGGCCTGATCAAAGAGGTGGATGACTTTCCAGAAATAAGCGTGGGAGATTTTGTGATCGATGCCATTTTCGGCGTTGGGCTGAACCGGCCAATTGAAAGCTGGGTCGCTAAACTGGTTACCCACATAAATGATTCTGGAGCTTTTACACTGGCCGTGGATATTCCCAGTGGCCTTTTTGATGATCAGCCTCCGCAGGGTTCCGTAATCCAGGCAAACTATACGCTGACATTCGGAGCTCCAAAACTGGTTTTTTACCTTCCTGATACAATGGATTATGCCGGTGAGGTACAGGTTTTAGACATCGGTTTAAATAAACGTTTTATTGCCGGCATCGATTCGCGAACCTATTTGATCGGAAAGCAGGAAGCCCCCGCGCTTTACCAGCCGCGGAATAAGAATTCTCATAAAGGCGATTACGGAAACATTCTTATTGCTGGCGGTAGCTATGGGAAGATTGGCAGCGTGCTATTATCTGCAACTGCGGCTATGCATACCGGCAGCGGGCTTTGTACGCTATACGTTCCAAAATGCGGTTATGAGATCATTCAGTCAAGCCTGCCGGAAGCAATGGTTCTTACTGATGAAAACGAACAAAAACTATCCGATTTTCCTATTGATTTTGAGGCTGACACCATTGGATTTGGAATGGGTGCCGGAACCGAAAACGAGAGTATCACTGCTTTCGAAAAATTATTGCAAAACCAAAAAAAACCGATTTTAGTAGATGCCGATGGGCTGAATATGCTCAGCAAAAAACCAGAGCTGCTGAAATTGCTTCCAGAAAATTCTGTGCTAACTCCGCATCCCGGAGAGTTGAAACGACTGATCGGCGAATGGGAAAATGATTTTGAAAAACTTGAAAAAGCCCGCAACTTTAGTAAAAAATTCAATGTAATCCTCGTAATTAAAGGGGCATATACTTTCATTTTGCAAAATGAGGAGCTTTTTATAAATACCAGTGGCAATCCCGGGATGGCCACCGCTGGTAGCGGAGATGTTCTTTCCGGGGTCATCACTTCTCTTATGGGGCAAAATTACCAGCCGGTAGCTGCCAGTATTTTAGGTGTTTTCATACACGGACTTTCCGGCGACCTCGTTGCTTCAGCTCAAGGTTATGAAGGGGTGACTTCAGGGGAAATGGCCAGGAATATGGGAAAAGCTTTTCAGTATCTTTTTCAAAAGGAAATTAAAACAGGTGGCAAGGAGTAGACTTTATAAATTTCTTAATTCTGAAGCATATTATTTGGAATCTTTTAATTGAAATGTGATTTTTGCAAAAGATTATAAAATTACAAATGGAGCAGGCAATTCACTACATCAGTTCAGCAGTTTTAGACCTCGAGATCATTGATGATATCCTTAGATCAAATAAAAAACTGGCACTAAGTGAAGAAGCCCATCTAAATATTGAAAAATCAAGAAACTACCTCAATAAAAAAATCTCAGAAAGTGACAGGCCTGTTTATGGAATTAATACGGGATTTGGTGCCTTGTGTAATGTCAAGATCACTTCGGAAAAACTTACCGAGCTCCAAGAGAACCTGGTACGTTCGCATGCCTGCGGCACCGGGAATACCATTTCCAAAGAGGTTATTAAACTGATGTTGCTACTGAAGATCCAGTCACTTAGCTACGGGAATTCAGGAGTAGCGCTTACCACAGTCGAGCGACTGATTGATTTTTATAATGAGGACATCCTTCCGGTAATTTATGAACAGGGTTCGCTTGGAGCTTCCGGAGACCTGGCGCCATTGGCTCACCTTGCCTTGCCATTAATTGGAGATGGAGAGGTGTATTACGAAGATACTATTTTAAGCGGAGCCGAAATCCTGGAACAAAAAGGATGGGAACCTTTAAAACTACAGAGTAAAGAAGGTTTGGCTTTATTGAACGGAACTCAGTTCATGAGCGCCCATGCGGTATTTGCTCTTTTAAATTCTTATAAATTATCATATTTGGCCGATCTTATTGCGGCAATTTCGGCAGATGCATTTGACTGTAACCTTTCGCCTTTTGATGACCTGGTGCACCAGGTTCGCCCGCATCGTGGGCAGATCAAAACAGCAGAGCGCTTCCGAAGTTTTTTGGATGGCAGTGAAATTGCCAGTTCTGAAAAGGCCAATGTCCAGGATCCCTATTCTTTCCGCTGTATTCCACAGGTTCATGGTGCCTCTAAAGACACGCTGGCTTTTGTACGGAAAACGGTGAAAACCGAGATCAATTCGGTTACAGATAATCCTAATATTTTCATCGAGGCCGATAAGATTATTTCCGGTGGAAATTTTCACGGTCAGCCTTTAGCCCTTGCAATGGATTATCTCGCCATCGCTCTTTCTGAACTGGCCAATATTTCAGAAAGACGGGTTTATCAACTAGTTTCGGGCTTGAGAGGACTTCCGGCTTTTTTAATTGAAAATCCTGGCTTGAACAGTGGTTTTATGATTCCGCAGTATACCGCTGCGAGCATTGTGAGCCAGAACAAACAACTGGCTAGCCCCTCTTCAGTAGATTCGATTGTATCCTCCAACGGGCAGGAAGATCATGTAAGTATGGGTGCCAACAGCGCTACCAAGTTGCTCAAAATCGTGGAAAATCTTAATTCTGTTCTGGCAATTGAACTCATGAACGCTTCACAGGCAATTCATTTTCGAGAACCTGCCAGAACTTCCAAACGTTTAGCTCAGGTTTTACAGGATTTCCGAAAGGAAGTACCGGTTTTAAAGGAAGATGTGACACTCGCGCCATTTATTCAAAAGGCCAAGCGGTTTATTTCTGACATGGAAATAAGAGAATTTACTGATTAGATTTTTGCCTGTATCCAGCTAATTGCCAGGTTTAGTTCTGTAAAGACCTCAAAATCACTGCTGTTCTTGTAGAATTTGCGTTCTACTTCATCAGCATTTCGCCTCGTCATTTCATTATCGCTGACTACAGCGATCGCTTTCAGATTAGAAACAGAAGCTGATTCGAAATACACCATTGGATCTACAGCATAGGAGTTCAGTCTATACGAAATGTACCCGTAATCCTCATCTTTGAAAATTTCTTTCCCGATCTCCAATAATTTGCGATTGCTTGCTACATCAAATAATACTCCTTCATTCAAACGGGCAATAAGGATATTCTGGTAAATACTGATTTTACCAAAATCAAGGTCAAATTCTTTCGTAAACATAGTTTTGCGTAGGGCTTAGATCGAAGTAAAAGTACGAGAATTCCTAATAATAAAAAAGCCACCGTTAGGAAACGGCGGCTTAATTTTTTTGCTTAGATAACTCGCTAGGATTCAGTTTCTTCAACTGATTTTTCAATGTTTATGACCAGCTCATTCTTCTTTTCATCGAGGTCCATTTCAATCTTATCGCCTTCTTTCAGGTTGGAAGAAATAATTTCTTCAGCCAGGGCATCTTCGATATATTTCTGAATCGCACGATTTAATGGTCTTGCTCCATACTGTTTATCGAAACCTTTTTCAGCGATAAAATCTTTCGCTTTATCGGTTAAGATTAGGTTGTACCCTAATCCGTCGATACGGTCGTAAAGTTTTGCCAGTTCGATATCAATGATCTTATGAATGTCTTCTCTTTCCAGGGAATTAAAGATGACCACATCATCAATTCGGTTTAAGAACTCGGGAGCAAAAGCTTTCTTCAGCGCGTTTTCGATCACGCTACGAGCATTATCATCAACCTGAGATTTTTGCGCAGTAGTTCCAAAACCAACTCCCTGACCAAAATCTTTCAGTTTTCGAGCTCCAATATTGGAAGTCATGATGATTATCGTATTTCTGAAATCGATCTTTCTGCCAAGACTATCGGTTAGATAACCATCATCCAAAACCTGTAATAACATATTGAATACGTCTGGATGCGCTTTTTCAACCTCGTCCAGTAGTACAACGGCATAAGGTTTTCTTCGAACTTTTTCTGTCAGCTGGCCTCCTTCTTCGTAACCAACATATCCAGGAGGGGCACCGATCAATCGAGAAACGGCAAATTTCTCCATGTATTCACTCATATCGATTCGAATGAGTGCATCAGTATTATCAAAAAGTTCTTTTGCCAATACTTTTGCCAACTGGGTTTTACCAACCCCGGTTTGCCCAAGGAAAATGAAGGATCCGATTGGTTTATTGGGATCTTTTAGTCCGGCACGGTTACGCTGGATAGCCTTTACAACCTTTCCAACCGCTTCGTCCTGGCCTATGACTTTCCCTTTAATCTTCTTCGGAAGTTCAACCAGTTTATTGCTTTCTGTCTGAGCGATCCTGTTCACGGGAATACCTGTCATCATGGAAATCACATCGGCGACACTTTCTTCGGAAACCGTTTCCTTATGTTTTTTAGATTCTTCTTCCCACTTTTCCTGCGCAATGGTCAGCTCTTTCTCCAGGTTCTTTTCGTCATCCCGAAGTTTGGCTGCCTCTTCGTACTTCTGCTTTTTCACTACGGAATTCTTGTTCTCGCGAACCTCTTCCAGTTTGCGTTCGAGGTCAAGAATTTGTTTAGGCACATCGATATTGGTTATATGAACCCTGGAACCCGCCTCATCCAGAGCATCAATCGCCTTGTCTGGGAGAAATCTTTCGGTCATATATCTGTTTGTGAGCTTGACACAGGCTTCAATTGCTTCCGGTGTGTAGACCACATTATGATGTTCTTCGTATTTACCTTTAATATTGTTTAAAATTTCGATGGTTTCTTCTACGGAAGTTGGCTCCACGATCACTTTCTGGAACCTTCTTTCCAAAGCACCATCTTTTTCGATATACTGGCGGTATTCATCGAGGGTAGTGGCTCCAATACATTGAATTTCTCCACGAGCCAGTGCTGGTTTGAACATATTACTGGCATCAAGGCTTCCGGTAGCTCCACCGGCACCTACGATCGTATGAATCTCATCAATGAAAAGAATGATATTGTCATTTTTCTCCAGTTCATTCATGACGGCCTTCATACGTTCTTCAAACTGACCTCGATATTTGGTTCCTGCCACTAAACTTGCAAGATCCAGTGTTACCACACGCTTGTCAAAAAGTATCCTCGATACCTTTCTTTTAACGATACGAAGTGCTAAACCTTCAGCAATGGCAGATTTACCAACTCCAGGCTCCCCAATGAGAAGTGGGTTGTTTTTCTTCCTTCGGCTTAAGATCTGGGAAACCCTTTCAATTTCCTTTTCACGCCCTACAACAGGATCCAGTTTATCTGCTTCCGCAAGAGCTGTTAGGTCTCTTCCGAAATTGTCCAAAACCGGAGTTTTCGATTTTTTAGAAGTTTTTCCAGTCCCGCTGCTTCCGCTGCTGAAGGGATTTTCGCGAGTAGCCTCATCTCCGCTGTCATCATCAGAAAATGATTCAGCAGTTGGGCTATCAGCGAAATCTTCATCATCGCTGGCGATCATATATTTAAATTGATCTTTTACGCCATCGTAATCGATCTTCAGCTTATTCAAAAGCTTTGTGGTTGGGTCGTTTTCGTTTCTCAAAATACATAGCAATAAGTGAGCAGTATTAATTGAAGAACTCTGGAAAAGCTTTGCTTCCAGAAATGTGGTCTTCAGGGCACGTTCTGCCTGCCTCGTGAGGTGCAGATTTCGTTTTTCATTACTTACGGTTACCGTATTGGGATTAGCGGGGCTTAAGATCTCAACTTTTCTTCTCAAATGACTCAAATCAACTTCAAGCGCATTCAGGATATCGATAGCTTTTCCGTCACCATCTCGCAACAAACCAAGCATTAGATGTTCGGTTCCGATAAAATCGTGGCCAAGTCTCAGTGCTTCTTCTTTACTGTAAGCAATCACATCTTTTACTCTTGGTGAAAAATTATCATCCATTTTATCTTCCTTTCTCTATAAATTAGACACTTTGAATAGGTCAAAAACTGTACCTAATGGAGTGTTAGTAGCTAATAGACAAAATTACTTTCAATAATCAAAGGTTAAAGTAACGAACTTATTAACCAAAAGACTCTAAAGATTTGTTAATAAAGTCGGTGATAACTCGTGGCTGCAAGCCCTATAAACAGGGATAAAATATGTAAATTGCCCTCTTGACAAGTTACAAGAAAAATTAAATTCAAAAATATGGCTGAAGGAGATAAGCTTATTCCTATCAACATTGAAGATGAAATGAAATCGGCCTACATCGATTATTCGATGTCGGTCATTGTGTCACGTGCCTTGCCAGATGTACGTGATGGTTTGAAACCGGTACATCGCCGTGTTCTTTACGGAATGTATGAACTGGGAGTACTTTCAAACAGAGCCTATAAAAAGTCAGCGAGGATCGTAGGAGAGGTACTTGGTAAGTATCACCCACATGGTGATTCTTCTGTTTACGATACGATGGTGCGAATGGCCCAGGAATGGAGCATGAGATACATGCTCGTGGACGGGCAGGGTAACTTTGGTTCAGTTGATGGTGACAGCCCGGCGGCGATGCGTTATACCGAGGCCAGAATGCGAAAGATCAGCGAGGATATGCTGGCTGATATCGATAAAGAAACAGTTGATACCCAGCTGAACTTTGATGATTCCCTGAGCGAACCGGTAGTTCTCCCTACAAGGGTTCCAAACCTCCTGGTGAACGGAACCAGCGGTATCGCGGTAGGGATGGCTACCAACATGCCTCCTCATAATCTTGCGGAGGTTATTGATGGGACAGTAGCCTATATCGAAAATAACGAAATCGAGGTCGACGAGCTGATGCAGCACATCAAAGCGCCCGATTTCCCTACTGGCGGAATTATTTACGGGTACGATGGAGTGATCGACGCTTTTAAAACAGGTCGTGGCCGTATCGTGATGCGTGCAAAATCCCATCTGGAAGAAGTCAATGGGCGGGAATGTATCATTGTGACCGAAATTCCTTATCAGGTGAACAAAGCCGATATGATCAAGAAAACGGCTGACCTGGTAAATGAAAAGAAGATCGAAGGAATTAGCCTCATCCGTGATGAATCTGATCGTAAGGGAATGCGCGTGGTGTATCAGCTGAAAAGAGATGCCATTCCGAATATCGTTTTAAATACCTTATTTAAACATACCGCACTTCAGTCTTCCTTCAGTGTCAATAATATTGCACTGGTAAATGGTCGTCCTGAAATGCTTAATTTGAAGGACCTGATCGTTCATTTCGTGGACCACCGTCATGATGTGGTTGTTCGCAGAACAAAATATGAGCTTCAGAAGGCTGAAGACCGTGCTCACATCCTGGAAGGATTGATCATTGCATCTGATAATATTGATGAAGTGATCGCATTGATCAGAGCCTCTTCAAATGCCGAAGAAGCCCGCGAAAAACTGATGGATCGTTTTGAACTTACTGAAGTTCAGGCCCGGGCCATCGTGGAAATGCGATTGAGACAGCTTACAGGACTGGAACAGGATAAACTCCGAGCGGAATACGAAGAGATCCTGAAAACCATTGAAGACCTGAAAGATATTCTTGCCAGAAAGGAAAGAAGAATGGAGGTTATCAAAAATGAACTTCTGGAAGTTAAAGAAAAGTATGGTGATGAAAGAAGGTCTCAAATAGAATATTCTGGTGGCGACCTAAGCATCGAAGATATGATCCCTGATGAGCGAGTGGTCATCACTATTTCTCACGCTGGTTATATCAAAAGAACTTCACTGAATGAATATAAGACTCAGAATAGAGGAGGAGTAGGCCAGAAAGGTTCTACCACTCGAAATGAAGATTTTCTGGAATACCTTTTCGTAGGAACGAATCACCAGTATATGTTGTTCTTCACGCAAAAAGGAAAATGTTTCTGGATGCGTGTTTATGAAATTCCGGAAGGTTCCAAAGCCTCAAAAGGTCGTGCAATTCAGAACCTGATCAATATCGATCCGGAAGATCGCGTAAAAGCTTTCATCTGTACCCAAGACCTCAAAGATGAGGAGTATGTCAACAATCATTTTGTGATCATGGCAACCAAAAAAGGTCAGGTAAAGAAAACCCGACTGGAGCGTTATTCGAGACCTCGAACCAACGGTATCAATGCCATCACGATAAAAGATGATGACGAATTGCTGGAAGCTAAACTAACTACCGGTAATAGCCAGGTAATGCTTGCCGTGAAAAGCGGAAAAGCGATCAGGTTTGAGGAAAGCAAAACCAGGCCAATGGGAAGAAATGCTTCTGGAGTTAGAGGAATTACCCTTGCCAGTGATGATGACGAAGTAGTTGGAATGATCGCCGTGAACGATTTTGAATCAGACATTCTGGTGGTTTCTGAAAATGGTTATGGAAAACGCTCCAGTCTTGAAGACTACCGCATCACCAACCGTGGGGGTAAAGGGGTTAAAACCATTTCGGTTACTGAAAAAACCGGACAACTTGTCGCCATTAAGAACGTTTCAGATGAAGATGATTTAATGATCATCAATAAATCAGGGATCGTGATCAGAATGGCCGTGGAAGATCTTCGGGTAATGGGCCGTGCAACTCAGGGTGTTAGGCTCATCAATCTGAAGGGTAATGACGCGATTGCCGCCGTGGCAAAAGTGCTTCATGATGAGGATGATGTTGACAACATGGAAGACGCCGAAAAGCCCATAGGCGGTGAAGAATCAGCAAATGGCACAACTATTGCTGATGATAGTGAGGAATAAAAAACTAAAACCAAATAAACAATGAAGACTAATATTCTTACTGCGGCTTTGTCTTTCCTTACATTGGCAGCTGTCGCTCAAAAAGATCAGGTAAAAAATGCAGAAGATGCGATCGATGATGGCAACTACGCAGAAGCTCAGGCGCAATTGAAAGTAGCAGAGCAAAACCTGGGAGAATTGAACGATAAATGGACCGAGAGTTTTTACCTATATAAAGGTCAGGCTTATTATCAGGATGGAAAAGCTACCAGTGCAGAAGATTTGAAAACTGCGGCTATGGCATTTGAAAAAGCAGCTGAAATGGGAAATGAAGATGCTGCTGAAACTCTTTCCAAGCTTAAAAATGACATGATCCAGGGAGCAATCGATGATCAGAATTCTCAGAATTACGCATCAGCGGCTGAAAAACTGTTGACTAGCTATGAGATCAGTAAAGTGGATACCATTTATTTGTATTATGCTGCTAACAATTACGTTCAGGCAGAAAATTATGATAAAGCTGTAGAGTATCTTGAAATGTTGAACGATCTTGGATATGACGGATCTACAACTACTTATACGGCAGTTAACATTGAAACCGGAGAGACTGAGACTTTCAACTCGAAAGAACAAAGAGATCTTATGGTAAAATCGCCAAATTATAAGGATCCATCAGTTGAAAAAGAACCTTCTAAGAAAGGAGAGATCGCTTCATTGATTGCGAGAATCTACATCAACCAGAAGCAGTATGATAAAGCAGTGGAATCTATCGAAGCTGCCAAAGCTGCAAATCCTGATGATGTAAGCTTACTGATGTCTGAAGCTAATATGTATTACCAAATGGGAGATACAGAGAAAGCCGTAGGCGTATTGGAAAACGCTGGAGAGAAAGATCCTAATAATCCTCAGACTTTCAATAATATCGGGCTCATGTATGCTGAATTAGGCAAGCACGAGAAAGCTATGGAAAACTATAATAAAGCGCTTCAATTAGACGATGATTACAACGAAGCTCGTATCAACCTGATCGCTTCCTTGCTAAACGGTGAGAGAAAGATCATAGACGAGATGAACAGTCTTGGAATGAGCAAAGCTGATACCAAGCGTTATGATGAATTGAACGCTGAGCGTCAGGAACTTTATAAGGAAACCATCCCTTATCTTGAAAAAGCTTTAGAAAAAGATCCTTCAGATCAAAATGTGATCAAAACAGCGATGAACATCTACTCAAATCTTGGAATGCAGGATAAAGTGGATGAAATGAAAGCGATGTTAGAGCAATAGAAAATTGCTAACTAGATATAAAAAAGGCCGCAATTAGCGGCCTTTTTTTTTTCCGGAATAAACTAAAGTTCCTTTAAATTACCTTTTTGATAACACGCAACTTATGAGTGTGCCTGCGTAGATCTGAATTAAAGATTCCAGAATGATCAATCCGGTCTATTCGTACCTTTCCATCTACATGAATAATATAATTATCTTTCATGATCAAACCAACATGATTGATAGTTCCTTCGTGATCATCAAAAAATGCCAGGTCACCCGGCTCACTTTCTTCAATAAAACTTAAAGGTTCCCCTTGTTTGGCCTGTTCGGCAGAGAGCCTTTTCAACTTATAACCATTCAGCTTATAAACCATTTGAACAAAACCGCTGCAATCGATACCGAAAGGCGTACGACCGCCCCAGGAATGCGGAGCGTTTAAATACAACATGGCCGTTTCGATCAAGTGTGTTTTTTCTTTTCCGGAGTTTATGGAAATCCCTTCGAATTGATGACCTATCTGTTCACAGAAATTCATGGAAGATCCTAGTGGAATGGTCATTAAAAGCCCGGCTTCATCAGTAATATATTCCACTAAATCTGAAGATAATGAAGCTGCTTTCGAATCGATAAAAGAATAATCGTCTTCACCAATTTTGAGATATTGTTTTTTATCAATCCAACCCTCAAAACCATCAAAAGCGAGCCTGATTTTACTCCATCCGACTCGCTCATCTATTATTTTAAAATGTTCACCATACAGGACCTGCGATGTCATTTCACTTTCGTGAGAGTTCGCTGCCCGGATTGGTACAATACTTAAGTGGCAAATTCCGTATTGCATCAATAATTTTTCTTAGGCAATATTACGCATTTCTTTGAATAATCATGGAAGAAGCTCCACCGCCACCATTACAGATGGCCGCTGCACCAATTTTTCCATCATTTTGTTCCAGGACGCTCATTAGCGTGATCAGGATACGAACACCACTGCAACCAAGAGGGTGTCCTAAAGAAACGGCTCCACCATTCACATTCGTATTTTCGGCAGAAAGTCCGAGAATCTTCATATTTGCAAGACCTACAACAGAGAATGCTTCGTTGAATTCAAAATAATCTACATCCTCCTGTTTGATCCCTGCCTTAGCCAAAGCTTTCGGTAAGGCCTTCGCCGGAGCTGTAGTAAACCATTTTGGTTCCTGGGCCGCATCAGCAAAACTCAGAATCGTAGCTAAAGGCTTCAGTCCTAATTCATCTGCCTTCTCACGGCTCATCAGGATTACTGCACCGGCACCATCGTTAATAGTCGATGCATTTGCCGCTGTAACAGTTCCATCTTTTGAAAATGCAGGTCGCAATTGTGGTATTTTTTCCAGCCTGATATTTTTGAATTCTTCATCTTCTTTTACAACGATAGGATCACCTTTCCGCTGAGGAACTTCCACAGGAACAACTTCCTCATCAAACTTCCCATCTTTCCAGGCTTTAGCCGAGCGCTCGTAAGACTGTATTGCAAACTGATCCTGATCTTCTCTGGAAAAGTCATATTCTTTAGCACAAAGGTCTGCACATACACCCATGGCATTGTGGTCGTAGGCATCTACCAGTCCATCCTTCTGCATACCATCCTCCATGGTTGCGGGACCAAACTTTTTACCATTTCGCATATGAACATAATGCGGGATCAGACTCATATTTTCCATACCGCCGGCGACAACGATCTGAGCGTCACCTAACATAATAGCCTGGGCTCCCTGCATTACAGCTTTTAATCCGCTGGAGCATACTTTATTTACGGTCGTACATGGAACGCTGTCAGGAATTCCAGCACCAAGAGCCGCCTGTCTGGCAGGAGCCTGGCCCACACCGGCCTGAACCACATTTCCCATCAAAACCTCTTCAACCATTTCTGGTTTTAAATTGATCTTCTCTAAAGCGCCCTTGATTGCCACAGATCCCAACCTGGTTGCCGGAATAGTGGAAAGGCTTCCAAGAAAACTCCCAATGGGCGTTCTGGCTGCGCTTACAATTACTACTTCTTTATTCATTATTTATGTTTTGATTTGGTAAAATTCGTTCCTTGCGAAGTTAGTCAATTTATAAGGAATTAAATAACCTAAGGCTATTCATACCTATTTTTACTACATTTGAGCATACCAGAAAATCTATGAGCGATTTTATAAATAAACTGTACAAAAATCAGGCTTTATTTTATAAAATTTTCCTGTTTGTACTCACTTCCATCCTCATCGTCTATTTGTTGCCGAAAGGTGGAAAATTCAAGTACGATATCCCGAAGGGAAAACCCTGGCAATACGAAAATCTTTACGCACCTTTTGATTTTGCCATTCTGAAGACCGATGAAGAGGTCGCTGCAGAAAAACAGGCTATCCGCGATTCTCATATTCCTTATTACGACTATGACCAAAAGATTCCAGATCGTGTAAAAGAAGAAGCGCTTCAGGAAGTGCATACCGTTTTCCCAGATTCCACCCTTAGTATCTATGAAAATATCATCGACAATTTTGTTAATAAGACGCTTACCGAAATTTACCAGTTTGGTCTTTTAAAGGAAAGTGACCGCCTCGATCCAGACCAGCTTATTTACCTTCTGAAAGGCAACGAAGCCACTGAAGTAGCTTACCGTAAGATTTTCAAACAGGGTGCCATTCGGTCATTTTTAAGCGATGAGATCGAAAAAGCCGGGTTTCAATCTTTTAAAACAGAACTTCTCGAAGTTTTTTTTAACTCGATTGAGCCAAATGTGACATTCAATAATGAGTTTACCCAGAAAGAGCTGGAAAGTAAACTGAACAACATTTCCTATACCAGAGGAATTATCGAACAAGGCAGCAGGATCATCGCCAAAGGAGAAGTGGTAGAAGGCAATAAATATAACATCCTGCAATCCTTAAAAGCCGAATATGAGTCGCAGGTCTGGAGCCAGAGCAATTATAACTGGATCATTTTTGGGTACAGCATACTCGTTTGCCTGGCATTGCTCATGCTACTGCTGTTCATGAAAAAATATCGTTTCAGCATTTTTGAAAATAACGTAAAGGTCACCTTCATATTTTTCAACATCATTTTTATGGTGATGCTCACCAAACTGGTGGTAAATTTTAAGATTGATTACGTTTACGTGGTACCTTTGTGTATCCTTCCGCTAACCTTAAAAGCCTTTTTTGACGCCAGGTTAGGACTATTTACACACGTTATCACGGTGCTGTTGCTTGGTTTTATCGTACCGAACAGTTATGAGTACATGTTCCTGCAGATCATTGCCGGGATTGTGACCATTCTCACCGTGAGCGAACTTTATAAAAGGGCAAACCTGTTCATTTCAGTGGGACAGATCACATTAGTCTATATCATTTCCTATTTTGCTTTTATAGTAATCCAGGAAGGGGAAATCGAGACACTCAAAGCCGAAGTTTTCCTAACATTTTTGCTGGGTGGACTGGCAACATTATTTGTGCAGCCGCTGATCTACGTTTATGAGAAAATCTTTGGTCTGGTTAGTGACATGTCTCTTTTAGAGCTTTCAGATACTAATTCCAGGCTTTTGAAGGAGCTTGCCGAGAAAGCGCCCGGGACTTTCCACCATAGTCTAAATGTCGCAAACCTCGCCGAAGCCGCTGCCAACGAAATCCATGCGAATTCGATGCTCGCAAGGGTAGGAGCCCTCTATCACGATATTGGTAAAATGCACAATCCTACCTATTTCACTGAAAATCAAACCACTTCAGTCAATTCTCACGATGAATTATCTCCTCGTGAAAGTGCGCAGATCATTATAGAACACGTGATCAAAGGTATTGAAATTGCCAAACGCAACAACCTGCCAGATCGCGTGATAGATTTTATCAGGACGCACCACGGTACCAGTACGGTTTATTATTTTTATAAGAAAGAAAAGGAAATCAATGAGAACGCTTCAGCAGAAGATTTTCGATATCCGGGACCAATTCCTTTTAGCAAGGAAACCGCAATCCTGATGATGTGTGACAGTGTGGAAGCGGCGAGTAAGAGTTTGAAGGAACCAACCTCGGTGCTTATCGACAATTTTGTAGAAAAGATCATCGATAAGCAAATGGATGAAGGTCAGTTTTTAAATTCCAATATTACCTTTAAGGAAATTCAGATGGTAAAAAAAATTCTCAAGCGAAAGCTCAAGAATATTTATCATTTGCGAATTGAATATCCGGAGTAATTAGTGAACACCCTTAATTTCCTGAGTTTTCCCATTAAAACTGAAACTATCTCCTTCTTTTTTGCCTTTCATCTCCTGAAAGATCGGGGCTTCGGTAGAAATGGCGTAAACAGTGGCACCTTCTTCCAAAACGATCTTTCCCAGTGCAACTGATATGAAATAATAATTTTCACTAGTCTCTACAATACTTCCAAAATCGATGGTTTCGCTGTAATGTGTATGATCGATCCTGCTTAGTTTTTCCTTCATTTTTCGGGAATTGTCCAGGTATTCCGCATATTTTTCAAAATCGTTTAGCAATTGTCCCTTGGTATCGTCTTCATCATAATCGGTATGAGCGTCATTGTTTTCCATAGATTCCTTGATCTCATCCATTTCATTTTGATATTTGGAGATCTGCTTATTCACGGCATCAAGGCATTTAATGAAAAGTTCTTCTTTGTTGGTTATCATGTTTTGAGATTTTGTCCAGTAAAATTAGCCAAGCTTTTTCGGCTATGGGAAGAATTAGGAAATATTTAATATCATTACATTAGCCTTAAAACTAATAAAATATAATTATAAGTTTTTAAACTTATTTTATATATTAGAGCCATGAAAGCAGTTATTTCAGCAGATTTGATCAATTCTACGGAATATCCGGAGCAGCTTTTGAACGCTGTTTTAGACGGATTAAAGGCCGAATTTCAGTTAATTACGGAAAGTAAAGAAGCTCAATTCAGCCTCTTTCGGGGAGATAGTTTCCAGGGCGTGGTAGAAAATCCTTCCGAAGCATTAAAAATAGTTTTACTGCTGAAATCAGCCATTAACCGGATTCATTTGCAAGATACCCGCAAGCGGAAGGCTTTCCCGGTTCAGGCTGATATCCGAACGGCTATCGGGATTGGAAGCGTGGATTTTCAGCGGGAAACGATTTCGGAATCCAATGGTCAGGCTTTTCAATTTTCCGGAAGAACCCTGGATGATATGAAAAATGGCCCTCATAAGCTGTTGCTCGCCTGCCCGGACGACGAGGTAAACGGGGAGTTCCAGGCTTCTTTTTTGTTGTTTGACCAGCTTGCCGATCGCTGGAGTACAGCATCCGCGGAAGTGGTCTATTTTTCACTCAAAGGTCTCAAGGAAAAGGAAATTGCCGAAAAACTTGGGATCAGCCAGTCGGCAGTGAACCAGCGAAAAAAAGCTTCCGGCTGGGAGGCCATCGAAGTTTTGCTGAACCGTTTTGAAAGTGTAATTTCAGAAAAATTTTCAGATGGAAAATAGCCTTTTGATCCTGCTTCAATTATTGATGGCACATATTGTGACCGATTTTGTTTTTCAGCCTACTTCCTGGGTCATCGATAAACGGGAGAAAAAAGCAGCTTCCAAATACCTCTATTTTCACTGTGCGTTGGCCGGTGTACTTTCCTGGTTGTTTTTGTTAGATCTTTCGCTTTGGTACATCGGACTTTTTATAGCGATCACGCATTTTGCTATCGATCTCTGGAAACTGAATTACAACCGGGACGACCTGAAAATTTTTCTGTTAGACCAGTTTTTTCATTTAATGACTATTCTCGCAGCCTGGCTGTTTCTTACCAATAATTTTATAGGAGTTCACGAGGCGATCTATGATTTTTTAAGTTCAGCAAAGTGGCTGGCAATCATTATGGCGTATCTTATAATTATATTCCCGGCGGGTTTTCTTATTGGAAAGGCTACAGAAAGATGGCAAAGTGAAGTAGAACATGACCTTCGAAAGAACAGCCTGCAATCTGCCGGTCGCTACATTGGTATTTTTGAAAGGATCCTGGTGCTTACCTTCATATTAACATCCAATCTTTCGGCAATCGGGTTTCTGATCGCGGCAAAATCGATTCTGCGTTTCAGTGATCAGTCTGAAACTGCTGCAAGAAAGCAAACTGAATATGTGCTCATCGGTACCCTGATGAGTTTTTCCATTACCATCCTGATCGGTCTCTTAGTACGCCATATCGCGTTCTAACAGCTGGATATTCGCCTGAAGCTGCTCTTTTACAATGTTCATCATCCGCTTGTTCAAAGCCGAAGAATTCTGGATGTACAGTTCGTATTCAGGAATAGTGAACTGGCCAATGATCATTCCTTTCAGGCTGTTTCGGAATTTGATGTCCTTCTGAATAGCATTTTCGATATACTTCAGCCTTTTTTCCAGATTCAGTTCGTAGAACGCATTCTTGTGTTTGGTAACATAGTTCCTGAAAGTCGCAACCAGCAATTCATCCTGAAGTTTCGCAACGGGACGCAGCGTTTCATTCTGGAATCGCTCGTCGGCTGTCATGTTTTCTGTTACTCTTGCTGATGGAATCTCAGGTCTGAGCTCCAATAGGTGTAAATCTCTTAGATTCATGGCAAGTATTGTTTCTTAAATATAACCATTATTAAAACGGCTATTACTCATGGCCTTTGATACTTGTAAACCTGTTATAAACAATAGGAGTTAAATATGTCTTAAGTGAACCGGCAAAGCCATCTGCTCTTTTTATCTTTAAGAGAAATGCTAATAGTAGAAGAAGAATTATGATAGAATCAATCAATCCCTATAACCTGGAGGTTGTCGAAAAATTTAAGGAACTTACTAAGAAACAAATCGACGACGCTCTGGATTGTGCGGACAAGCGTTTTCAAAGCTGGAAAAAAGTGTCTTTTGAAGAGAAAGCAAAATTAATGAGGAAGGCTTCCCAGGAGCTGAAAGAAAATAAACAGGAATACGCAAAAGATATCAGTCTGGAAATGGGTAAGCCTATCAAACAGGCGATTGCAGAAATTGAAAAATGTGCCTGGGTTTGTGAGTATTATGCCGAAAATGCTGAAAAACACCTCGCTCCCAAAACTATCAAAACCGATGCGCATAAGAGCTACGTAAGCTATGAGCCAATTGGTGTCGTGCTGGCGGTAATGCCCTGGAATTACCCTTTCTGGCAGGTCTTCAGGTTTGCCGCTCCCGCATTAATGGCTGGAAATATCGGAGTTTTAAAACATGCCAGCAGCGTGATGAAATCTGCCAACAATATTCAAAAGGTTTTTGAACGGGCTGGCTTCCCGGATGGATGTTTTCAGAATTTGGTACTCGGAAGTTCTAAAATTGAAGATATCATACGCGATTCCCGTATCAAGGCGGTAACGCTTACCGGCAGTAAACCGGCCGGGGGCGCGGTGGCCTCGGTAGCCGGGGAAGAGATCAAAAAATCGGTACTGGAACTCGGCGGCAGCAATGCGCTGGTTGTATTTAAAGATGCGAATATCGATGAAACCGTTAAAACCTGTGTACAGGCGCGGTTTCAGAATACCGGGCAGAGTTGTATTGCCGGGAAACGCCTGCTTCTTCATGAGTCCCTGGCGGAAGAATTTACAGAAAAGTTCGTGAAACAGGTTCGGGAATTGAAAAGCGGGGACCCGTTAGACGAAGACACCTTTATAGGGACTTTGGCCAGGGTTAACCTTGCAGAAGATCTCGAGAAACAGATCAACGAATCGGTAGAGATGGGAGCAGAGGTCTTATTAGGCGGAAAACGTTCCGATGCCTATCTGGAACCCACTGTACTTGGCAATGTCACTCCTGAAATGCCAGTATTTCTCGAAGAAACCTTTGGGCCGGCCATCGGCATCACAACCTTTAAAGAAGACCGTGAAGCTATTGATCTCGTGAATATGAGTAGATTTGGATTGGGAGTTTCTATCTTTACGGAAGACCTTGATTTTGCTGAAAGCATTGTTCCGGAATTTGAAGACGGAGCCGTTTTCGTAAACGAACTGGTAAAAAGCGATCCCAGGCTACCCTTCGGTGGTACCAAGATCAGCGGTTATGGCCGTGAACTTTCGGAAGATGGTATCAAGGAATTCGTAAATAAAAAGACCGTTTATTTCAACAAATACTGAAAAACAAATTATAAATGAAATTCGGAAAAGTAAGTGATCCGGGCAGCGTGGATTTCAACCTGCCAAAAACGCATCCTCAAACCAAAGAGGTTCTTGGAAATTTTGAAAAGAGTCATTTTAGCGACGTTCGTATTGGCTGCGCAAAGTGGAACCGCACCGATCTAAAGAATTTTTATCCACGCGGGACCAAAGACGAGCTGGCTTATTACAGCAGCCAGTTTAACAGTATTGAGCTAAATGCCTCTTTTTATCGCATGTTTCCTGAAGAGCAATTTGCGAAATGGGAAGAAAAAGCGGAAGGTGATTTTAAATTTTTTCCGAAGGTTCCACGAATCATTAGTCATATTAAAAGGCTGAATGATGCTGATGTGCTAACCGATGATTTCATCAAGAATATTCTTCCGCTGAAGGAGAAAATGGGAATGGTCTTTCTCCAGTTACGAGACGATTTTGGACCAAAGAACATGGATCGAGTAAAACACTTTTTTGAGCATTGGCCTGAAGAAGTTCCACTTTCCGCAGAATTTCGCCATTCCGACTGGTACCAGGATGACAAGGCCGCTCAGGAACTGAATGAATTAATGATCGCCAACAATATTACGCATATAATAACCGATTCTGCCGGTAGAAGAGACCTGTTACATATGCGGCTCACGACGGAAAGCGCTTTCATAAGGTATAACGGCGCCAATCACCCTACCGATTATACCCGACTCGATGATTGGCTGGATCGCCTGCAAGAGTGGTATGAAATGGGGCTTAAAAACGTCTATTTTTTCATTCATCAGAATGTGGAAGAATCTTCGCCCTTACTTTCTGCTTATTTTATTGAAAAGTTCAATAAACGCTTTGGTACCGATATTCAAATTCCAAAAACGCTGAACAAATGAAAGAACAAAAAATAGCCTTAACGGTCGATTGTGTGATATTCTGTAAAGTAGAAAATCAGTTCAAAGTATTGCTGGTGCAGCGAAAGAACGATCCTTTCAAAGATCAGTGGGCTTTGCCGGGCGGTTTTGTAGATGAAGGGGAAGACCTGGAAGCTGCAGCCCGCCGGGAATTGAAAGAAGAAACCGGGATCGAAGTGCCTCATATTGAACAGGTGCAGGCTTTCGGTAAGCCAAATCGTGACCCAAGAGGGCATACGGTGTCGATCGCTTTTCTAAGCAGGATCTACTGCGAGGAAGAGCTGCAACCAGCAGATGACGCCAAAGACGCTCGCTGGTTTGAGATTGAAAAAGTGATCGATATGAATCTGGCTTTTGATCATGATGAGATCATCAACGTAGCCCAACAATTCCTGTAATACAAATTTTCTATATCAGCATTGCTCATTCATCTTGAAAACTGAATAATTTCAGCAGTTTTCAACATAAATTTGAAATAAAAAATGAGATTTCACACCCGAAAATGGATCAAACCACAGGATCTTAATCCCAACAGAACACTTTTTGGAGGTCGCCTTTTAGAATGGATTGATGAAGAATGTGCTCTTTACAGTATCGTTCAGCTGGAAAACTCCAAATGCGTCACCAAATATATGAGTGAGATCGATTTCAAAAGTTCCGCTCATGAAGGCGATATTGTGGAAATTGGTATCGAAGTAGTCAAATTTGGAACAGCTTCCTTAACGCTGAAATGTGAAGTGAGAAATAAAATGACGCGGGAAAGTATAATTACCATCGATAAGATCGTAATGGTGAGCCTCGATGCACATGGCAAACCCAAGCCTCACGGCAAAACCGAAGTGGAATTTGTTAAAGATCGCCTGAAGTAACTAGTTGTTTTCAGGTTCCTGCTTTTCTTCGCGGATCTGTTCCCTGGCGGTTTTCAGTTGTTCTTCAGTAGCCGGTTCCGGTTTTTGTTCTTCAGCCAACTCAGGCTGCAAATATAATTTGGCGTAGAACGGAAAGTGGTCTGACCCCACATCTTCTCCGGCATGAATTTCATGTACGCGCCATTCTTCGCTTACAAAGATCTGGTCCAGAGACCAGCGCATGATGAAACTGGTAGCATCGAACGTATTGTAGAGACTTCTGCCCACGCGAACATCCAGCAATTCTCCCACATTCTTGAAAAGCGTGGTAGTTTGTGACCAGGCAACATCGTTAAAATCTCCCACAACGATCACCGGTAATTCGGAATCGCGGGTTTCCAGGGCTACTTTCATCAGCTCCGCATCCCTATCGGTTGAGGAAGGGTTTTCCTGTGGCATAGGAGGTGTGGGATGTACGGCGTGTAGCCTGAAACGTTTTCCATTGCGCAATTCCACTTCTGTATGAATAGAAGGAATGCTGTCGTCTACAATAAATCGTTTTTCAGGATTGATCAGTTTCAATTTGGAAAACAACAACATTCCGTAAGTATTGTGAATTGGAATGTTCACGCGATAGGGAAATTCTGAAGCCAAGGCGCCCTCGATCTCGTTCAGCCAGATCCCATCGGTTTCTGTAAAAACGACCATGTCAGGATCAATCGATTGTACTTCAGCAATAACCTTTTGATATTCCTTATTTTTCTCCAGTACATTCGAGGTAAGCAGCGTAAAACCCGAATTTTCATCTACATTTTCCGAAGGTTCTCCAACTTCTAAAGGGACCAGCGGTGTATAAGGCATAATTTTGACAAACTGGTACAGAAAACAAATCAACAGCACGCCTACAAAAGCGTAATCTCGCCAGGATTTGATCTCAAACCGCAGAAAATAGGCCGCCAGGGCTGCCAGTGTTAATAAAGTAAGCTGAATATGGGGGTAATCGAACATTCTGATCCACCAGTAATCTGCAGCGATCAGGGGAATTAACGTAAGGATGACCGCCAGAATTCCAAAGGCGCGTAGAAATGTTTTTAAAGTCATAAAGATTGGTTGTTATTCAGCGAATCCATTAAATTCCTGATATCGTCACCGGAAGGCGATTCAAATATCTGCAGTTCAAAATATGGAATAGCCGCCAGGATATGATCAAATATATCTGCGGAAATGTATTCAAAATTTTCCCATCTCTTATCCCTGCTAAAGCACAAAATTTCTAACGGGATTCCCTGCGCGGTTGGAGCCTGGTGGCGCACGATAATGTACATTTCTTTATGGATCGCAGAATGCTCATGCAGGTAGGAATCTATATACTTTCTGAAAACCCCGAGATTCGTCTGGTTTCTGCCATTGATAAGCAAGCTTTTGTCCACCTTGTTCTTAGCATTATATTTATCGATTTCCTCCTGGCGATGCTGAAGGTAAGGAGCAATGAGGCTTATCTTTGCCATTTTGTCCAGATCTTCACGCGTTAGGAATCGCACTGAATTTTGTTTTATATAAACCGATCTGCGGATACGTCTTCCGGGAGATTCCTGCATTCCTCTCCAGTTCTGGAAAGAATCAGCGATCAGGCTGTAGGTTGGAATGGTGGTGAAGGTATTATCCCAGTTCTGAACCCGTACGGTAGCAAGATTAATTTCCGTCACCGTCCCATCGGCACCATATTTTTCAAAAGTGATCCAGTCTCCAATTCGAACAATATCATTAACCGAAACCTGGATAGAAGCCACCAGTCCCAGGATGGTATCTTTAAAAATCAACAGAATCACGGCAGAAGCAGCACCCAGGGAAATGGCAAAACCGAGAACACTGCGGTTGAATAATTCGGCGAAAATGAACATAAAGCCGATCACCCAAAGAAAGATGATGATGATCTGGCTAAAACTTTCAATTGGTTTGTCATTAAAGCCTTCCCGAGTCTTCAGGTAATCCCTGGAAGTTCTGATCATACTCCTGATGATCCAAACCGCTAGAATGATCAGGTAAATGTTCAGAATTTTTTCAAATACCAGCAGCACCTTCGGAAAGTCTGAAAACAATAAAGGATATAGTTCAAAAACGATCAGCAACGGGATGATACGACCGATATATCTTGGGAAATTACTTTTGATCAGAAAATCATCAAAAGTTGTTTTGGTTTTATTGGTAAATGCCTTAAAGGTCTCGATGATCACATTCTTGATCAGCCAGTTTACACCATATAACAACAGGGTGATCAACACCAAATTGATCAGGAGATTGAGGTACTGAGCAAGAACGGGATTCATCCCATATTCATTGAACAGGTCCTCAAAAAAGCAAATAAGGTCTTTGAGCCATTCAGATTGCATTCTCTAAAGGTATTTCTTTTCCACGTAAAATGGGCCAAATGGCACCAGGGAACAGGCCATTATGATCGCGGCGGTAGAAGTTTTCCAACCCATAGGCCTAATTAGCAGTAAACTGAACAGTATATATGCGATGAACAAAATCCCGTGTGCCATACCTACGTGACGTACCATATCGGGCATATCAAAAAGATATTTCAATGGCATGGCTATTCCGAGGAGGAGCAGGAATGAGATCCCTTCCAGGATGCTTACCCATTTAAAGAGTGTGAGTTGACGGTTAAGTTCCATAATCTTTGATTGAGGAAGCAAAGATACTTTATAAAGCGCAGAAAACCATTTTCAAACAATGCAGTTTATTATTCGAAATCAGGCTGGTGGACTAAGTTGATTTTCTTAATTTGCTTGGCTGAAACTAAGATTTATGAAAAATAAAAAAGTACTGGTAACTGGCGGACTCGGATTCATTGGGTCGCATACCGTCGTCGCGCTTCAGCAGCAAGGCGTGGAAGTGGTGATCATTGATAATCTTTCAAATTCTTCGATTGATGTTCTTGGTGGAATTACCGAGATCACCGGGCAAACTCCGGAATTTGAAAATATCGATCTTCGAGATAAATCGGCTGTTAAGATTTTTTTTGAAAAATATCCGGAAATAGACAGCGTAATTCATTTTGCGGCATCCAAAGCCGTAGGGGAAAGCGTTGAAAAACCTTTACTCTATTACGAAAACAATATTTCCAGCCTCATTTATTTGTTGCAGGAATTGCAGAAAAAGGAACATTCCCACTTCATTTTCAGTTCTTCCTGTACCGTTTATGGTCAGGCAGATGAACTGCCAATAACCGAGAATGCACCCGTAAAAAAGGCCGAATCTCCATACGGTAACACCAAGCAGATAGGAGAGGAGATCATTCAGGATACCTGTAAAGTCAATTCAAACATGAAAGCAATATCCTTGCGCTATTTCAATCCAATTGGAGCCCATGCGTCCGCAGAAATTGGAGAATTACCGCTTGGAACTCCGCAAAACCTGGTACCATTCATTACGCAAACGGCCATCGGAAAAAGGGAGAAATTATCGGTTTTTGGAAATGATTATCCTACTGAAGACGGAACTGCCATAAGAGATTACATTCACGTGGTAGACATTGCGGAAGCGCATGTTACGGCTCTACAAAGATTGATGAACGGAAAAGAAAAGTCAAATTACGAAGTTTTTAATCTTGGAACCGGGAAAGGAAATTCTGTTTTGGAAGTGATTCAGTCTTTCGAGAAAAGCACCGGGGAGAAACTTCCTTATGAAATCTCTCCTAGAAGACATGGAGATGTGACCGCCGCCTACGCAGATACAGAAAAGGCCAATAAGGAACTGGGCTGGAAAGCCAGCCGATCCTTGGATGAAGCCTTGAAAAGTGCCTGGGTCTGGCAGAAAGTAGTTCAGAAAAAAGAAAGAGAAGAAGAACAATAAAAAAAGCCTGCAAATGCAGGCTTTTTGTTTATCTCGTTCCATTTACCAGAAAGGCATGAATCACTCCTGGCAACCAGCCCAGGATCGTGAGCAAGATGCTGATGAGCAAAGTCATTCCTACACCATGTTTCATGAACACAGCCAAAGGAGGTAAAAGAATGTTGAGGATAATCGTTAAAATTGACATAGCTATTTATTTTGGTTGTTTTCTAAATTAGGTTTGAAATCTTCTGTATTTCGCGGTCATAAACATGAATATTCCATATAAGACCAGGCCGGCGGCTACCAGTCCCATCAGCCAGGCGCCGTAGGCAGAATCCTGCAAAAACGAGAAGGCGTCAGCCGTCGTTTTAATATCATTGGTATTGGAGCGATAGGCAGCTCTTAAAAAAACGAATGCCATAACTCCAAAAATGACAGCCCTGGAAATAATCCCTAAATAACCGGTGTTTTTGATCACTTTTCTTCGTTTTTCTTCGGTTATGGATTTATAATTGAACTTCTGAAGGAATTTTCCGGAAGTCGCTTTTTTAATCTGAAAAATGCAAACACCTACCAGTGAAAGACCGATCACGGCAAAAACAAATATTCCGAAGTTCCCGGAAAGGAAACTGAAGGTTTTTCCCCCGCCACTGGAACCGGCATTGATCAACGTAATAATGGCATAAACGGCATAGCCGAGATAAATCAATCCGCTGATAAAAAAACCGATACGCTTGATCTTCCCTTTATCGTGACTGCCAATATTTTCAGGATCTTTGATACTTTGGTAAAAACGCCATCCAGAATAGCAAACCAGGCCAATGGCCATGAGTATCAAAATAGCATTTCCGAAGGGTTGATCTTCCAGGAATTTAAACACTCCTTTTTGTCCGGTTTTGGTACCGCCCATATTAAAGGCGGCCATGAAAGTGAGGAGACCGGTAACCCCGTAAACAACGCCCTTAGCCACATAGCCTGCACGCGCCATTTTCTTGATCTTGGAATTCATTAGTTTTAGTTTGGTTGATTAGCAAATCCAAGATAGAATTAAATGGGCTTAAAGCCTTGAACCTTAGCAAAAGTTTAGGGCTTTCCGGAAGAATTCGTTAAACCATTTTAAAAATTACCAGAGCGTACAAATAGAATCTGGCAAATCGTAGCAGCGCGAAGATCAGGTAACTGGAAAAGGGGAACCTGATAATACCGGCAGCGATGGAAGTGATCGCAAAAGGTATGGGTAGAAGGGCACCTACGATAATCAGGAAACCACCCCATTTTCGGGTATTGTGAATGTGTTTGGCTAGTTTTACTTCCATTAGTAAACGTACGGAAGGAATTTTGGTCACCGAAAGCCCGATCCCATACGATATGACTCCACCGAGATAAGACATACTGGCGAGCAGCGTAAGAAACAAGAAGGGTGCTGCCGATTTTCCCGCCCAGGCGATAAATAATTCCGGCGGCACGAGACCCAGTAAAGATTCAGAAAGCAGAAAAATGGCCAGTACTTTTGCAGGCTGGTAGGTTTCAGTTATATGAACCAGCATGTCTTCGATATTCAGGAAAAAATGATCTACGGCCCAAAGCGCTCCAATAAAGATAACGATGGGCAGCACGGCTTTTTTAAGGCTGGAGCCCACAAAACCATAAAATCCTGTATACTTATAATACTGATGTAATAACCGGATACGCGACTTCTTTTTAGATTTCGCTTTTTCTTTCATCAATCTTTCTTTTTCGGCAATTTTCCGGAAATCTTCTGAAGCAGAGGCCGCAGTGCGTGGCAGGAATTTAGTAATCCTCGCCGGCAGCTTCTTTCATCGCGCGAACATATTCGCGCAACTCAATTTCATTCACTTTATTTGCATGATCTGCCATCAGGGAAAGCATATATTCCAGGCTTTCCTGGCCTGTGATCACTTCGGCATCTTCAGTTTCTTCCACTTCTTCACCTTCCTCTAAAGGTTCGTCATCCGGAATAGGAATATCAAAAGCGTCATTTTCTTCGATATGCTCGTAAGCAAGCCTGATGGTTTTGGCAAGCAATGGGATGTTTTCTTCAACCACCATCTTTCTTAGTTCCTTAAGATCTTCAACCAGCGTATTGGTGATGATCCCGTTGCGCATTAGATCGCGTTGTATCTTATTCAGTAACTTTTGTGCTTTGATATTTTCCAAGGTAAACGAATTTATGGTCAGGTAAAATAAATCAACCATGCAGGCTGAATTTCCAGATCACAAAGTTAATTTTTTTGTGTTTGTATGAAAGTGTTTACTTCAGATTTATCAAGTATTTAACCTTTAAAATTAACAGAATCTTAGCCCTTTATTTTTCAGCTACTTGAATGGCTTTAGTAGCTTTATTCCTCAAAAATTGAAGTTTATGAGCGATCAGAAAAAAACCGCTTTGGTAACAGGCGGAAGTAAAGGAATAGGTTTTGGTGTGGCGAAAACGCTGCTGAAAATGGGGTACAATGTGGGAATCACCAGCCGGAAATTACAAGCTGCTGAAGAGGCGGCCAGTGAACTTTCTGAATTTGGAGAGGTCCTGCCACTCGAAGCCGATGTACGTAGCTATGAGAGTCAGCAACAAGCAGTTGAAAAATTAGTGAACCAATTTGGTTCGCTGGATGTCCTGGTGGCCAATGCCGGGATTGGGAAATTCGGTTCTATAGAAGATATGAGCCCTGATGACTGGAACACTACGATCGATACCAACCTCACCGGTGTTTTTTATAGTGTGAAGGCCAGTGTGACCGAATTGAAAAAAACCGAAGGGTACATTATTACTATTTCCAGTCTTGCGGGAACGAATTTCTTTGCCGGGGGTGCTGCCTATAATGCTTCAAAATTCGGACTTACCGGGTTTTCACAGGCAATAATGCTCGACCTGCGTGATAAAGGAGTAAAAGTAAGCACCATCATGCCAGGATCTGTAGCTACTTATTTCAACGGAAATGAACCGGATGATAAAGACGCGTGGAAGATCCAGATCGAAGATATTGGGGAACTCGTGGGAGATTTGTTGAAAATGAATCCTCGTACGCTTCCAAGTAAAATTGAAGTAAGACCATCCAGGCCTCCAAAAAAATAATTGCTAGAAAAGTGTCGAGCCGGTTGAAAAACCGGCTTTTTTTTATACAATTCCTAAAAAGCTTAACAGCCGCTCTTCATAGGGGTTAATTTCGTGCTAAAGCCTTTAATTATCATTGATTTCAGCTATCTCAATAGTATCTTCAGAAAAATTGATAACTGAAAAAAGGAAAATTATGAGTATTCAAGGAAAAACTATTATCGTTACCGGAGCATCAAGCGGAATTGGTGAGGCGACTGCCATGAAACTGGCAAGCGAAGGAGCCAATGTCATTCTCTCTGCCAGGCGAAAAGATCGATTGGAAAAATTGAAGTCAAAGATCGACGAACAGGGAAAAGGAAAGGCAATTGTTGTAGAAGCCGATGTGACCAAAAAAGACGACTGGAAAAAGATCGTGGAGTCTGCAAAGAAAGATTTCCATTCGGTTGACGGATTGATCAATAATGCCGGTTTGATGCCGCTCTCTTACGTTAAAAACCTACATACCGATGAATGGGAGAAAATGGTAGATGTAAATATTAAAGGCGTTATGAATGGTGTAGCCGCAGTTTTGCCCGATATGATCGAGCAAAAAGGAGGTCATATCGTCAATGTTGCCTCCAGTGCAGGAAGAAAAATATATCCAGGTGGTGCAGTGTATTGTGCAACAAAATCTGCCGTTCGCATGTTTTCCGAAGGTTTAAAAATGGAACTGGCACCTAATTATAATATCAATGTAACCTCTATTGAGCCTGGAGCGGTGGAAACAGAATTGACCGATTCCATTACTGATGAAGAGATCAAGGAAGATTTCGTATCCACACTGCAAAATCTAACACCGCTACAAGCCGAAGATATTGCAGAATCTATTTTTTATGCGCTTAACCAACCGGCAAGAGCCAATATTAATGATGTGTATATTATGCCAACTGCACAGGAACAATAGAATTGCAATAGTTAAGTATTAAAAAAGCCCGTTTCAAACGGGCCTTTTTAGTTTAAATTTTCACCAGCATTTTCCCGGTATTCTTTCCGTCAAAAAGATCAATGAAAGCCTGAGGAATATTTTCAAAACCTTCTACGATAGTCTCCTCATATTCCAGTTTCCCATCTTTAAGCCAGCTTCCTAGCTGCTGAATGGCAGCTTCAAAATCTTCTACATGATCACGAACCAGAAAGCCCTGCATCAATGTAGATTTCTTAATTAGAATACCTTCCGGTCTTGGCCCGGTAGGTTGTTCGGTTTCATTGTATATCGAAATCGCCCCACAATTAATTATCCTTCCGAATTTATTGATATTCTGAAGACTGGCGTCCAAAATTTCGCCTCCTACATTATCAAAATAAACATCCACACCATTTGGGCACAATTCTTTGATTGCTCCCTTCATATTCGTGGTGGTTTTGTAATTGATGCCGTCGTCAAAACCCCAGGATTTTATTTTCGCTATTTTTTCATCGCTTCCGGCTATACCAACAACCTTACAGTTTTTGATCTTCCCAATCTGTCCCACGATGCTTCCAACGGCACCGGCAGCTCCGGAAACCAGCAGCGTTTCGCCTTCTTTCAGTTTTCCGATCTTTTCCAAAGCCAGATAGGCGGTGAGTCCGGTAAGTCCTAAAACTCCCAGGAAAGCCGGTGCCGGAGCAAGCCGGGTATCGATTTTCCGAAGATTTTTGCCATCATGAACCTGCTTTTTCTTCCAGTCTAACATTCCAACCACTCGATCACCTTCCTGAAAATTGGAATTTTTCGAGTTTAGGACTTTCGCAACTACCATAGACTCCAGCGGTTTACCGATCTCAAATGGCGGGATATACGATTTTTCATCTCTCATTCTGCCACGCAAATAAGGGTCTACGGAAACATATTCTGCTTCCAACAGGATTTCACCATCCTGGCATTCAGGCTCTTGAAGGTCTTCGAACTGAAAATTGTCATTTCCAGGCTTTCCTTCTGGCCGACTTTTAAATAAAATTTGCTGATTCATTTTTTCTTTTGAAAGTACCCGTTTCTTGCGGAAATCCCTATTCCATTCTGCCAAAATCTCCTTAAAATGAAAAGCAATACTGGCAAAACTCCTATTTTCCGGTTTAAATTGATAATTTCAGCGATCAAATTCTGACTTTGAATATTCCATGGACCAAATACCGGGATGAGTTTTCCAAATTCATCAGAAGCACCGATTTTTCGAAAGCGGTCGTGCTTTCCATAGCCATGGTCATTCCCATTTTTGTATTTTCAGAAATAGGCCTGAAAGAATGGGGGATCAGTATGGCGGTTGGCTGCCTGCTCAGCTCTCCCAGCGATATTACCGGGACTTTCAAACATAAGGTCGTAGGCGTGGTGATCGCGGCGATCCTTGGAGCCGTTTCTTTTCTCATTGGTCGTTACGCAGAATTTTCGATTTACTCAACTATTCCCATGCTGCTGGTAATGATCTTCAGCATTTCCTATTTATCGGTTTATGGTTTTCGCGCTTCGCTCGTGAGCTTTTCCGGGCTATTGGCGGTGGTGATCAGCTTCGCCGGAATACAGTCTGGGATCGCCATCTGGCACAAGGCATTGCTAATACTTGCCGGTGGACTTTGGTATCTCAGCCTGAGTATTCTCTGGTATTTCATTAAACCGAAAAGAGCCATCGAGCAGCAAATCGCAGAAACAATGGAACTTACCGCACAATACCTTCGTACTCGTGCCGATTTTCTTCGCAGCGGAACATTTTCCGAAGATTTGCAAAAAGAACTTTTCCGCTTGCAGGAAGAACTGAACGAACACCATGAAAGCCTTCGCGAACTGCTGATACAGTCACGATCACACTCAGGAGGTTCCGGATATATGCGGAAACGATTGCTCATCTTTATTGATCTTGTTGATATTTTGGAACTGGCGATGTCACATCCAATTGATTATCAGAAAATGCACGAGACCCTGGGCAAACATGCTGAAATTCTGGAAGAGTTCGCCGCTTTTAGCCGGAAACTGGCCCTGCACCTGGAAGGAATTTCCCTGGCGGTGTATAAGAATAAGCCACTCCCGGAGAATAAAATTCAGCAATACCAGGCCAGTGTTTCAGAAAATTTGGACAATTTCAGAAATAGACTCGATATAACCACCGAACGGGAAGCCGTTCTCGCACTTCGGAATTTATTTGACTATCAGCAACGTCAAGCCCGTAAAATTATGAATATCGATCGGGTTTTACGCAACCTGAAAGACCAGCGTAAATTGAAACTGAAGGAAAAAGAAGTGCGGGATTTCCTGACGCCGCAGGATTACAGCTGGAAAGTGCTCAGCAATAATTTCAATTTTGATTCAGCGATTTTCAGGCATTCCATCAGGATGAGCCTGGTCGTGGTGATTGGTTACCTCATTGGAGTGTATTTTTCGGTGCAAAATGCCTATTGGATCCTGCTAACAATTATTGTGATCATGCGCCCGAATTACGGTCTTACCAAGCAGCGAACAAAGAACAGGATTATCGGTACGCTAATTGGCGGAGTCATCGCGGTAGGCGTGGTTTTTCTTACCAGCAATCCCACCGTGTATGCCATTCTCGGGATTTTGTCTTTAACAATGGCTTTTTCCCTGATTCAAAAAAATTATACCACGGCTGCAACCTTCATTACCTTGAGTATAATTTTTATTTATGCTTTACTTCAACCGGAAGTTCTTAAAGTGATACAATACAGGGTTTTAGATACGATTGTTGGCGCAGCGCTTGCAGCAGCCGGGAACTTCTTTCTCTGGCCGAAATGGGAAGCACAAACGCTGGAAGATTTTGTTAATTCTTCCATTGAAGCCAATTACGAATGCTTCCTGGAAATTGATAAATATTACCACGATAAGGAAACTCTCCCCACGAGTTACAAGCTGGCTCGTAAAAAAGCTTTCCTGGAAATGGGAAATTTGAGCGGTGCTTTCCAGCGCATGACGCAGGAACCCCGCTCACAACAGGAAAACCCCGGGTTGATTTTTGAAATTACGGTACTGAACCAAACCTTCCTTTCGGCACTGGCGTCACTGGGAACGTATATTCGCAATCACCCTACGACAAAACCTTCGGCTTATTTTGAAACTACTTCCAGAACCATTCAGCAGAATTTAAAAAACTGTCAGAAGGTATTGGAAGATCAGGAAATACAGGCTATCAGTGAAGAAGATTTCCGCGAAGCTTCGGAAAAACTGGAAGAAAAATTCCAGGAACTCTCCCGGAAACGTGATGAAGAGATCAGGGCAGGGAAGGAGCAGATCGACAGGGATTTTCGTTTGCAACTGCAGGAGGCGAGGCTGGTTACAGATCAACTCTTGTGGCTCCGAGAATTATCAGGAAAATTATTGCTAAATATTCAAAAATTAAAGCAGTCTTGAGCAAAAGAGATTTTAAAAAGTACATCGCAGAACTCAAAAGAAAGGATTTGCAGGAGCAACTCCTAGATATGTACGAGCGTTTTGATGAAGTAAAAAAATACTATGATTTCATTTTTAATCCGCAGGAAGATAAGTTACTGGATCAGGCAAAATTTAAGATTTCCAAGGAATATTTTCCGGTAAATCGCCGGAAACCAAAGATGCGAAGGTCAGTGGCCCAGAAGATCATTCGGGAATATTCAAAACTGGAAATGGCGCCAGATGTGCTGGCTGAGATCATGTTCTATAATGTGGAGATCGCTCAGACTTTTGCTCGCGGCAAAGACAATATTTCTTCCGCCTTTGAAAAAAGTATGTACAAATCTTTTGAGCAGGCAGTAAGTTTTCTCATTGAAAACGGTATTTTAGAGGCTTACAAAGAGAGAATCAGGAAAATAACGGTAGAATCTCATGAGCAGAAATGGAGCAATTCTTACCAGTTCGTTAGCCTGGCAGATCACGTGCTTTAATGAGAAGAATACTAATTTTTGGGATTTTTATATTTATTGGACTAAAAGGATTTAGTCAGCTTGGCTTCTGCAGCGGCAGTAAGGGAGACCCTATTTTCCAGGAGGATTTTGGAAGTGGTTCAGGCTTTGGGGATCCACTGCAATCTGGAATTACGGAATATCGTTATGTTAGTGACACAGACCCCAACGACGGGCAGTATGCCATTTCCAGCCAGGTTGGGCAGTACAACACGTCCTGGCACAGCTATTTTCCTTCCACGACCTATTCTGGTGGAAGGGCGCTTATCGTAAATGCCGATTTCACACCTGGCCGTTTTTACCGCAAACAAATTGACGGTCTTTGTGAGAATACCACTTACGAATTCTCTGCATTTATTATGAACGTTTATGATCGCGATAGCGGGATTTGTGAAAATGGCGGAATCCCGAACAACGTGCGTTTCGAGATCTGGGATGAGACCGATGCTGTTCTGTTAAAATCTGGCGATACAGGCGATATCCTTTCTTCTTCTAACCCGCAGTGGACGCAGTATGCACTAACCTTTAGCTCGGAACCCGGGCAGAATTCTGTGATTTTGAAGATGTTCAATAATGGTGAAGGCGGCTGTGGGAATGACCTCGCGATCGATGATATCGTTTTCAGGTCCTGCGGCGATCTTACCACGGTAGAATCGCCCGATACTACAGCTTCTCCCGTGAATCTTTGTGCTGAAGAAACTCCGTATTCCGTAGAATTGAATGCAGCATCAGATAATTCAGTATACGAACAGGTTTTCTACCAGTGGCAACAAAGTAGTGACGGCGAGAACTGGCAGGATATTCCGGGGGCCAATTCCATACAATATCAAACAACCGCGCTTACAGAAACTCGTTATTTCCGCGTAAAGGCCGCTGAAGATCCTGCAAATCTTGGCAGTAACGTTTGTAGTTCCGCTTCCGAAGCATTTCAGGTTCAGATCTTTCCAAAACCCGAACCGCCTGAAAGCCTGGGCGATCGTTCGGCCTGTGAAAATGATCCGATTCCGTACCTCGAAGTGAAAGTGGGAACCCATGAAACGGCGAATTGGTATGATGATAATGGCAATTTACTGGCAGCCGGAGTATTGCGCTATCAGCCTGAAAATGCCGGGATTTTTTATGCGGAAGCCGTGGTAAGCAGCCGTAATTGCCAGCCCAGTGAACGAACAGCTATCCAGCTGGAGATCACAGACCTCCCGGAAGTTTCAGATGAAATTACCTATATCTGCCCTGGAACTCTAAAATTACTCGAAGCGGGCGTGAGTGGTTACCAATACCTTTGGAATACGGGAGCGACCACTGAAACTATTAATATAGCCACGCCCGGGACCTATAGCGTGCGGGTAAGTTCTTCTTCGGAATGTTATATAACCAGGACGATTGTAGTGAATACGGTCCCAACACCCGGAATCATTGATGTGGTGACAGATGGATGGGATGTTGAGATCATTCCCATCACCGAGGCTGATTTTTTATACTCGATCGATGGAATCAATTTTCAGGCTGAAAGCAGATTTGAAAATGTCCCCGGCGGGATTTACACGGCCTACATGAAAGATACCGAAAGCTGCCAGGTTGAAACGCTCACTTTTGCACACATCGTTTTTCCGGAATATATCACGCCCAACAATGATGGTTATCATGATGTTTTTGAAATCAGGGGAATTGAATTTTTCCCCTCTTCGAACATCAGCATTTTTGACCGCTACGGAAAATTACTGAAATCTGGCAGGGGACAGGGCTTCCAGTGGAACGGCACTTTCATCAACAAACCTATGCCGGCAGCTGATTACTGGTATTTCATTGAAATTGAAGGATATGGCACCAAAAAAGGCCATTTCTCATTGGTAAGAGATTAATCTTCCAGGATGTATAGTTCTAATTTGCCATTTTTGCCGGTTATTATAAAAATATAATCTTTTTGCTCCTTAAAATCGTATTGCTGCCTAATGACCGGTTCAGGTGAATTTCCCAGGAAAACCTGTACTTCTTTTGAACCCGCTTCAATTCGAGTGCTCATCACTGGCGAGGCATATTTTAGTTTACTGGCCACGTTCTTCGTCTGGTCTTTTCCCGGTTCCTTCAGTGTAATGGAAATCTCTCCGGTTCCTGCGGCGGCATGAAAAGCCCTTACCGCGGCTGCTCCTTTCTGAAGTTTCACTTTTTCCCGAAACACAAAATAGGAGGGTAAAAAACCGTTGGCAGTAAAATTTTCGGAGCCTTCAAAAATATAGTGCATTTTGTGCTTAAAAGTTTGTTGATTCACTTCCGAAGAAAGTTCCGGTTTTCCGAAGACAATAATTGTATAGGCCTGGTTTTTTGCCAGGGCCAGTTCTTTTTGCAGCAAATTCTTAGAATTGGAATGTACCCGAAACTGATATTTTGCCGGATGCAACTGCTGAAAATCGGTTTCTATTTCACTGCCAATATTCAGACTTTTGGAAGAAGCTTTATCAGCCTGAATTTCTACTGAAGCGGAAGAATTCATGGCATTAAAAACCCGAATTTCGGTCTTGTTTTGAGAATAACCAAGCGCGACGGTCAATTCGATCATTAAGAATAATAAAGCGTTAACAGGGCTACTAATTTTCATCTTCAGATTTTTTTTCAGATTGATCATCAGAATCGTTTTTGGAAAAGCTCTTGACCATTGCCGGGCGACCAATAATGATGAGAAGAGCCAGGAATATCAGGATTCCCAACTGTACCGGCGCTACGGTGACCAGTCTCGCGATCAGGACAATGAGCACAATGCCAGTCATAATTATTCCCAGCCACGCGAACCATTTCCATTTTTTCTGAACGTAATTTAATGCGATTATATTCACCGTTCCGAAAGTGATCAGGAAAATCAGGCTTGCAGCTTCTACGAGCGAAGATAATTTCCCGATGACGGCCAAAATGGTTGAAAGTACACCGAGCAAAATCACGGCGGCATAAGGCACGTTATTCCGGGTTTTCTGGAAAATACCTGGCAATTCTTTATCATCAGCCACTCTTTTAGAGAGATTGGAACTGGAAAACAAGGTAGAATTGATCGCGGCAGCTGTTGCGAAAACCGCCGCAACGGTCATAATGATCAAACCCGGGGTACCTATTGCTTCACGCGCAGCCATGGAAAGTGAAACCTGTTTTTGTGCAATGATCGCCAGTCCGCCGGCCAGCATAACGGCGCCAATGGCAACCGCAGCGTAGATTAGAATGACAAAACCCACCGCGAACATGATGGTGGGTTTCAGGATCTTCTTCGGTTTTTTGATCTCATCGTATTCATAAGTCAATAGTTGAAAGCCTTCGTACGCCATGAAGATGCTGGCCGCACCAATAGGAGCTGACCAAATTGGTCTGGGTTCCAAACCAGAGATCAGTTGTAATTTATCCCAATGCATGAACCCGAGTACAGCCAGCCCGATGAGGGCGACCAAATTGAGCGTCACGATTGCAATTTCCACTTTCTTGGTTTTGGTTACCCCGGCAAGATTAAGGCCTATTAAACCTGCCATGATTCCAATGGCGCAAAGCCTTGTGATGAGCGGCCCACCATTGAATGAATAAGAAAGATAATGCCCGAAGGCGAAGGCGTATACCGCCATTGTCAGCACATAACCCAACAGCAGCAACCAGGATAGACTCCCAGCAATCCCTTCTTTATCAACTTCTCTCAAATAGGTAAATGCACCGCCGCTCTCTTCAAATTTATTGGCAAGAACTACATAGCAATAAGCACTGGAAGCTGCGATAATACCGCTAATGATAAAACTTAGCCAGGCCCATTGTCCTGAAACCGATACCACCACGCCGAGTGCCGTATAAATTCCGCCGCCAACCATTCCGCCGGCGGCCAGGGCCCAGACCGAAGGCCAGCCCAGATTTCCGGAAGAGGAATCTTTAGACATTTCGATAAAATTTGGTTAGTACCACTAAATTAGGGCGATTTGGAAGGAAACGGTTTAAAAGTCCCGTTAAGATTGCCCTAAAAATTGTAAAATAAAAAGCCACCCTTTGGAGGTGGCCTGAACATAATGTGATGTACCCGGAAAACCTATTTCTTGGTTTTTCCTGGCTGTTGTTTTTGCTTTGGAGTCTGCTTCTGTTGCTGGCTCTTCTGCTCCTTCGGCGATTTTTTCTCTTGTGCCATTTTTATCAGATTTATTGTTACTCTAATTTACTTCAACCAGGCAGTTTCTTGAATATGGCTTGGCTGTTTTTTAACGAAGAATTAGCGTATTGGTTAAAATCTCAAGCCTTTCTGCGTAAGAGATTGTAATTAGAATTCTCTAAATTTGATCTTTCAAGAATTCAGCTATGGAGATGGAAAGAATCATCAAGGAAATTGAGAGGCAGAAGAACGTTCCCAATCTCAATTTCAGCATCAAGGAAAAAACCGAAGATTTTACCCGGAAACTTTTCTATACGTTATTTGACCGCCAGACAGAAGTGGCCAATAACATCATGGAACTGGGCAAAGATTTTGAAGTTCTGGCCAAACTGGTTTGCTGGGAACCCGGTTCTCCCTGCCAGGACATCTGGAAAGACTATCTTCAGAAGTTGCCTGAAATCCTGGAAAAACTGAATTATGACGCCCGAGCGATCGCTGAAAATGATCCTGCAGCCAATTCAGTAGAAGAAGTATACCTCTCGTATCCCGGATTTTTTGCCATCGCGGTGTACCGGCTCAGCCATGAATTCTATAAATTCGGATTGCCGCTCGTACCACGACTGATGACCGAATGTGCTCACCGGCTTACCGGAACCGATATTAACCCGGGAGCGAAAATTGGGAATTCGTTCTTTATAGATCACGCCACGGGTGTGGTAATAGGCGAAACTGCCATCATCGAGGATAACGTGAAGATCTACCAGGGTGTAACACTGGGCGCACTTTATGTGGACAGCTCGCTCAAAAACATCAAGCGGCACCCTACGATTAAAAGCAATGTCACCATTTACGCGAATGCCACCATTCTAGGAGGAGAGACCGTCATAGGAGAAAATAGCATTATTGGAGGGAATGTGTGGTTAACAAAATCTGTTCCCGCCAATTCCATGGTTTCACACCAGCCACAAATAAGCATTAAAAATACCGTCAATGAATAATTCAGTTCTCGATTTAGTTGGAAATACCCCGTTGGTAAAAGCCAAAAGACTGCTCGATAATCCCAAAGTGGAGCTTTATTTTAAGCTGGAAGGTCAAAATCCTGGTGGAAGCGTGAAAGATCGTGCAGCCTATAACATGATCAAAAGTGCCCTGGAACGCGGAGATATTGATAAGAATACCAAACTTATTGAAGCGACCAGCGGAAACACCGGTATCGCATTGGCCATGATCGCGGGAATCTTTGGGCTGAACATTGAGCTGGTGATGCCCGAGAATTCTACCATCGAACGCGTTCAAACCATGGAAGCATACGGGGCGAAAGTGATCCTGACCGATGCAGAGATTGGTATTGAAGGTTCCAGGGATTATGCGGAAGAGAAAATGGCAACCGGTAATTATTTTATGCTGAATCAGTTTGCCAATGATGATAACTGGCAGGCTCATTATAAAACTACCGGACCCGAAATATGGAGAGATACCAATCAGAAAATCACTCATTTTGTCTCATCCATGGGAACTACCGGGACGATCATGGGTACCAGTACTTTTTTAAAGGAACAATCTGCGGAAGTGCAGATCGTTGGTGTGCAGCCGGGAGATGGAGCTAGAATTCCGGGGATCAGGAAATGGCCACAGGAATATCTTCCGAAGATCTTTAAACCCGAAAAAGTAGACCAGGTGATCGAAGTCACGGAGGAGGAAGCGGTAAAAATGACCAGGAGACTGGCAGAAGAAGAAGGCATTTTCGCCGGAATGAGTAGTGGTGGAGCTGCTGCTGCTGCCGTAAAACTGGCCAACAGCCTGGAAAGCGGTCTTATTGTAAGCATTGTTTGTGATCGAGGGGATCGATACCTGTCTTCAGACCTGTTTAAAAAATAAACCTCCAAAATGAAAGAGACTGCCTGAAATCTCGAAAATACCATTCACATTGCAGGATGTACTTTTCAACTAACCATTCTGCGAAACGTTTGGAAGGAAGTGGAATTTTTCTGAGGTAGGACAGTCTCTTTCACGATTCAATCAGGGTTTGTTTTGAGCAAGGCCAATATCGCCCAATCTTGAATCGTATTTTGGCGTGATGACCAGGCGGTCTTTCATTGACCCTTTCTGGATATGGATCACGTATTTTTCCTTTACGATCTCATCTTTGCGACTGGTTGCCAGGTATTTGTTCTGAACGACAGACCAGTTTCGGTAGTTATGCTGAACCTGCTCGGTCACAGCTTTGGGTAAAGGCAGATCGCGAAACTTCTGAAAGGTCTTGACGAGCTCTCCATTTTTGTCGTATTGAGCTTTCAGGGAACCTCTGGAACTGGAAAATAGAACCATGACCTGATCGAAATTTTCGGTTTTGTTCAACCGAAGGAATTCGTGGATATCAAAATTTTCCTTTAGAAAACGAATAGCGTTATTTTCAAACTGGTTGGAATACGCTTCAGAGATGCGAAGATTGCCATTTCCGTAGTCTTCGAAGATTACCTTGGCGGAAGGAACGAAGGTCAACTCGGTTTCTTCCAGCTCAATCACGTGCTGCGAATAGGCGGCAAGCGCCCACCCGATCATCAAACTGTACATTAGAATCCTTTTCATTTGGCTTAAGATTAATTGGTGAATAAATACCTTCCGAAGTTATCATGTAAGGCTAATTTTGAAAACTACTCAGGTAGCAGATAGCGCAATTTTAAGAATTGCCCGAGTGTATCTTTAATTCCTTCAACAACAAATCCATATTCATAATTTTGATCCGGTTCCGGGTGATCTGGATGGCGCCTTTTTTCTTCAGCGTTTGCAGGTAACGATTGACCACAGCCCTGGTACTTCCAACCATACTGGCCAGTTCTTTATTGGGCAGATTATCGATGAGTTCCAACTGATGATTCCTCTCATTGATATTGGAAAGGATAAGCTGAAGCAACCTGGTGGAAAGATCGGTAAAAATAAGTTCCGAAGCGGTTTTTTCCAGTTTTCGCATCATCTTGGCAGCATATTGCAGGAACATGGGGTAAAATTGCGGTTGCTGCTGCATCCATCTGCGCAATTCGTCCATCCTGATCGCCAGAACTTTGGTGGAATCCAGGCATTCGTAGTACACACGGTGTTTATCGCCATCGAACAGGCAAAAAACATCAAAAACATCCCCTTTGCTCAACAAAAACAGCGTGTGCTCTTTCAGGCTATTTTCGGCCAGGCGATACATTTTAACCCTTCCGCGGCAAATGATGTAAAAATGAAACAGGAACTTTTTGCGGTTCAGTATGCAGGTATTCTTGGTCCAGAGTTCTTCGCGGAAGGATAAAAGCAGTTCTTTCCAGTGCTCTTCCCCGAGATTTCTGAAAAATTCACAGGAATCCAGCACCGGTTTGTATCGAATATATAAAGCTTCTGAAGTGTTCAATTTCCGCCCGTTTTAGGATGTATGCATTTCCGGGGGAGTGCTTTACGGTTAAGTTAAGGAGAGAGCTGGTAGCAAAGCCCTGTAAATTTAATCATAAAGTTTTACTTCGAGGGCTGAATCTTGCAACATTAATTTTGAGTAAACCTGAAAAATCCTTTATTTTTGCAAAATTGCTTACTTATAAAGGTATATATGGCGTCAGAAACATTCGGAATTGAAGAAAAGAAAGTAGACAAGCAACTGTATGATTATCAGAAAAAGGATATAAATAAAATATTCGGGGTAATCGAGGAGCACCCTGAAAAGTACAACCTTCTGTACCAGCTGCCTACAGGCGGTGGAAAAACGGTGATCTTTTCCCAGATCACCCGCGAATATATTCAGCGAACCAACAAAAAAGTACTGATTCTTACTCACCGTATCGAGCTGTGTAAGCAAACTTCCAAGATGCTTACCGGTTTTGGTGTGCGCAATAAGATCATCAACAGTAAGGTGAAGGAATTGCCAGACCAGGATGAGTACATGTGTTTTGTAGCGATGGTGGAAACGCTGAACAATCGCCTGAACGACGAAAAACTGGAAATTGAAGACATAGGACTGGTGATCATTGATGAGGCGCATTATAATTCTTTCCGAAAGTTGTTCAAGTTCTTCGAGAAGTGTTTTATCATGGGCGTTACCGCGACTCCGTTGAGTTCAAACATCAAGTTACCCATGAAAGACAACTATCGCGAACTTATCGTGGGGGATTCTATCAATTCCCTTATTGATAAAGGTTTCCTGGCGCGTGCAAATATTTACAGCTATAATGTAGGACTTACCAATCTGAAGGTCGGGATGAATGGTGATTATACCGTAAAATCTTCGGAAGAGCTCTATTCCAATTACAGCATGCAGGAGAAACTCCTGAATGCCTATTACGAACGTTCCAATGGGAAAAAGACGCTGATCTTCAATAATGGTATCAACACTTCCGTAGAAGTATACCATACCTTTAAGAATGCGGGACTTCCCATCAGGCACCTGGATAATACTACCAGTAAGCAGGATCGGAAAGAGATCCTGAAATGGTTTAAACATACACCTGATGCTATTGTGACTTCGGTAAGTATTCTTACCACCGGTTTTGATGAACCTACCGTGGAAACAATCATCCTTAACAGGGCCACCAAATCGCTTACGCTGTATTTCCAAATGATCGGGCGTGGATCTCGTATTTTGAAAAATAAAGATGAGTTTACCGTTATTGATCTTGGTAATAATATGGCTCGTTTTGGCCACTGGAGCAGCCCGGTAGACTGGAAACAGATCTTCCGTTCTCCTGATTTCTATTTTGAAAATCTATTGAGTGATGAAGAGATCGAGCGCGAATTCCAGTATGAGATGCCTCCGGAAATTCGAGAGAAATTTGCCAATTCTGAAGTCGTTAGCTTTAACGTGGAAGAGGCTTATGACGAGGTGATCAAACGCGGACTCAAATCGAAGACGGTCCTGGAGTGGTCTATGGAACAGCACGTGAAAATGTGTGTGGAGAACAGTGAAGACGTTTTTGATGCACGCATCCTCGCTAAGGAGCTGAAAGACGATATTTCCTCAAGGATCAAGCAATATTCCTACTGCATCAGTAAAAGCACGAAGAATTACCGCGACTGGCTGGAAGAGGATTATTCCCGGAAACTAAGAATGCAGATCAATAAAGAATTTTAATTATTCTTTTTTCCGCCGAATAGTTTTTTGAAGAAGCCTTTCTTCTTTTTCTCTTTTTGAGGTCGTTCGCGATCCTGCTGTTTTTCCTGATCTTTCTTTCTGGATGAAAATAAGCGTTCGAAAAAGTTATCGCGTTTTTGAGCATCGCAGTCTAAAGCCTGGGCGAGTTCACCGGTAATGGGGGCAAACCTGGCCCTGGTAATCTCGTTGAATTCGCTGTTGGCATTCATTTTTTGCATCAGTAATGCGAAAATTGGCAAGGCAGAATTGGCTCCCTGACCAATGGCAGTATTCCTAAAACCAATCCGCTGGTCATCGGCGCCTACCCAACTTACGCAAACCAGGTTTGGTGTGATCCCCACAAACCAGCCGTCCTTATTGTCTTGCGTCGTTCCGGTCTTTCCGGCAATGTCGTTATTCAATCCGTAGCGATAGCGCAGCCTGGAAGCGGTTCCTTCATCAACTGTGGCCTGCATGAAATTGATCATGGTTTTACGCGTTTCTTCGGAAAAAGCCCTGGATTTCGAAACTTCAGGTTCAAATTCTGCCAGAATATTGCCATTTCCGTCTTCGATCTTAGTGATGTAATACGGCCTGGAATGATAACCGGAATTAACGAAACTCGTGTAGGCCTCTGCCATTTCATCTACGCTCAAGGCCGCAGTACCAAGAGCAATTGAAGGAACCGCCGGTAATTTTGATTCAATTCCCATTTTCCGAGCCTGTTCGATCACATTCGGAATCCCTGTTTGCATCAAAACCTTCACTGCGATCGTGTTCATAGAACGACTAAGTGCGGTTTTCAGGTTGTAATTCACAAATGGGTCATCTCCTTCCGAAGAGGAATTCGAAGGCGTCCAGCCGTTTTCATAGGTTACTTCCCGCACCGAAAAATAGGTGCAGGGTTCCATGCCATTTTCGAGGGCTGCAGCATACACAATAGGTTTGAAAGTAGAACCAACCTGCCTTTTACTTTGTGAAACATGGTCATATTTGAAATAGCGAAAATCCACACCGCCTACCCAGGCTTCCACAGCACCATTTTCGGGATTCAGCGCCAGCAGTCCGGCATTCAGAAACTTCATGTAATGCGCCACACTATCGATAGTACTTACGTTTTTCGTTTCAGTCCCCGAATAATCGAACAATTCGGTGGGTTGCGTTTTGCTCAGTTCTTTGATGATTGCTTCCTCGCTCAGCCCATCTCGTTGTAAAGCCTGATATCGCGGAGTTTTCTTCACGGTTTCCATAAGCAGCTGCTTATTAGCAAGCCATGGAGCAGAATTTCCGTAGGAAGCTTCATGCTGAGCCTGTAATTCCTGCATATGTTCTTTCACAGCAGCCTCTGCCAGCTGCTGCATATCGTAATTAAGCGTGGTGTGAACTACCAGACCGTCACGATAGATATTGTATTTTTCCCCATCCTTATTCTTCAGCGTGTCCAGAATTTCACTAACATGTTTCCGAACCTGTTCGCGAAAGTACATGGCCATACCTTTATTAGGATTATAATTCTTATAGTCTAAAACCAAGGGCAGCATTTTTGCCTGCTGGGCTTCGTCCTCCGTAAGGTATCCATATTTAGCCATCTGCATTAGCACCACATCTCGGCGAAGCCTACTGCGTTCAGGAAAAATTCGGGGGTTGAAATAGTGACTGGCCTTCAGCATTCCCACCAAAACCGCGGCTTCTTCCAGACTCAGATCCTTTGTGTGTTTACTGAAAAACTTCAGCGAGGCACTTTCAATTCCGTAGGTGTTATCACTAAAAGGAACCGTATTGAAGTACAGCTGAATGATCTCTTTCTTATTATAGATATTTTCCAGACGTTTGGCGATAATCGCCTCCTGCATTTTATTCACGACAATTCCGAGTGCACCGTAATCTTTTCTTCCGTAGATGTTTTTAGCAAGCTGAAGGGTAATCGTGCTTCCACCGCCTGAAGATTCATCCTGCAGTAAAATAGATTTAAAAAAGACTCGCAGCAAACTTCGATTATCGATCCCGTCATGCTCATAGAACCGAACGTCTTCCGTAGCGACCAGGGCATCAATAAGATGCGAGGGAAGCTGGTCAAAATTAATGGGTTGACGGTCGAAAATGTAAAATTTCCCGATGAGTTCTCCATTGCTGGCAAGAACCTGCGTGGCTTTATTTTGTTGAAGATCTGCCAGGTCCTTTTCCGTAGGGATCTTTCCCCACAGTCCAAAATAGATGCTTCCGAAGAATAGTAAAAATAATAGAACGGGCGTCCCGACCAGGATCACGGCCCATTTTGTTTTGGGGTGCTTCTTAAGGTATTCGAACATTTGTTAAAATGAAATCTGGACAAATAAACGAATGTTTTCAGGGAAGGCCTTTGGATTTAAGTTTATTTTAAAATTTTTCATGAAAAAAGCCGACAGTTTAAAGGCTATCGGCTAGGTTTTTAGGAGTTCCGCGAAATAAATTGATGAAATTTATCCGTAATGTCTGCGATTGTACCAGCAATCTCTGGAAGAATCGGTTTTGGAGTTCATAAAGCTTCGGCGATGTGTGAGGTTTGCTTCCCTCCCGAAACCAAAATCCCTGATAATGTTTGATAAAGTGGTCATGATGATGAATTGTAATTAAATGATGCTGTGATGAGCAAGGTTCCTGGTATATCTACCAGTAGCGTTCTTCAGATTCAGAAATGGCCTTCGATGAGTAAGGCCATTTTCCCGAATCGTGTCAAAATCCTGAATGATGTTCTCAAAAGCTGACATGCTGCTAAATTTTGATTGATAATGATTTTCTACGAATAGCGTCTTCTGCCGTACCAACTGGATCTGCTCGAAGTGGAAGGGGTGTTCAAAAATGATTTGTGATGAACACTTCGTGCTTCACTGTGAAAACTGAAATTCTGAATGATGTTTGATAATGATGTCATGATTGATAAATTTTAATTGATGAATGATTTGATTGTACTTTATAGACGAGCTAAAAAATTTTCTGTTACGGTACTATGCTATAAAAGGTACCAAATTAACAAAATATTAACTTTTAGAGCTGATTTTCAGCCGGATGAAAGAATTGTTAATCTTTTTGCAACACCGCTGTATAGCCTTAATTTTAATTCAAAATAGCCAGTTATGACCAGATGGGCAGTTGCCATTGTAATTTTTGTGCTAGTACTCGCCGGCGGGATTTACACCCTTTATGAGCGAAAACATCCCGATTTTGATTCCGAAAACAAAACCTACGAAATCGTAAAAAAATGGAACATCCCCAACGCTCTCGACGAAATTTCAGGAATTGTATGGTTAGGTGATTACCAGGTAGCCTGTATTCAGGATGAAGACGGGATTTTATTCGTTTATGATCTGGACAAAGAAGAGATCGTCAAAAAAATACAATTTGGCGAACCTGGCGATTACGAAGGCCTCACGTACCTGAACGATTATTTTTACATCGCCCGAAGCGACGGAAAGATCTTTAGAATGAATGCTGATTTGGATGCCGATCCTGAAACGGTCATACTGGACACACCTTTTACGACTAAAAATAATATTGAAGGAATTGCAGGTGGTTTCGATGATCTCCTGCTTATTGCCGTAAAAGGCGATAATCTGGAAGGCAACGACGATACCTATAAAGCGCTATACACTTATGATCCCGTGAAACAGGAGATCTATAAAGACCTGGAAATTACCGTAGATTATAACGAGGAAATCTTTAAAAGATTAAAGACCGATGACCGTCGGGAATTTTTACGTCCGGCAGATGTGGCTTTTCATCCGGAAACCCGTGATATTTATATTCTGGATGCGGAAAAACCTAAACTCGTGATCACTGACCGCTACGGAAAAGTTAAAAAAATCCACGAACTCGATCCTGCTGAATTTTTTCAGCCGGAAGGAATTTGTTTCACTCCCGCGGGAATTATCTATATCGCCAATGAAGGAAAGGGGGGAGACCCTAATATCCTGGAAGTGAATTTCAATTAATTAGCCTGAAGTTCTTCCGCAACAGCGGCTACTTCATCCATAACCCGTAAAAGATTTTCACCCCATAATTTGGCAATATCCTCTTCGGAATATCCCCTTTTTACAAGTTCGATCGTGATATTCTCACTTTCTGAAGCGTCATTCCAACCATCAATTCCGCCGCCGCCATCAAAATCACTACTAATCCCTACGTGGTCAATTCCTATTTTCTGCACTAAATAATCTATATGATCCACAAAATCTGAAACATTCACAGGGCTTATGGTGTTTTTCAAATTTGCTACTTCCGTCGCCGCAGCTTTCCTGATCGCTCCATATTGTTGGTAATAAGCGCTTCGATCTTCCTGTGACAAACCACGAACGCTGTCCCGGGGCAGGATCTCAAACTCCATTTCAGCAGCTTTACGCTGGTAAATTTCATCTCTGGCCGCGTTAAAAGCATAGTGTTTTTCTTTGTTCACATAAGAAGTGAAAGCTACCGTCTGCACCACGCCGCCTTTTTCCTTAAATAGTTCCAGCAACTCATCGTCCAGGTTCCGGCTGTGATCGCAAAGGGCGCGTGCCGAAGAATGAGAAGCGATAAGCGGTGCTTTGGAAAGTTCGAACATTTGCTTGATAGCCTCTTTACTGGGATGAGAAACGTCGATCATGATCCCGCAACGATTCATTTCCAGAATCGCCTTTTTTCCCAGTTCACTCAGGCCATGATGCAGCCAAACGCCATCTACCTCACCCGTATTCGAATCACTGAACTGGCTGTGACCATTGTGCGCCAAAGACATATATCTTGCACCGCGATCATAAAATTCCTGGATACGGCTAAGATCCTCTCCAATAGGATAGGCGTTTTCCACACCGATCATCGCCACTTTTTTGCCTTCTGATACCAGCTTACGAACTTCTTTTGAATTTGTCGCCAGCCCGATTTTTTCCGGAGCGATCTCTTCACAAAGGCGATGAATGGCCTTAAATTTTTGATCGGCATTTTCATAAGCCTTGTCGTACGCATTTTGTGTGAGCGCTTCCTGCCCAGTATAAACGATCAGCCAGGTCACATCCATTCCGCCTTTTTCCATCTTCGGAAGGTTTACCTGGGTATCCAGGTCCATCGTATAGTTCCGGTCTTCCGTAAAATTGGAAACATCAATATCGTTATGGGTGTCGATGGTAATCACCTTTTGATGAATCGCCCTGGCTTTTTCGAGTAATTCCGGATCGGATTGAGCAAAAAAACTCAGACTGCAAAGTAGGAAACAAACGGTAATTCGTGACTTCATAAATGGAAAGGTTAAATTTTGCCCTGAATTTACTAATTAATATTGAAAGCCCATTTCTGCTGTTTATCGTGGCAAAATTTGCTATACATTTGGTAAGACATTTCAGCAATTGCATGAAGAAAATTATAGTGGTTAACCAACCCGAAACCTGGAAGCTGCATCTTGAAAATATCGAGATCGTTTCTTCCCGGAAATATCTTACAGATCCTGCTTTTTCCCAACTAAAAAAGGCCAGGATCTTCAATCTTTGCAAAGATTACTCCTATCAGAGCAAGGGGTATTACGTGAGTTTGCTGGCTGAAGCTCGCGGGCATCTGGCAATTCCCACCGTTAAGAATTTGGTGGATCTTGGCGATTCCAAACTGGTGCGAATCGTTTCTGAAGAGTTCGACGATTTGATACAACGCTCCCTCAAAAATATCAAGTCCCAGGAGTTCGTTTTAAGCATTTATTTTGGGCAGAACGTTGCGGTGAAATACCGTGATCTGAGCGCCATGTTTTTTCGGCATTTTCAAATCCCTTTTTTGCGCGTACATTTTAATTATACGAATCGGTGGAACATCAAAAGTATCCGGGCAATTTCAGAATCTGAAATTCCGAAGGAGCATAAAGAGTCCATGCACTATTTCGCGGAACAGTATTTTGCAAAAAAACGCTATGACACGCCACGGCAGAACAATTTTGAATACGACCTGGCCATTTTGGTCCAGCCGGGAGATCTGGCCCCTCCAAGCAATCCTAAAGCGATTAAAAAGTTTACGGAGATTGCCGAAAAACTGGGATTTTATACCGAAATTCTGGGGCCTAAAGACCTTTCGAGACTTTCTGCTTTTGATGCCCTGTTCATCAGGCAAAGCACTGAAGTGAATAATGAAGCTTATGCTTTTACCCGAAAAGCCCAACAGGAAGGGCTCGCAATCATTGATTATCCCGATGCGATCCTCAAATGCTGCAATAAGGTTTTTATGGCAGAAGCGCTTCGGAATGCCGGAATTCCAACTCCCGAAACCGTGATCGTGCACAAACACAATCGCGAAAAAGCGCTGGAAACTACCGGTTTGCCGGTCGTGCTGAAGTCGCCAGATTCAACATTTTCCTTTGGAGTGAAAAAGGCTGAAACCGCCGAAGCATACCATGAACTGGTCAATGAAATGCTGAAAAGTTCCGAACTGGTGATCGCACAGCGTTTTTCTCCTTCAGAATATGACTGGAGGATTGGTGTTCTGGATGGTAAGGCCTTTTATGCCTGCCGGTATTATATGGCGAAAGATCACTGGCAGATCTATAACTGGGCTGCGGAAGACAAAGAAGACCAGGATGGAAATGCAGATTGCCTGCCCATTGAGAAGGTGCCTCCGCTTATCCTGAAAAATGCCATTAAAGCAGCAAAATTAATGGGGCCTGGATTATACGGGATCGATATTAAGGAAGTGGAAGGTAAGGCGATGGTGATCGAGATCAATGACAACCCGAATATCGATGTGGGAGTGGAAGATGCCTATTATGGCGACCAGGTCTATATCGCTATTTTGACAGCCTTAAAAAACCGACTTGAAAATAAATAATTATGAGTTATCGCCTTTTTGAAGTTTTCGGGATTGAGTTGGAATACATGGTGGTAAGCCGCGATCAATTGCATGTGAAGCCAATCGTGGATGAACTTTTTTTAAAGAAGAACGGGGAGATCACTTCAGATATTCCGAACGGTAAGATTGAGTGGAGCAATGAACTGGTAGCACACGTGGTGGAACTAAAAACGAATGGGCCCACTCCAAACCTGAAAGAACTTCCGGAACTTTTTCTGCAAAATATTCAGGAGATCAACCAGATTCTGGAAGAATTAAATGCCCAATTATTACCATCGGCTGCCCACCCCATGATGAATCCGTTGCTGGAAACACAGCTCTGGAAGCATCATTATAGCAAGATATATGCGTTGTACAACCGCATTTTTGACTGTAAAGGTCACGGCTGGAGCAACGTCCAAAGCATGCACATCAACCTGCCCTTTTTTGACGATGAAGAATTTGAGAAGCTGCATGCAGCAGTTCGAATATTATTGCCAGTCATTCCCGGTTTGGCCGCAAGTTCTCCAATAATTGAAAAAGAATTTACTGGTTATAAAGATTCGCGAATGAACTTTTATAAAACCAATCAGAAAGAAATTCCGCAGATGACCGGCAAGGTCATTCCTGAACAGGTTTTCAGTAAAAAGGAATATCGCGAAACCATATTTGAACCTATCAATAAAGCCATAAAACCCTTTGATACTGAAAATTTGCTCGACCAGCATTTTCTGAATTCCCGTGGGGCGATTGCCCGTTTTGACCGAAATGCGATCGAGATCAGGGTAATAGATATTCAGGAAAATCCGGCTGCAGATATTGCGATCGCAGCGCTGATCATCGCAGCATTACGCCTGCTAGTAAGTGAAGAACTGGTTTCTCTGGAAGACCAAAAAACCTGGACCGAAGAGGAACTTTTCTCGATCTTTGATGAAGTGATCAAAAATGCTGAGAATACGCTGATCGAAAACAAGCGTTATCTGGCCATTTTTGACCTGGAAAAACCCAGCGATGTAAAAACCATCTGGAAAACTTTATATGAAAAAGTACGGGATCAGCTTGCTGAAGACCAGCAAAAACATATCGAGTTCATTTTACAGAATGGTTCGCTTTCTACACGCATCCTGAAGTCACTTCGAAATGATTTTTCTGAAGCGCATATCCTGAAAACATACAGGAAACTGGGCGATTGCCTGCAAAATAACCGCATGTTCCGGCCATGAAACTTTTGCTCAGCTGCGAACACGCCTTTAACACGATTCCGCAACCATTCGAATCCTATTTTACCGCTGCTTCTGAAATTCTCGATTCTCACCGTGGTTACGATCCGGGAGCTTATGATCTTTTCAGGTATCTCGAACCATTAAGCGATTTTTCCATCCATCAGGAAATTGGACGATTGCTTATTGAAACCAATCGATCGCTACATCATGCTTCCCTTTTTTCCGAATTTTCACGAAAGATGTCTTCCGAAGAAAAGGAACAACTCATTTCCACCTATTATGAATCCTATCGCAACCGGGTAGAAGAATTTATAGAAGATCATATTGCGAAATCGGAAATTCTCCACCTTTCCGTTCATAGTTTCACACCCGTGTGGAAAGGGCAGGAGCGGAATGCCGAAATTGGAATTTTGTATGACCCTTCCAAGATTCCGGAAAAAGAATATGCGAACCTATTGAGGCAGCAACTGAAGGCTTTGTTTCCGCAGCTGCGAATTCGCCGAAATTATCCATACCTGGGAAAATCTGATGGATTGCCTACCTATCTTCGGAAGAAATTCCCTGGAAAATATTCGGGAATAGAACTGGAAGTTAATCAGAAACTGGTAAACGACAATACTTTTAAAACTGATTTAAAAATGGGTATTTATCGAGCTGTGGAGAAGCTGCTGAAATAAAAAAACCTTCCGGAGTGGAAGGTTTGGATTATGTAGAAGCCCGAATCTAGTTGAGATCGTAGCTTAAAGTAATTTCGGCATTTAGCAGTTGTGAGATCGGACAGTTGTTCTTGGCATCCTGTACAATTTCATCAAATTTATCTTCATCGATTCCCGGTACAGCGGCTTTCAGCACCAAGTGAGATTTGGTGACTTTCCCATCTTCAAAAGTAATTTCGGAAGTAGTTTCCAGTTTATCTGGCGCAAAACCTTCTTCTGTTAGATTGGCAGACAGCTGCATACTGAAACAACCTGCGTGCGCCGCACCGATGAGTTCTTCCGGGTTTGTACCATTCTTCCCGTCTTCGAACCTGGTCTTGAAAGAATACGTGGTATCCTTTAAAATTCCGCTTTCCAGGCTTACTGTTCCTGATCCTTCTTTAAGTGAACCGTTCCATACGGCTGATCCTTTTCTTTTCATAATAATTAAATGATTTGTACCTAAGATAAGAAGCATCTCAGAGAGGAGGAAAGATTTATAAAAACCTTAACCAATGAAAAAGCCCGGCAAAACCGGGCTCTTAAAAATAATTTGAGAGAAAATTACTTGATCTCTACCACTTCCAGGTCAAAAACCAGGTCTTTCCCGGCTAGTGGATGGTTTGCGTCTACTACGATGCTTGCATCCTTTACTTCCGTAACCGTAAGATTGATCTCACGACCGTCTGGAGTTTTGGAAACCAATGGCATTCCAACTTCTGGTTTCAATTCGTCTGGAAGCTGAGATTTCTCTACTTCCTGGATCAATTCAGCTTTTGGCTCTCCATAAGCTTCTTCTTTAGGTATATTGATGGTCTTTTTCTCGTTCACTTTCATGTCGATAAGGCCTTTTTCAAAACCAGGAATCAGCTGGCCCTGCCCCAGAGTGAATTCGATTGGTTCTCCTCTTTCAACAGAACTATCGAAAACTTGTCCATCTGTTAATTTTCCTGTGTAATGAACCTTAACGGTGTCATTTTGTTTTACTTGACTCATAAAAAATATTTTTCAGTTTACTTTTTTGGCTTTAAAATTCATTTTCAGCCATTTAAGCTGCAAATGTACAAGTATCTTGCCGTAATCCAAATTGCTTTCTACTTTAACGATTTAGTTGTATATTTTGCAAATCCATTATTTAATTGGAAATTAGTTGTCAATCAAACAACTTTTACTAGTCAATATTATTAATTTCATTTAAAATTTAACTTATTTCTGCCTTATGAAAGAAAAGAAAATCGAAGAGAAGAAACCCAATTCCAGAAGGGATTTCCTCAAATCTACCGCTTTGGCTGCAGGCGCTTTTATGATCGTTCCGCGACACGTGCTTGGTGGCCCGGGCTACACCGCTCCAAGTGATAAACTCGTGATTGCCGGTATTGGTGCCGGTGGAAAAGGAGAAAGCGATATCTGGAATTTTTATCAAAGCGGAAAGGCAGAAATTGCTTTTTTATGTGATGTAGATGACAGGCGCGCCGCCACTTCCAGGGAACGCTTCCCAAAAGCCAAATATTATAAAGACTGGCGCGAACTGATGGATAAAGAACATAAAAATTTTGATGCTGTTTCCGTTTCGACTCCAGATCATAACCATGCCGTACAGGCCATGGCTGCGATGGAACGAGGGAAACATGTATATGTTCAGAAGCCGCTGACGCACGACATTTATGAGGCACGTATGCTGGCTGAAGCTGCTAAAAGAAACAAAGTTGTAACGCAAATGGGAAACCAGGGAGCTTCAAATGACGGGACCCGACTTATGAAGGAATGGTACGAAGCGGGTTTAATTGGAGATGTGGAAGAAGTGTACGTTTGGACCAACAGGCCAGTGTGGCCGCAGGGAATTCCATGGCCAAAAGGTAAGAATGAAGTTCCTGCCGAACTCGACTGGGATCTATGGCTGGGAACAGCTCCTTATAAAGATTATGTAGACGGGCTGGTACCCTTCAACTGGCGCGGCTGGTGGGATTACGGAACTGGCGCGCTTGGAGATATGGGTTGCCACCTTATTGAGCCGCCATTCAATATTCTGGACCTGAAATATCCGAAAGATGTGGAATGTAGCGTAGGAACGGTATATGTAGACGAATTCCAGCAGGGTTACTTCCCGGAAAGTTGTCCGCCATCTAGTCATGTCACGATGACGTTCGACAGTAAAGATAATAAGGATATTCGTCTTCACTGGATGGATGGAGGTATCAAACCAACCCGTCCTGAAGAACTAGGACCCGAAGAAACATTTGGTGATGGCGGGAACGGCGCATTACTGATCGGGACCAAAGGAAAAATGATGTGCGGAACCTACAGTGAAAATCCGCAATTATTGCCAACCACTAAAACCAGCGAAGTTAGCGTTCCGCAGAAATATGAGCGTGTTCCTGAAGGTGCCAACGGGCATTATGCACAGTGGGTAGAAGCAGCGATCGCCGGTTACGGTAATAAAACGGTAAGCTCGCCTTTTGAAATTGCAGGCCCGTTAACCGAGTCTCTACTGATCGCCAACCTGGCTATTCGCGGTTACGATGTACAGCGAAAAGTGAAAAATGAAAAAGGGGAGGAGCGCATTGTATACCCTGGAAGAGATATTAAAATGGTTTGGGATGCTGAAAATATGAAAGTTACTAACTTTGAAGAAGCGAACCAATTTGTGAAAAGACAATATCGAGATGGGTATAGTCTGAAATCTTAAATGACTCAATTCCTGTTATTTTATATTACGCCTGGTAAGTTCCGGTTTTTGCTGGTCCTTACCGGGCTTTTTCTTGTTACTGCCTGTGGTGAACGCCAGAAACTTCAGGAAAATGAAGTAGACTGGGATACGATTTGTGTGACGGCCACCGCATACAATTCGGTACATTATCAAACAGAAGATAATCCCCGTATTACCGCCTGGGGTGATACCCTTAGGCCCGGAATGAATGCAATTGCTGTTTCCAGAGATCTCCTCAAAATGGGACTGGATCATGATTCGCAGATCAAAATTGAAGGTTTTGACAGCATATTCCTGGTTAAAGACAAAATGCACTATCGATGGAGAAACCGGATCGACATTTATATGGGCCAGAATGTTTCTAAAGCCCGGGAATTTGGGCGTAAAAAGATCAATATCGCCTATATTTTTCAGAAAGACACGACCCGCTAATTTTCAGGTTTTACGAGATTCTCCTATTTTCGGCATAAATTCTTCTGAAATGCGTCACAAATATTTCCTCTTTTTCATCAGCCTGTTTTGCGGATTTCTATCATTTTCTCAGAATGACAGCCTGGTAGCTTCAGAAAAACTGGTAATCGGCATTACAGAAACACCGCCATTCGTGATGAAGACTCCCGGAGGTTATTCCGGTTTAAGTGTTAAATCGTGGAAACTGGTGAATGATGAACTCAGAAGTGATTACGAATTTCGGGAATACGACGGGTTGAAGGAATTACTGAATGCTGTGGAAACCGGCGAAGTAGACCTGAGCATCAACCCAATTACGGTAACTGATAGCCGTATGAAACGAATGGATTTTTCCCAACCCTATTTCATTTCTCACACCAGCATTGCCAAAAAAAAGGAATCTGCGGTCCTTAAACACCTAGCGAACCTTTTCAGCTGGGATTTCTTTTCGATCGTACTCCTGCTGCTTCTGGTGATCTTCATATTTGGGTTTTTAGTATGGATCTTTGAAAGAAAGCGGAATCAGGAGGAATTTGGAACCGGTTTAAAAGGCATTATGCAAGGGTTCTGGTGGAGCGCGGTGACAATGACAACCGTGGGTTACGGAGATAAATCGCCAAGGACAACCGGAGGGCGCGTTATAGGGTTAATCTGGATGTTCATGGCTGTGATCATCATCTCCAGTTTTACGGCCGGGATCGCATCCTCGCTAACCGTAAAATCGATCAACGAAGAAATCAACGGCATCCAGGATCTCGGAAGGTTTGATGTAATGACGGTTTCCAGTTCCAGTTCAGATGAATTGCTGCAACTCTACAATATCGATAAAAATCTTGTTAGTAATGGTGCGGAAGGAATTGAAGCGGTTCTCAAAGACGAGGCGGCCTTATTCGTTTACGATGAACCTATTTTAAAATACGAGATCGAAAGGCAAAAACTTCAGGATAAAATTGAAGTTCTGGAACAAAGCCTGAAAAAAGACTATTACAGCTATGCCTTTCCGAAGAATTCCAATTTGCTGAAGAAGATCAATCCTATCCTCGTTCACACGCTGAAAACGATGGAATGGTCTACACTTACTAAAGAATATTATTAACTGCCGAGGCCAAGATAGCCCAGCAGTATCCATAGTATAATAAATACCACGATCACGCCAATGCAGCCGCAACCTCCACCAAGTTTTTTGGCGCCCCATCCGGCCAGGATCGCTCTCAATAAATTTTTCATCGAACTAATTTTTCTAAAATTACAATAGAATCATAGCCGATTTCTGACTTTGGGAAAACTTTAATTCGGCGGTTACTGCTTGATTTCGTTCATGAGTAAAAAGGCTTTATTAACGTATTCCTTTTCCAAAAACAGCGCGAAATAGTTGGAAGTGGAGATCATTTCAAAAACCGGGATTCCTTCATAGGCCAGCAGCTTAAAAATGTAAAAGTACAAACCTACCGTTTGAGAACTATTCTGCGGAAGTGCGATGGTGATGGAAGAAAGTTCATCTTTTACCGTTACCCGAACCTCGTTCCTGAAGAATTTTTCCACCACATCTTTCAGGGTGGATGAGACCAGAATATTACTTTCCTGGTAATTGCTTGAAATATTCAGATAAACGCCGGTTTGGTCTTTAACTTCTTCCAGAAGCCTGGCTTTATTGGCAATAATGGTTTTGGAATTCAGGAATGTGTATTCGGTAATGCCAGACCGAACCACGATATCGCCCATTTCACGAAGACTTCTCATATTGATCTTGGTGCGTTGCGGGGCATAGCGACGCAGGGCCATGATAATACTTCCCAGTTTAACCGGTTTCCGCATCTCTTTTTCAACTTCCGGCTGAATATCAGCAGCGAGTCCGCTGAAATTCACAATATCACGTGCGATCGCATCATCCAGAAACGGCTGGTGCCTGATGATGTCATGAACGCAGGTCGTAATCGTCTTCATTGTTAATTATTAAACATTTTGTGCAAATGTATATAAAATAGCAGGTAATTTTTGGTTCAGGCAAAGGAAAACCTAATTATGCAACCTGAAATTTCGAGTGATGAAAGTTTTAAAATTTGGAGGAACATCAGTAGGTACAGCGGCAAGCATTCGCAACGTACTGAAGATCGTGAATGGTATTGAAGGACACAGGCTATTGGTACTTTCGGCTATGAGCGGGGTAACCAATATGCTGGTACAATTCGCTGAAGCTTCGAAAACCAAAAATGAAGAGCAAATTAGCGCGATCATTTCTGAACTTCAGCTAAAGCATTTTGAAGCGATCGAAGAGCTGCTTCCGGAAAGTGTTTTTCAGCAGGAAACTAAAGATCAAATCCTTTCATATTTGGAAGAATTACGGTCATTTTCTACTGAAGCTTTTTCCGCAGAAACCGAAGCCAAGATCACGACTATTGGAGAAACCATGCTCACTTATATCGTCAGCCGATATTTTAGTGCCGCGGGACTTCCCAATCAATTGCTGAACGCCAAAACTTTCATGCAGGTTTCCAATCTGGAAAATCCAGATACCCAAAAGGTCGGAAACCTGATTCAGCAGGAGCTGGATCAGTCGCAGGATCTTTTTATTACGCAGGGATTTGTGCGGTTGGATGCTACCGGCGCTATAAGCACTTTAAAGCGCGGCGGCAGCGACTACACGGCTACTATTATCGGGGCTGCGTTGGATGCGGAAGAGGTGCAGATCTGGACTGACATTAGTGGGATTCACAATAACGATCCGCGTTTTGTGGAGAATACCCACGCCATTTCTGAACTGAGTTTCGAAGAAGCGGCCGAGCTTGCCTATTTTGGCGCTAAAATCCTGCATCCTCAAACCATTTCACCGGTCATTGGAAAAGATATCCCGGTATTTTTGAAAAATACCTTTACGCCAGAGGCCGCCGGAACCTGCATCACAGCAGAAGTTGCTCAAAAAGGCCTAAAAGCGATCTCTGCGAAAGATGGCATTACCGCTATTAAGATCAAGAGTAACCGGATGCTTATGGCTCATGGTTTCCTGAAAAAGATTTTTGAGATATTTGATAAATACGAGACTGCGATCGATATGATCACCACTTCTGAGATCGCGATTTCCCTTACTATTGACGATACGCATAACCTGGAGGCAATCTCCCGCGAATTGACCGAATACGGCGAGATAAGCGTGGACAGCGATCACAGCATCATTTGCGTGGTAGGCGAGGGGCTTATCGAAGATCGCAATACTTCCCGTTTGTTCGAGATCCTGCAGGATGTTCCTGTACGGATGATCTCTTACGGAGGAAGCAAAAACAATATATCGCTGCTTGTAGATACACGACATAAAGTGGAAGTTTTACAGAAACTGAACGAAAAGTTATTCGTCAATCCACAGGTAGCGATGGCAGAAATTTAGATTGAGAATTTGGTTAAACTGTTTTTTGTGTAGTGAAAGACCGTCGGTTTGAAATTTCAGCCGGCGGTTTTTTTATTCTTGATCTCGATGTATTTGGAAAGAAAACGCGTACTGCGCATCAGATGAAATTTCATCATTTCCCCGGTAAAATTACCCGATCGATGTTTTTCAATAGCTGCGGAAATTTCATGTATCCTACTTTGGAACTGGTTGCTGAAAAGCGCTGTGCGGAAATTTTCTAAAACTTTTTCCCCTTTTAAAACCGATTGTTCCCAGCTGGTCTGATCCTGATACAAGGCTACTGATTCCTTCACAAATCCTTCGGTATCCTGGCAGATCTTCCCAGGCCAGCTCGCCGCTTCCGCAATACCTTCTGCGCCCACAGGAAATGTGATCGAAGGCGTTCCAGTTTGCATCGCGTCAAAGAATTTTCCCTTCAAGCCTGCACCAAATCGCAGGGGTGCCAGCAATACCTTGTGTTTTCGAAAAACGGAAAAAGCATCTTCCACATGCCCTTGGACCAGAAAACCATTTTCAGGATCGTGAAGGGCTAAAATTTTACGATCGGGATAAGCGCCGTAAATGTAGAGATTTGCTTCTGGCAGTTTTTGCCTAATCGGTTTCCAAAGATTTCCTTTCAGATAGATTACGGCGTCTCGATTGGGCTTATGCAAAAAATTCCCGATAGACATAAAATCTTTTTTTTCAGTAAAACCTGGTTGTGCACTTTCAGCCGGTTCGATTAAAAATGGTAAATAAAAGAGCTGTTCTTTGGGAAAGGAGAAATGTTCCTCGAGGATTTCCCATTCTTTTCGGGAAATGATCAGGTTCAGATCACAGCGATACATGGCTGAAATTTCCCTTTTGGCGATATCTGAAAAATAAAAACTGTCTTCAGGTTGCGCTGTTCTGTATGCCTGATCGCGTGCAGCCCTTAAAAAATGAAGATCTTCCGTATCCAGTATTTTCATGGCCCGAGGGCAATTTTCATCGATCTTCCAGCCAAATTGTTCTTCGGTCATAAAACGATCGAATAACACCACATCCGGGGCCAGCGTTTGGAATTTTTCATCCATTTCGGAATCGTTCAGCTTCAGTTCCAGTAAACCAATACCCTTTTCAGAAAGACGGGCCGATCTTTCGGTTCTTGCAGCAGTACTTCCGAAGAAGATCTCATAGCCTTCAGCTAAAAAAAAATCGAGCAACTGCAGCATTCGTGTTCCGGCAGCTGTTGAGGAAGGCTCGGGAAAAGTATGACCAATAACAAGCAATTTCGGCATGCCGCTAAAATACTATAATCCGCGAGATAAAAGAAAGGTTGCCACAATCCAGAGCACGAGCGACAGCGCGCCACCAATCATTAAAAAATGTTTGAAACGGTAAATTCCCATTCCGTAGATGATGGTGTTGGTCTGGTAGCCGATAGGGGTGAAAAAGCTGAAATTTGCCCCAAAAAGTACCGCCAGCACAAAAGGTTTTGGATCCAGTTTCAGCGACAAAGCGATCGTGATTGCGATAGGAGCAATAATAATGGCTGTAGCATTGTTGGAAATGAACCCACTGAGGAACATCGTAACCAGGAATAAAAAACCAATCACGATATAATTAGACTTATCTCCAAAGAATTCCAGCAGCTGCTCGGCCAGCCACGTATCGGCTCCCGTGTTGTTCATCGCCACTCCAAGGGGAATCATGCCAGCCAGCAGGAAAATGATTTGCCAGTTCACCTGGGAATATACTTTCCCAAGATCGATACATTTGAAGAAGATCATCAGGAATACGCCTACCAGCGCGCTTTTCAGAATAGGGAAAATGGAAAAAGCAGAAAGACCAATGACCAGTAATAGAATTCCCAGTGATAAATTCCGTTTAAAACGAGTACTGGCATGCACATCCTGGTGTTCCTGAAGAATCGTGATATTATCCATTTTCTGAAGTTGCGCCAGGGCATCGTCTGAAACTTCAACCAGCAAACGATCTCCCACTCGCAGTTCGATCTCGTCTCGTTTTTTATCAAATATCCTTCGGTGCGGGTTGCGAAGATTGCGCCTTTTCCTGATCGCCAGAGGAAGTGCCCCGTGTAGATCATACCAGCCAACTGTCCTGATGCTTTTACCAATCAGTGGCGAATTGGGCAACATCAGAATTTCAATTAACTGGATATCTTCCTCTTTTGTTTCCGTATCAGGTTCCTGCTGGTTTTTTTCCAGGTTTTTAATGATCGTGAAATCTTCAGACTGCTTCAGCTTCATGAGCTGCTTGATACCGCACCGAAGCAGCAGCTGGTCGCCGCCCTGAAGTGTCGTGTATTTTCCGGGGTGATCGTTGATGATCCCGCTGCGCTTCAGCCGGATAATCTCAATATCACCTTCTTTCATAAAACTATCTCCTAAATTCTGCCCGATAAGTTCGGAGTTTTCCGGGATGATGATCTTGGTAATGAACTCATCCAGGTCGTAGGCCTCGTTGATTCCCGACTGGCCTTTCCGCGGAAGAAACCTGCTCAGCAAACTCACCACAACAACGGTTATTATTAAAAAAATCAGGCCGAGCCAGCTGAATTCAAAAAACGAAAACCGCTCTACGCCGCGTTTGATGGCGATGGAATTCACGATCAGGTTCGTGGAAGTTCCCATGAGCGTGCAGCTTCCGCCAATGATCCCCGCGAAAGAAACAGGTAATAATAATTTGGACTGCGGAATATCGAATTTTAAAGAAAGTTCATTGATGATCTTCACGAATACGATCACTACGGCGGTAGTGTTGATAAATGCCGAAATACTGCCAGCTATCAGCATAAAAACCGGGATCATTAGCAGTAAGGGTAGTTTTTCCAGTTTCCGGAGTCCTCCAGCCAGCCAGTCGATCACGCCATTGGTTTCCAGGCCTATTGCGATGATCATCAGCGCCAAAACGGTAATCGTCGCGGGGCTGGAAAACCCTGAAATTGCCTCTTCCGGACTCACAAAATTGGCCAGTAAAAGGCTGATCATGATAAAAAAAGCAATCTTATCTACCGGAAATACTTCCAAAGCGAACAGGATGATCACCGTGATGATAATTCCGAAAAGAATAAGAATCTCTGGGGTCATGAAAAAAAGATATCGCATAAAATTACTCGGAAGTTTCACATGCCATTCTGCTTTCTGAAAAATTTATGATATGTGTACCAGAATTTCCATTTTCCGATTAATTTCATAGATTAACCTAAAAAGAACGAGCATGAGTCGAGGATTTGTAAAGGAAGAAGACCAGGAAGAACCAATAGTTATCCCACCAAGAGCGGCAATTCCAGCTGGCGTAACGAATTATGTGACACCTGTCGGGCTGCAGCAACTGAAAGATGAAATGAAACAGCTCGAGACCGAACGTGCGAATGTCACTGCAGAAAATGATACTGAAAAGCGCCGTGCGCAAAGCCTGATCGATGGAAAAATGAAACTGTTGGCCGAGCGTCTTCAAACTGCGAGGCTACTTAAACCGGAAGATCAACCGAAGGATGAAGTTCGTTTTGGCGCTACCGTGAGCCTGCAACAACTAAGTACGCGAAAAAATCAGAAATTCCAGATCGTTGGAGTAGATGAGGCCGACGTCAAAAAAAGTAAGATCGCGTTTGTGGCTCCACTGGCCAGGGCGATTACAGGCGCGAAAGTAGGAGACGAAGTAGCTTTTCAGCTTGGGAATGAAGTACGAAAACTCAAAATTCTGGAAATCAATTATTCTTCCTGATTGGTTAAAGTGAATTCCACGGAATCCACGACAGCTCCATATTCCTCGTATTGGATGGTAAATGGAATCCTGGCGGTATTTGATTTCAGGCCGAGATTTTCGAGTTGCAGCGAATCCACTTCAGCTGTATAATTGCCCGGAGCAAGCCCAAGGTAATTAAAATAACCGTCAGTTTCCGTCAAAATGGATCGAACCAGATTTCCTTCCGCATCAAAAATATGAACCCTGATACGTCCCTGGCCTTTAGCATTTCCATTTTCTTTCAGGTAAACCATCCCCGAAACTTCTCCTAACACCTTAACCGGCACATAGATGGCGCGGTACTGGTTTGGCAGAATTTCGAGTTCCACAAAAGGATTTTCAATTTTCCAGGCAATATTTTCCAGGCTGGTGGCGTCCAGTTTGATTAGCGTTTTTACATAGGACTGCAAATCATCGATCCTGATCACTTCATCGTTCTTATCCCGGGTCACCACTCCAGGATTTGCCAGTAATTTCAGGCCAGAAACCAGCCTTTCATTTTCCTCTTTTTGCCCGTTACCGTTCGCATCTAAAAAAGGTATGATGCTAATTCCACCGCGCCCCACTGCATTGCGGTCACTGGCATGCAATCTACCAAGGTTGTCATCATAACGTAGACTTCCGCGAGCAGATTGAATAAATGAGGAATACCGATTTCCGATCCTGGCAGTTGCCGAAGTCTGGGCGAAATTTAAATTATAGCGAAGTCCGATCTCGAAATTATAGACATTCCGAATAAAATTGTTTTCATAAGATAGATTCAGAAAGCCATTTCTAAAGATTACCCGTTCCACCTCTAAATTCAAATTGCGCAGCGCATTATCGCTTAAGTCATACTGCACCTGTGGCGTGAACAGGAACCTGGCCGGCAGGCGATAAGTTTGCGACAAACTGCTGTAGATAGTTGGCTTATTCAGGCGGTCATTGAAAATGGCGAATGTCGTGGCGTTGGTACTGATGCCAAAAAGTACACCCGAAACCAACCATTGAGCTGTGGTGAATTCGGTATTTGGCAGTACGAGCTGATCGACCCGAAACCTGGTAAACGCCGAGAAATGACGAAATCGAATAGGAGAGGAGAACGAAAATTTCCGCTCTTCCAGATAGTTATAATTTATAGCCGTCTGGTCTTCGTGATATTTTACATAATTCAGGTCGAACTGCTGCCCCCTGACCGTTCGATAGCTCAGAAGACCTTCACCTTTTACACCCAAATTATAAGAAGTCGTGAGCAAAAGGTTTGGCGCGAGTTTAAATGAAGACTGCACGAACGGCATGACTTCGCCACTACTTACCTCTGAAAGATATTCGACACCTGCACCCAGACTCACATTCCTAGATAAACCGTAATTCATCTGGAACCTTGAAAATTTCCTGTTATCGCGATCTTCCACGACTCCAGCGCTAAGCGTGTATTCCAGTTTTTTTTCCGGTACGAAATTATATGGAATATTGATGATACGCTCTTCCCGTCGTTCTTCGCCATAAGGTCCGTAAAACTGTAATGCCACGCTGGTGTTTCCGTACATTAGTGGGACTTCAAAGGAGAAAAAACCTGAAGCATCGGCTTTGGTATAATTTACTAAAACATTATTGACGTATAATTCCACTGTCCAGTTCGCCTCGGTATAATCATTCAGAACATACGTACCATACGAACGGCGGTTGAGCAGTGGACTGTTGCTGAATTGCACTCCCACAACCGGTGCAAATAGGGAAGAGGTCGCGCCTGTAAAAATCTTTCCGGCGGTTACCTGTTTGAAAAGTTTACTATCATTGTTCACATAGCGCCACTGGTAAAACTGGTTGCGTGAGGTAAACGGCACCCTGTTGGAGTAATTCAGGAGAACATTAGTTTCCCCGCCGAGGATCATCGCACCAATACCGAGATTCACACGATTATCTGTTACGCCATTGGTTTGCTGGGTAGAGATAACGCCCCAATCCAGCATTCCGCCTTTTAATAAAGAATTTTTCCGCGGAAGGACTGTATCGGGTTCAAAAACCGTTTGCCTGCTGATGCCGCCACGAAGCCTGTTTTGTCTCAGCCTGGTAAAAACGGGCAACTGCAATTCGCTTTTAAAACTGATATTGAGCTCGCGAAAATTAAAATTGGTGTACAGGCCGAAGATTTTTCCGAAGAGATCCGAACGTATATAAAGGTCGGTTGGCGTCAGGATATAGTCAGATGCTGAAAAATTATAATTTTCTGAACGGTATGTCAGAATATTGTTTTTCGTGTCGATGAGATAGGATTGATTGGGATTAATGATAAACCCGCTGACCGATCCAGCTTCCGAATCAAACTCGTTTTTCAGACTAAAAATATCGAATAGTTCAGTCACCGAAATATAAGCGGTTTCCTCTTTGATGGCGATTGGAATTTCGACCACACCCATTCGTGGGACGTTCATTTCAACCGTAAACTCATCATATACTGGAAAGTCCTGAGCCATGGCTGAAAACCCCAAAAATAATAAAGCTATTAAAAGGTAACTTTTTGATTTACAAATACTAAGCAGATGTTTTTTAAACATTTACTTCCTATTGCTGGTTGAAGGTGATAGTAATGGTTCCGCTATATTTTCCCGGCGGATTAGCCTGGGAGTTGCCAAGCTGTAAAGTGCCGCCTATATAAATGGAATTGGGAACTTCAGCCGCAGAAGTGCTGATGAAATTCTGGCCCGTACTATAGCTATTTACTTCCAGATAAATCTTATTCCCATTATCTCCCAGTAATTCAAAACTTGCCGGATGCGAGATCGTGACGAGTGTTCCGGGATTCACGTACACATCGAACAGCGCTGGAGTTACCGGTCCTCCCAGATTCAGGAGTGTCACATCGCCCGTCCAGGTTCGCGTACCCGTATGGTCCACGTTTACAGTCCCGCCGGCATCACCAACCGTGAAGGCTCCAAAATTGAGAAATTGCTCGGTGCTTACCTGAACATCTACCGGAATTGGCGGTAACTCTTGCGCTTTGACCACATTTCCTGAAAAACTGATCAGGAGCAAAACGAAGATCAAAAGAAGATTTTTAAGCTGTTTCATGGCAGGATGATCTTTTTGGTAAGCTTTCGATTTGGTGAAATATAAGTCGCAAGGTAGACCCCGCTGCTCAAAATACCGGAAAGTTGAACCTTGTCCAAACCAGACACCCGGAATTCTTTCAATAGCTGCCCGTTTAGATTGGAAATATACAGCATACCAATTTCGCTTTTTTCCAGGTTCATCTGTATGCTGGCATTGCCGGAGTTATTCAGACTATGGAAAATTTCAGCAGTTGAAATCATATTTCCTGCAGTTCCGGTTGAAAGGAGCAGTGAAAATCGATAATTATAGGTCCCTTTTTGCAAATGCAGTGCTGCTTTTTCTTTGAGCAAATTCCAGGTTTTTCCTGATTGCTCATCGCATAAAAAGATCTTTTTTTCAGAATCAAAATTCTCAAGGTCCTGAAGTTGAATCTCAATTTGCCCATTTTTCTGCACCTGTAAACCTAACGGAATGATCGATTGCTTTTTGGCTTCAAAATCGATGGCGTTGATGGAAATTTCCCGGTCTTCAGAAAAACTGTAGAAATTTGGCAATTCCGCATTCGTATTCAGCATTTTTAAAGCATCCAGGTCATTCTCGTAATTTTCCGTAGCAAAACTTTCAGCATATAGTACGAGTGCATCTTTCTGTCCATTTTTAAATCCTGCGGAAAGTCTTATCAGTGGCCTGGAATTAATGGGAGTTTTATAAAACTGCTGGTCGTAATCATTGACTCTTACTGAATTGTCCATACCCAAAGTACCTGAAACAGGATAGTTGCCTGAAGGATCATCGCTCACATGCACGAAAAAGCCCTGCATGGACGGGATGATCGCCGTAGAGCTGCCATCGCTGGAAATTCCGTTTATGAACGAGGTATATGCGCCGGCATATTGCCCCCCGGAAGATTGGAAAAAATAGACAGCATCATCGATATTTGTTTTGGTCCAGCCACTTTTGCTCCAGTCTATGGGGGAAGGATAAGGATTTCCCACGAGGTTAAAGCCTTTGGTGTATTTCCGGTTATGATTTTGAAGGCTAATAGACTGGCTTCCATTATTCACAATTCCGGTCAATTCCACCAGGATATTTCCAGCGGTCCCGCCAAAATTGACAGCATAAGCTTCCAGAACATTTAAAGCGGAAGCACTATTTATATAAGGCGTCCAGCCGCTCAGATCATTTTGATCGGCGTCACGACGGTTTTCATCATACGCATAAAAATGTGGAAAATCTGAAGTAAGATCTACAAAAGCTGAAAAATCGCCAACAATGGAATTCGTAAACGGACTACTAAAGTATTTGTAACCCATGGTATTTTCCAGGAATCGCTGCATCGTTACCTCCCCAGTAATGGTTCCGCTGCCAGAACCATCAATGAGCGCCGTAATGGTATCGTTGGAGATCAACTTCAGGGATTCATTGAGCGTAAGGTTTCCCTGGGAAAGTTTCAGGCTTTTGATGATTTCCAGGCTGGAGTTGGAGGTGAGCCCGCTGCCATTGTCCAGTTCGAGACTTTCTACAGCATTGTTTACAAATATCGCATTCGGAATGGTCTGAGCCGTATTTCCGGAAAACAGTATTTTTCCGTGAACGGCGTCGATCTTTCCAGCACCCAGGATTTTGCCATATAAATGCAAATTCCCGTAGGAAATTGTGAGTTTACTGGTATTACCGGAAAGCGTCAGGTTATTGACTTCAGCTATACTGCCTGCATAAATGATCGGTAGATTGGAAGGATTTGATGGAATGATCACGGAATTTGCTGGGCCGGGAATATTTCCGCAGAGCCAGTTTCCAGCATTATCCCAATCAGCATCCACATTTCCTGTCCAAACCAATTGCTGCGGAATATTTAACACCGCTGGCGGAGAAAAGGAAATTTTACAGGTGCTTTCTGGATCTACAGGTTTGATTTTTACGCGATACTGAAATCCGTTCATCGAAGCATCCACGTTAAGATCCAGAGTGTTAGCGGAACCAGCAATATCTGTAAAAGTGGCGCCAGGACCTGCTTTGTATTGCCATTGGTAAATTACATCTGGGATCTCACTCACCGAAAAGCTAACCGATGCACCATCACAGGCGGTAATATCGGCTGGTTTTTCCACCTGAAAACAATTCAGCTCATCTGCTATCGTAGGAGGGAGGTCTTCATAATTATTGCTCAGGTCCTCTTCATCCCCATATTGGCATTGATCCTGGGCAGTTTCGGTATTTCCGTCGTAATTATCACAGGGAGTAACAGAATTCCAGCCTGAGACGTCCCCGAGAATATAAATATTTCCGTCTTCAATATTGATGGTTTCCTGTCCAGCAGCACCGTTCTTGGTGAAATTCCCGCCAATGATCAGGTAACTGGAAATGGAAATATCCACTTTATTACCGCCTTCAAAATTTCTGCGAACGATGACCACCGCATCACCACCCATAGAAAAAGCCGCCTGATTCCCCATCAAAAGATCGCCATTCACGATAAGTGTCCCTTCCACGTGAAGTTCACCGCTATTGGTAATGGTCACCTGGTCGTACTCCGCGACGGTTCCGGCAGGAATAACCTGGTAATCTGAAACCGTGAAAGTTCCCTGCGCCGAAGCGGCGACAGAAAATAAGACTAAAAATAGGCTGATTAGGAACTTCGGAGCGGGCTTGTTCATAAACCGTTAATTCAGTTCCAGGGTTGCTGTAGCTGAAGCTTTCGCCTTTGGATCTTCATAGTGCACTTCAATCGAACCTTTGGTAAAATCAATATTTTCAACCGTCTGTAACGGGAAGATAAAATGCCGCTTTTCGTTCGGCGTGTAAACTGAAATTCCATTGACTTTGCCGATTACCACCTCTGGTTGGCCTTTTGCTTTATAGGTGACCGTAAAATTTCCATAAACCGACTGATTGCCACTTCGGAAAATATCGAGCGATAAAAGTGGTGATTCCTCGACTTTCAGCTGGAGATTCTTCAATTCCACTTCCGCAGCAGTTGAGCCTCGGCGTACGATCACCGGGATGCTGATCCCGAAAACAGTGCGGATATTTATGGAAATCCCGTCTTCTTCCTTCTGAAGATCCTCTTTTGCAAGTGCTGTTTGCTTTTCTACAGCCCTGAAATAAAGATGCGAACGGTATTCACCTTCTGTCATCTCTCCGGTTTTAGACAGCTGTAACCGGATGGTTTGCGCTTCATTTGGAGCCAGACTTACTCTTCTAGGATAATACCTTAAATAATCGCTGGTAAAACGCTGGCCTTCTTCCGGCTCTTCAATTTGAATGAAATTGCCGTCTTCAGCCATTTTATACTGAATAAAAGAAATGGCGTAGGTTGCGGTATCAGTACCGGTGTTGGCGATATTCACTTCTTTGGAACGGTCATTTCCGTCGAAAATCACGCGTTTCGGCATCACCATGAGGTCACCTTGTGCAGTGATTTTCAGAAAGGAAAACAGTAGAAGAAAAAGCAGAAATTTTGGGGAATTCCGCATAACAAATAATTTTAACTAGTTGTAGGTCACAGTAATATTGAATCCTGTAGCGTTGGTGTAAAAACCGGGTAACTGATTGGCCTGCAGGTTCAGCGTCGCCCCGATTTTCAGAATATCACTACCAGATTCCTGAGCGACAGGCGACACCTGGAATTGATCGATCATTAAAAACTGATTGGGATTATTCTCATTAAACAACCTGAAATTATCGGGAAAGGTAATGGAATAACTGTAATCTCCATGGTAAACGATCGCTTCCGCGGCGCTTACCTCCCCAGGATTAGCAGCGGAAAGTTCCACGCCAACCGCGGTGCGACTTCCATCTGGCGCCAGTACTACTGTTCCGGCGCTATACCCACTAATCACATTCCCAAAATGCAGGTCTACATTTTTGATGATCTCAATGGGTTCTACGATGGTCGCTGTACTGTTTACCCTGGCCGATGAAGCATTTTGTGCCATCAAACCGGCAAATGGTAACAGAAAGAGAATGTTTAGAAATATCAGTTTTCGAATCATACGTTTTCAGGTAAAATACCCTAAAAAGTCGAGATGTACTATTCGTAACTAACGGTTACTTTTACGTCACCCGTGTAAGATCCGGTTGCCTGAGTTGCTCCAACCTTCAAAGTTCCACCCACAGTGAAGGAAGAAGCGCTAGCTCCTGTACTGGCAGGTAAACTTGTTGTAAAGTCGGTTAATGTCATATTATTTGTGCCACTGGTAAGCGTCACGTCTGGAATGCTCACGGCGTAAGTCAAACCGGAAGGAACACTTACGGAAAAAGTTGGAACAGTGGTGGTAGTCCCGGCCACTTCCATATTGCTGTTAGTATAAGAAACCGAGTTTGTTGCAGTGAGGGTTACATCTCCCGCGGAAGCATCCTGGGCAATTTCCCCAAAATCTAAAGTTCCAGAAGAGGTGATACTGATAGGTTCTACGATTTCAGCGTTCACTGTAGCACTTCCTTCAGCTGAAGACTGTGAAAATCCGATAGCGGTAAAAAGTAAACCAGCCAATAAAGTAATTTTTTTCATGTATAGTAGATTTGATTTGGAGGCTAAAGATTTCTTTAATTTCGCTTAACCGCCAAATATTTTCGTTCACCCGTACTGAAAAATCGTTAAGAGGCAAATTTCACAGTCATTCTGTTAAAGATTTTAAATAAAATCCTTGTCAGATTCTAAAATATCTTAATCAGAAAAAACTTACTTTAATTATAAGAAACCGTAATCTCTATGGGAGCGGCTGACCGGTATTGGCCTGGAGACTGACCTTCAGAGATTTCAAGGCTTGCGCCAAGCCTGATCAGTTGCGCGTTGGAATTAAAAGTTTGATGATCGTTCAAGGCCACAAAATCCTTTATCAGAATAGGTTCGGCATTCGGTGCGATAAGATAGGCCTGTTGTGGAAGGGCAACCTGGTAGGAATATTGGCTCTGGCCTTTAATTTCAAATATCGCGGGGGTCTGTCCAGCAGATTCCTCTAACTGGATCTCACCAGTAGCAGAACGCAAATTTTCCGGGCTTAGTGTAACAGTTCCGCCCTTGCCCGCATCAATACTGGCAAAGTTCATATTAGAAAGCGTTTTAATTTCGATTGGCTCAATAATCTGTATACTTGCTGTAAACCTTGCAGTAGCTGATGACTGAGAAAACCCAGTAATATGAAAAGAAAGGAGTGATATGATAAACAGGTAATAGCGCACTGGGAAAATTTCAAATTGAAAAATAGCAGAATAATTTAAATATATCTATAAAATACACAATTATTCGATAAAGTGCATTTTATAAATTTTACTGAAATATATAGCTTCTAAAAAACAAGGTGTTTTTAACAATTTATTGTTAAGATATGTTGAAATTACAAGTTATTGAAATACAGCATTTTAAATGATTTTAATTATGGTATTCCTACAAATAAAACGGTGCAAAATAGGACCAATAATGCAAACTTATCATCGTTGATTTCGTTTATAAGCAGTGCCTGAATACCGAAATAAATCTTCTTAGGAGAAAAGAATTAGCACAATATTGCTAATTTCAGAAAGTCTAAAATTTCAGGTTTCATGTCTATATATATTTTGATGGGTGTTTCAGGAGTGGGAAAAACCACTCTGGGAAAATCACTTGCGAAGCATCTTCAAACTCCATTTTACGATGCGGATGATTTTCATTCAGAAAAGAATATTCAGAAAATGAGTAAGGGTTTTCCGTTGAACGATGAAGATCGGGAAAGCTGGCTCGAAAATATCAAAAATGCCATGCAGTCCTGGGAAGATTCGGGTGGTGCGGTGTTGGCCTGTTCGGCTTTAAAAGAAAAATACCGCCAGCATTTGAAGCAAAGTGGAGTCTCCATTACCTGGATCTATTTATATGAATCTTTTGAAACAATTTCCCACCGATTAGAGCAGCGAAGCGGTCATTATTTTAAAGCAGCCCTCCTGAATTCCCAGTTTGAGACTTTGGAACCACCAAAATACGGCCTGCACATACGAGTGGATGATACTGCGGAAAAAACTATGCATAAAATCATGAAAAAATTAGAATTACCAGAGATTGGATTGATCGGCCTTGGTGTTATGGGTAAAAGCCTGGCTCTGAACATGGCATCCAAACAAATCCCGATCGCAGTTTATAACCGCGAAGTTCAGGGAAGCGAAGAAGGAGTGGCGCGGGATTTCGCCAATTCTCATCCAGATCATCAAATTCCCTGGTTTGACGACCTGCAGGTTTTTGTAAAGTCCCTTCCGAAACCAAGAAATATCTTCCTCATGGTCAATGCCGGGAAAGCGGTTGATAGTGTGATCCAGCAACTCATTCCACATCTGGACAAAGGCGATCTGATTATTGATGGTGGAAACTCTCATTATACCGATACTCAACGCAGAGCCAAAAAATTAAAGGAAAAAGAAATCCTGTTCTTAGGAACCGGCGTGAGCGGGGGTGAAGAAGGCGCGCTGAAAGGGCCATCGATCATGCCGGGTGGAGATCGAAAAGCCTATGATCGAGTTGGAAATGTCCTGGAAGCGATCGCTGCGAAAGATCACCAGGAAAATCCCTGTTGCACTTATATCGGCCCAGGGGCTTCCGGCCATTTCGTGAAAATGCTACACAATGGTATTGAATACGGAGAGATGCAACTGATTGCCGAATTTTACCAGTTGTTACGTTTTCGCCTGCATTACCAGCCCGAACAGATCGCTGACCTCTTCCTTGACTGGAATAAAGACATGAAAAGTTATCTTTTAAGTATTTCAGTGGAAATCCTGCGATTCCAAGAAAAGAACGAGCTTTTACTGGATAAAATTCTGGATGCCGCGGGACAAAAAGGTACCGGAAGCTGGTCCAGTATTGCAGCTTTGAACCTGGGAGTACCATTTGATACGATAACCACGGCCGTAATGGCCCGAAATATTTCTGCTGAAAAAGAATTGCGCTTAACATTTGCTGAAATTTTTAAACATACGGAACATTTTCTCGAAATTTCAGAAGAAGAATTGTTCAAAGCTTATAAACTGGCTTCGCTCATCAATCATGCAACTGGCTTTGAGCTCCTACGCGCCGCTTCTTCGGAATATAACTGGCAGCTTAACTTTTCAGAAATAGCCCGAATCTGGACAAATGGCTGCATTATCAAATCGGGACTTATGCAGCAATTATCAGAACTTCTGAAAGATTCAGCAGGACAACACGTATTGTCTCTAGAAGCTTTCCGCGAAATGATCGAAACAAACAAATCTTCCCTGGCATTCGTAGTTGGAAAGTCCGTTGAAGCAGAAAACCCACTCCCGGTAGCTTCCGCGGCACTGAATTATTTCTGGAATCTGACCTCCGCAACCACTTCTGCCAACATGATCCAGGCACAAAGAGATTATTTTGGTGCGCATACGTATGAGCGAACAGATGGAAAACGAGGCGAATTTCACCACACCAACTGGTCAAAATCTTAAATATGGATTACCATATCATTTCCGCAGTCATTGCCGGTATAGCACTGCTTCTATTCCTAATCCTGCGCCTTAAGATCCAGGCGTTTCTATCCTTACTCGTCGTTTGCATCGTGGTGGGGTTACTTTCCGGAATGCCGGTAAACATTATCCTGGAAACCATGAAAGAGGGGATGGGCAGTACGCTGGGTTTTGTGGCAACGGTGGTGGGACTTGGAGCACTTTTTGGCGGAATCCTGGAACAATCTGGGGGCGCCAAACGCCTGGCTGATTACCTGCTGAAAAAAACCGGACAGGAGAACGCTTCCTGGGCCATGGTTTTCACAGGCTTTTTAGTAGCCATTCCCGTTTTCTTTGACGTGGCATTTATCATTCTAGTGCCAATCACGTATGCCCTGAGCAGAACTACCAAAAAATCCCTCTTGTTATATGCACTTCCACTTTTAGCCGGTCTTGCGATCACCCATGCCTTTATCCCACCCACACCTGGACCAATCGCGGTGGCAGAAATACTTGGAGCAGATCTTGGTTGGGTGATCATCTTCGGAATACTGGCAGGTGTTCCTGCGTCCATACTTGGAGGTCCGGTATTTGCCCGGTTCATCGCTTCCAAAATCACGATCGAACCGATTCATTTTTCAGAATCTGAAAGTCCGTTGGAAGATGCGCCAAGCCCTGCTTTAATATTGGCCATTATTGCGGTTCCAATTTTTTTGATCGTTCTGAATACACTTTTAACCAGCGAATTGATTTTTGATCTCCCCGAAGAATCAGGTTTATCTGAAGTTATTGTATTGTTGGGGCACCCGTTTACCGCGCTGATCGTAGCAAATCTGTTGGCCTGGTATTTCATTGGTGTTAAAAGAGGTATGTCTAAAGAATTCTTGCAGAAAATAGGCACCAAATCTTTTGAAGCGGCGGGCGTTATTATTTTACTTACCGGCGCTGGTGGCGCTTTTAAACAGGTGTTGATTGAAACCGGGGCAGGAGATATGATGGCTTCAGCGTTGGAAAATAGCGTCTTAAACCCATTAATTTTTGGGTTTGTGATCGCCGCATTGGTTCGGATTCTACAGGGTTCGGCTACGGTTGCCATGATCACTTCGGCTGGCATTACCGCGCCGGTTTTGGCTTCGGCAAATCTCTCAGCTCCTGAAATTGCTTTGATCGTCATTGCAATCGCTTCCGGAGCTACTGGATTTTCCCATGTAAACGATAGTGGGTTCTGGCTTGTTGGAAAATATTTGGGGCTGTCAGAAAAACAAACCTTCCAAAGCTGGACGCTCATGACCACGATCATAGCATTCGCAGGCCTTGGCGCATCCTGGATCATTTGGATACTGATATAAAAAAAAGTGAAGCCGAAGCTTCACTTTTTTACGCTAAAGAATATCATTTCACCAATTATTCTCTAGATCTCTATATAAATTTTTAATTACTGACTTACAGTAGCCACGTTATCTTCAGATTCCATCATCGCAAAGAACTTATCCAGATTTGGAATGATCACGATTCTGGTTCTTCTGTTCTTAGCCATATTCTCTTTAGAAGTATTTTCCACTAGAGGCTGGTAGCTGCTACGTCCTGCTGCGATCAATTTTGAAGGATCCACATCATATTTATCCTGTAGCAATCTTACGATTGAAGTGGCACGACGTACACTCAGATCCCAGTTATCTTTCAAATAAGAGTCTTTTACCATTGTTCTGTCATCAGTATGACCTTCGATCATCACTTCCATCGCAGGTTCACTATTGATCACTTCAGCAAGTTTTTTCAAAAGTGGTTGTGCCTTTTGAGTCACTCTGTAACTTCCGCTTCCAAATAACAGTTTGTCAGAAACGTTGATCATCACTACTGTTTCGTCCACTTTGATGTCGATATCCTCGTCATCACCGCCTTCAGTAATGTTTTGTTTCAGGTTGTAAGACACGGCAAGATTGATAGAATCTTCCAGGGTTTTCGCATCTTTCACCTTTTCAGGATCCATTTTGGCGATGGTAGCTCTCATCTTATCCTTGTGATTTTTAGACATCACAGTAAGATCGTTCATTTCCATCATACCATCGTTCTCTTCTCTAAGAGAATTGATTTTCGCATTGTAATCGGCCACACGGGCTTCGATTGCAGCGTATTTTCCTTCGATTTCTTCTTTTTCAACTCTTGTTTTCTGAAGCGTACTTTTAGTATCATTAAGCTCACTTTCCAGAGCTACATACTTTTTCTTAGAAACACAAGATGCCAGCATGGTTGCTGCCAAAACTGATACAGTTATTGCTTTTTTCATAAAAATAATTTTTAGGTCGTTATTTAGACGGTTTATGAAAAGCTACAATAATGCCACTTGAAAAATTCCAGGAATCACAGAATGGTATTCAGGAGTTTCAAAACCATTGGGAACACCAGATAAACCAATGAATATCAAGGACTAGAAACTATTTTGAGAATTTAATCGTGGAAGATAATTTGGTCAAAGCATGAAAATCTGATCTGAGAAATGTTAAAATTTGTGTGGAAATATCTCCACACTTCGTTAACATTTTCCACAAATCGGCCTTTTCTATTTCCCAATTCTTTCTGAAGTTACCGTCTTCGGAAGCCTAAGTTTTAACAGAAGTTTAGAATAAATTAGAGTTTTATGTTTTCCCTTTATGGCCGCGATGCAATAACTTTGAGATTTAACCCCCTTTCCGATTGGCAAATACTAAAAAGACCGTTTTTAAGATTCTGAAAATTCTGGGAAAGATCATCCTGGGAATTCTCATTTTCTTATTGCTGGTCATCCTTTTCATTCGCAGCCCGTGGGGACAGAATATCATTAAAGACAAATTCATTAACTCCATTTCCAAAAAAACAGGGACTGAGATTCGATTGGATCGCATATTCGTGCAATTCAATGGAGATATACAGGTAGACAACCTCTATGTAGAAGATCAGAAAGGCGATACGCTTATTTATTCCGAAAGTTTGAATGCCGATATCCCGTTTTTACCAATCATCAAAGGCAATTCTTTTAGCCTGAACAGTTTGGAATGGAAAAATGCCAAGGCCAGGATTTACCGGGAAGATTCCATTTCCGGGTTCAATTATGAATTTTTACTGGAAGCCATGGCAGCCAGCGATACCACCGCCAGCAGTACACCCGCCGATACTACCGCTTCACCCATGAAGATCGATCTGGGAGACTTCAACCTTCAGGATATCGATCTCAGCTATCGGGATGAAGTGACCGGTATTGACACAAAGGCGAATTTCAAGCAATTACAGGCCTCTTTTCTGGAAACCGATCTGGACCAGATGAATTTCCGCTTGAAAGAAGTGCTATTGAGTGATGCCAATGTTGCTTTTTACCAGACCAGAAATGTTCCCAGTTCCAATGAAGAGGAAACACCCTTGCCAATTTTGGGAGTCGAAAACCTGAAACTTCAACGCGTCAAGGCTCAATACGCCTCGGTAGGAGATACGATCCAGGCAGGAATCAATATCAATGATTTTTCAGTTGCTGATGCCGACTTCAATTTGAAAGATAGTATTATTGGTATTTCCAGTATCGATCTTAAAAATTCCGCGATCGATCTGGAGATGAAATCACCTTCAGCCACCACACAAAGTACTCCTGAAAACACCAATTTTGAATGGGCTGGTTGGAAAATTGACATTTCTGAAACCAATCTCGAAAACAATTATTTTGGCTATGTGGTAGATGACGCCACAGCTTCCGCGGAATTCAATCCGAACTATATAGTAATTGATAGCCTGGATTTCAGTTCCAACCAAATCGCTTATGAAAGGGGGCAGGCACAGCTGAACGTTCAGAAACTGCATCTTCGGGAAGCTTCTGGATTAGCCGTTCAGGAATTACAATTTGAGGCCCTTCTGAGCAATACGGAAATGAAACTCCAGGATCTCACGGCAGCGATCAATTCTAACCGACTTGCCGGAAATGCACAACTCCAGTTTGCCGATATCAACGACCTAATCAATAAACCAGAGACCGCTTCCCTGCAGGCCAATCTTTCCAATATTCGCTTACAGCTTCGTGAAATTTATCGTTTTCAACCCGATCTTCGAAATAATGAATATTTCAGAGCTGTGGCTTCGGCCCCGGTTTCCGGTGCTATTCGCATCAACGGAAAACTGGACAATCTTTCCGTGAATCCGGTAAACCTTAACTGGAGAAATACAAGGATCAACGGCTCGGGAAACCTTTTGAATGCGACCGATCCTGACCGACTGGCATTTAATTTTCCGAAAGTAGATTTCAGAACGCGCAGAACCGATCTGCTCCATTTTGTAAAGGAATCTGATCTGGGAATCAGCCTTCCGGAAAATATGCGTTTGCAGGGAAGTTTCCGTGGAAACACCACAGATATTTCCACAACGAGTAATTTGGTGACTTCCGAAGGTTCCGTAGCAATTGACGGAACATTTACTTCCGGAGAAAAACTGGCTTTTGATGCCACGATACAGGGCGATAGTATCGCTCTTGGCAAACTGCTCCAAAACGAGGCTCTGGGCAATATGGATATCACGATCAAAGCAACGGGTAGTGGTAATAACGTAGAGAATCTCAACGCTGATCTTAATTCCCGCATCAGTTCGTTCACCTATAATGGTTATCAGTTTGAAAACATCGACATAAACGGGAAACTGGAAAATGGCAAAGGCCCTGTGAACCTGATCTACCAGGATGCCAACCTCGATATGGAGGCACAGACTACGGTCAGTCTTGATTCGGTTTCACCAAGAATGGACTTTACGATCTATCTTGACGGGGCTGATCTCGGCGCTTTGGGCATTACACAACAAACGATCAAAACCGGCTTTACCCTCGAAGGCTGGTATGAGGGGAATGCCAGCCAGTATGAAGTAGAAGCTGATATTATTGATGGGGTTGCGGTTTATAACAATAAAACCTATCTCCTCGGAAGTTTTGAATCACATGCTTTCGTGACCGAAGATACCACAGCGGTCAATATCAAAAACCGAATCCTGAATCTTGACCTGCAATCGAATGCCAGCCCAATTGCCTTTACGCAGGCTATTAATAGGCATTTTAAGCGATATGTTACCGAAAATTACCAGGAAGATTCGATCATCAACCCGGTAAACCTGAAACTGAACGCCAGGATCAGCGAAGCCCCAATATTGAACAAAGTTTTTATTCCAAACCTGGAAGAACTGGATACGGTGAATATAGATGTCGATTTTCGGGAAAAAGACCGGGAACTGGATGCCTTTGTTGATCTGCCGTCCGTCAAATATATGGGCAGCCAGATCGATTCCCTGAAACTGGAAATGCTTTCAGATAATACTGACCTGAATTTTGATTTTGGTTTCAAGGCACTCACGGCCGGACCTTTAGCGATTAAAAGAACGCAACTAGACGGGGGTGTAGTGAACAGAAAATTACAGCTTGAGTTCAGCTCTATGTATGAAAATGACACTCTGGCCCACGTGAATTCGGAACTGAATTTTCAGGGTGACACGCTCAAATTCCACGTAGAACCAAACCGTCTCATACTCAACAAAAATCCCTGGAATATTGCAGATAACAACCTCATTAGTTACGACACCGGTTACCTGCACTTCCAGGATTTCAGGCTTTTTAGGAATGGCCAGGAAATGATGGTGAGCAACAATGCTCCGGAGAGTGACAAAGAATCACTGAAACTGGCTTTCAACAATTTCAAACTGGCCGCTCTGCTCAACTATTTGAATCCTGAAAACCAGCTCGCCCAAGGAAACCTGAATGGGGAAGTGGTACTGGAAGAACCATTTGGTGAAACCGGTTTACTGGCAGATATGCAAATCAATCAGTTTCGCGTGATGGAAGTAGACCTGAACACCTTGTCCCTAAAAGGCAATTCTGCCGGGTTCAATAATTACGATTTCGAAATGATGCTGAAAGGCGGTGCTGTTGACCTGGACCTTACCGGGGCATACGTGGCGGCAGAACCTTCGGCTGAACTGGATATGAACCTGGATATTAATGAGTTTCAGATGCAGGCCTTAAAAGGTTTTACACTCGGAGCCGTTAAGGACGGAAGTGGTAGTTTCTCAGGAAATATCAAACTCAAGGGAACAGTGGTAGAACCGGAATACTCTGGAAACCTGCAATTCAACCAGGCTAGTTTTAATGTGGCCATGCTCAATTCAGAATTCAACCTTCCGAATGAAACCCTAAGAATTGATACGAACGGTGCCTATTTTGACAATTTCAATATTCAGGATTCGAATGGCAATGCCTTTGTGCTGAATGGTGAAATTATAACGGAAAGCCTGTTGAATCCCGGTTTCAATTTAGATCTGCAGGCCAAAAATTTTCAGCTGCTGAATTCAACGGAAGAAGATAATGACCTTTTCTACGGAAAAGCAATCGTTGATGTGGATGCCAAGATCACCGGAGACCTCAACCTGCCTATCGTCAATGCCGATCTTACCATTAATGAAAATACTGATTTTACGTATGTGATCCCTGAAACTGAAATGCAGATCAAGGATCGTGATGGGGTAGTCATTTTCGTCAATAAAGAAAACCCGGATGATATTCTCACTCAAACCGAGGAAGAGTCTTACGTGGTTTCAGGCTACGATATTTATACCCGTGTCAGGGTTGACGAGGATGCCGTCTTCCGCGTGATCCTGAATGAAAGTACTGGCGATAAGTTCCAGGTCCAGGGAGAAGGCGATCTTATTTACAATATGTATCCCAACGGCCGAATGTCGCTAAGTGGGGTTTATGACATCAATGATGGTTTCTACGAAATGAGCCTTTATAATCTGGTGAAAAGACGATTCGATATAGCTGATGGCAGCCGTGTTTCGTGGTCTGGTGATCCTTTTGATGCCAAAATGGACGTTCGGGCGATCTATCGGGTAGAGACCTCTGCATCTTCTTTAATGGCTACCAGGATCAGCGGAATGGCCCCACAGGAACAGGGTTCTTTTAAAAATGATTATCCGTTCCTGGTATACCTGAACGTGGATGGCGAACTTACCGAACCAAAGATCACGTTCAGCCTCGATATGCCACAGGATGAACAGGGAGCCGGCGGCGGGCAAATTTACGGCCAGATCCAGCAATTGAACAACCAGGAAGCGGAACTGAATAAACAGGTATTTTCTTTACTGGTCCTCAATCGCTTTTTTCCGTCATCCAGCAGTGGTGCTGAGGGAGGAACCCTTGCAGTGGCTCGAGACAACCTGAATAATGCCCTTTCTGACCAGTTGAACATGCTCTCCAGCCGAATTCTGGGGGATAGTGGTGTGCAGCTCAATTTTGATGTAGACAGTTTTACTGATTACCAGGGAGAAACGCCGGAAGACCGCACACAACTGAATATTAATGCCCAAAAAGCCTTTATGGAAGATCGCCTGGTGGTGCAGGTTGGGAGTGAGGTGGACATTCAGGGTGGCAATACACCCGGCCAGGAATCGAGTCCACTGATCGGGACCGTAAGTATTGCGTATCTTTTAGATGAACAGGGAGTTTGGAGAATCAAAGGTTTCCGAAGAAATCAGTTTGAAAATGTGATAGACGGGCAGCTTATCGTAAGCGGAATATCACTCATCTTCACTAAAGAATTCAACAAATTCAAGGAGCTTTTTGAGAAGGCCGTGGTGGAAGAGGCTAACAAGCAACAGGAAAATAAAAAAGAGCAGGAGGCCGAGGCTGCTTCCAATAATGATAAAGCTACCCGGGATGAAGAGAATTAGTTCGATCGTTTGGATATGTATCATCTTTATCGCGCTGTATTCCTGCAGCGTGAAAAAATTTATTCCTGAAGATGAATATCTCTACACGGGCGCGGATATTGAAATCGAAGCTGATACCACCATCAAGGATGAACCTCAGTTGAAAGCAGAACTGGAAAATGTACTCCGTCCGCAGCCCAATTCGAAGATCCTGGGTGGCTATCCCGGTGTGTATTTCTATTATAAAGCGAACCGCGAAAAACCCGGTTTTATCAATAAATTCCTGAATAAAAATTTTGGAGAGGAACCCGTCTATATTTCTGAAGTAGATTTGACCAATACCGAAGATCTATTACTAAATCGTCTCGAAAACCGCGGATTCTTTTACAGCAGGGTTTCTTCAGATACCGCCATAAATGCGAAGGCTAAAACTGGAATGGCATCCTTTAAACTAAGAGTTCCGGAACCATATACAATGGAAACTTACCAGCTCGATACGGACACGATGCTGGTTTATACGGAAATCAAAAGAAAAATGGATAATTCACTCCTGGAAAAGGGTATGCGGTTTGACCTGCCCGATCTCAAAGCAGAAAGGGAACGAATTGATGCAGATCTCAAGCAAAGCGGTTATTATAATTTTAACCCGGGCTTTCTACTGTTCGAGGCAGATACTAACCAATATGACACGAAGCGTTTTGACCTTTATTTGAAACTCAAGAAAAATGTTCCGGCGAAATCTATTATCCCTTATGAGATTTCAAATGTGAATGTGTACGCGAATTATAATATCGACGAAGATTCGATCACCAGAAATTTCAAAAGATATAAGAACAAGAATTATTTTCAGGAGAATATATTTTTCAAACCGGAAAGACTGGATCCTTATATTCTTATCGAAACCGGCGATTATTACGATCCTGAAATTTCCCGGAATACCAGTCGCCGACTTGGTTCCATAGGTTCCTACAAATTTGTGAATATTGAATACGAAGAGATCGATACACTGGCTACTGACAGTATTGGCCTGCTTCAGGCAAATATCTATTTGAGCCCTCTTAAGAAACGTGCGATTCGTGCAGAATTACAGGCAGTAACAAAATCAAACAGTTTTACCGGGCCGCATCTGGCGGTAACGTTTGCCAACCGAAACTTATTTAAAGGCGGAGAAAGCCTCAATATTTCCGCAAATGTGGGATACGAGTTCCAGGTTTCTTCCGGAGAGCGCTTGAGTAGTTTACAGCTTGGACTAAAGAATGATCTGATCATACCCAGGCTCATTTTTCCGATAGAGGTCAATAACAATTTTTTCAAATATGATATTCCGCGAACGAAGATCAGCCTCGCGGGTGATTTACTGAACCGGAGTAAACTTTTTACATTAGGATCTGTTTCAGCAAGTTTTGGCTGGTTCTGGAATGCTAATAAATACGTATCGCATGAGCTTACACCTATCAGCCTGAATTATGTTAGTTTGACCAATACTTCGCCGGAATTTGATAAAATTCTGGAAGAAAATCCCTTTCTCCGAAGCAGTTTTGACCAGGAATTTATTTCCGGGCTTACGTACAGTTTTATCTATAATGGATTGATCGATACCAATAAAAAACATGCCTTCTTTTTTAATTCCAATCTGGACGTCGCAGGAAATACTGTGAGTTTGTTGGGAAAAGAAGCTCCATCGGGAAATAAGGAAGTGTTTGGGCTGGAATATGCACAATACGCCAAAATTGACGGGGATTGGCATTACCATTTCAGATTGCCAAATAATCATGTGATCGCCACGAGATTATTCGCGGGAATTGGCATTCCTTATGGTAATTCTGAAGTGTTGCCTTTCAGCAAGCAATATTTTTCCGGTGGTCCATATAGCGTTCGCGCCTTCCGAATCAGGTCACTTGGGCCGGGAACATATTACCCGCAGCAAGCAGATGCCAATGATCCGGCTTCCAGCACAGTCGGCTATTTTGATCAAAGCGGAAACATCAGGCTGGAAGCAAATGCCGAATATCGTTTCCCGCTGATCACCTACCTGAATGGTGCTTTTTTCATCGATGCCGGGAACGTCTGGAATACACCAAAGGTTGCAAAGGCTTCCAGAACTTCAGAAACCGATCCGCCAAGAGGCGCTTTCAGTTCTAATTTTATAAATGAACTGGGAATTGGTGGTGGAGCAGGGCTTCGAGTGGATATACAGAATTTTGTAATCCGTGTAGACCTGGCCTTTCCTTTCCATGATCCCAATTTGCCAAACGGCCCGGAATGGGTCTTTGATTTTGGAAGACCGGTGCTGAATTTCGGGATTGGTTATCCTTTCTAGTGCTGCAATTTATTTCCGAAGCATAGATCACCCGCATCGCCAAGACCGGGAACGATATAACCGTTCTTATCCAGCTTTCCGTCTACCGCAGCGATCCAGAGTTGTGTTTTTTCGGGTAGTTCTTTTTCCAGGTACTCAATTCCTTCCTCTGAACCTATGATGGATACCAGATGAATGGTTTCCGGTGTACCCATTTTCTGCAGAGCCTTATATACATTCACGAAAGATCGGCCGGTAGCCAGCATGGGATCTGCCAGGATCAATGTTTTACCTTCCAGTGAGGGTGAAGCCAGGTATTCCACCAGAATTTCAAATTGTTCATCATTGTTAGGATGGTGACGATAAGCTGAAATAAAAGAATTCTCGGCATCATCAAAATAATTCAGCAAACCCTGGTGTAATGGTAGGCCGGCTCTTAGAATGGAACAAATCACGATCTCGTCATCTGGCAGAAATTGTATGGATTTTCCTAATGGCGTTTGGATTTGTTTTTCTGAAAAAGAAAGTGTTTTACTCAGTTCATAACCCAATATCTCTCCCAGTCTTTCGATATTTCTACGGAAGCGAAGTCGATCGTTCTGGATGGAAATATCTCGTAGCTGTGCCACGAATTTCCCGGCAATAGAATCAGTTTTAGTAAGGTGATGTACCTGCATGAATTCAGTTTTGGAACCTAAAAATAAGCATATTCCAACAGAATCTTATTTTTTGAGGCTTCTGAAAATGATTTTGATAATAGAACAATAAAATTATCTGTAAAATTTAAAGTATATTTAGTAAGGTCAACCATCTAACAACCAGCTCGATAAATGTTTGTTAGTTTGATCGAAACAGAAAACTATCCACTAAACTCACAAAAACATGAAACATCTATTAATTACTGTAGCTTTGTTGCTGGCACCGGTATTTTCACTGGACAACAACCCACCGAAAGACGTAATGGAATACCTTGAGGAAACCTCTGGTCACCTCGAAGAAACAGTAGAAGGGCTTAGCCAGGCACAATTTCAGTTCAAACCAGATGCGAACACCTGGTCTATTGCGGAATGTATGGAGCATATCAATAAAACCGAAGCTGAATTGTTCCAATTACTGCAACAAACTTTAGATTCTGAAAGCGACGAAGAAGCTGAGGTGAGTATGGATGACGAAGCTTTAATTGGGATGATTACCAATCGTGAACAAAAAGCTAAAGCGGCGGCAAATCTGGAACCATCTAATGCCTACGCATCATTGGAGGAGGCGATCGAAGCTTTTGAAATGCAACGAGAGGAAATCACGGCTTACCTGGAAAATACTGAAGCTGATATGTATGCGCATACTTTTGAATTTCCATTCGCCGTTGTAGATGCGCACCAATTAGTACTATTCCTTGCAGGACATACCGCCAGGCACACCATGCAAATAGAGGAAGTCATGGCAAACCCTGATTTTCCGCAGGAATAAAAAGGAATTTAATCAGGAATAGTATTTTTGGCGATATTTTTGATATTCATGAATTGCTCGTAAATTGTAAATCATGCGAAGAATACTATTCCTATACCTATTTATATCGGCGGCCGGTTTGAGCTTTCTACAGGCTCAGGAGCTTCCAACTACCAGCAACTCTGGTAAGGTCATTAAAGCTGAAGAAACCTCCAGCGGTTTTCCCATTTTCAGAAGAGAAGAGACCGAAACCGAGAGTCAGTTTTTAAAAGACAAACCCAAGGCGATAGATCTTCGGGAGAACCCAAATAATTTGATGACAGAAGCAGATGCTGTCAAGCAACGATGGTCTAAAGACAAGGCTGCCAAAGAGGAATATCGCAACGATCAAAATCTTGGTAACGTGATCACCAATGGTAAATTCGTAGAAGTTTACTGTCGGGATCATGAATACGTAGACGGTGATCGCGTGAAGATCATCGTGAACGGGCAGGTGGTAAACGAAAATATGCCTTTACAGGGCGGATTTACGCCTGTACTAGTCCATCTACAGGATGGTTTTAACAGCATCGAGTTTGTAGCCTTGAACCAGGGAACCTCTGGTCCTAACACTGCTGAACTACGAGTACTGAGTGAAAAAGGGGAACAGCTTGCAAAAAAGGAATGGAATCTCCTTACCGGTGCCAAAGCCCAGTTAATTGTGGTTAAAAATTAAAACGGATCAGTCTTCCAGATCCTCTAAAATTTTTACTTCTTTCAGCACATTTCGAATGGTTTCCAGTTGCTTTTCCAGCATCAGCCTAATATCAGTCGGAAACGTATGATCTTTCAGCTTTTTCTCATAAATGCGGACACTGGATTTTTCGCCCCTGATACATTCTTCTAGAAGTGATTCATCATCATGTTTGCTTAATGAGCTTCTGAATTCGAGCCAGAACCGGTGTAAATTTCCGAGGACCGAGCCTCCATCGCTGATGTGATGTTCATTCAGCGCGTGTAGTTTGTTATCAATTTCAGTAGCAAAATGATTTCTCCTGGCGGCCTGGTTTTTCAGAAATCTTTTCAAATGATCGTTGGAGGTGTGTTCCATGGCTTTTTTATAGCCTTTTTCCGCATCATAATTGCGCTCAAGCAATTCCTTTAGGTCATGAACAAGCGCATCATGACTGGCCTCACGTGCCGCTTCTCGAGTAGTTTTCATACGGCGTTGATTTTATTGGTTTGTCTTATAAAGATACTGCAAAAATCGTATAAAAAACAGCTCAACCCACTAAATTTCAGACCGCTATAATTGCTGAATTAGCTTCAGAATTCGTGATGAAAATGCCATTTATTAACTATCTTTAAGTAAGTTTAGAAAACAGGAATCATGAAAAAAGTACTGATAGCCGTTGACTATAATCCACATTCCGAAATTGTGGTGCAACAAGGTTATGAACTGGCAAAAACCATGGACGCTCAAATTTGCCTTGTTCACGTTTTGGCTGAAGTTCATTATTACGGCATGAATTATCCTGCGTTCATGGGGTATGAAGGCTACAATGAAATGCAGGTTGATATCGAGATCAGTTCCCAGCTTCGAAAAGTCGCTGAAGATTTTTTAAAAACCGCGGCCGACCACCTGAATGATCCTGCGGTCACCACACACCTGGCAGAAGGAAATACGGCTTCGGCTCTCTTAGACTATGCTGAAGAATGGCAGGCTGACCTTATTGTCATGGGAACCCATAGTCACTCTGTACTGGAAAAGGTTTTGATGGGAACTACCGCCTCCCACGTTTTGGAAAAAACCAAGGTTCCGGTTTATATGGTGCCTGTAAAAGATTAAGGCTCCCTTTTGGAAGCCTTGCTCTTAAAATACGATCACATTTTTCCCGATCGATTCCCCACTTTCCTGAAGTTTATGCACTTCTTTAAAAGTTTCAGCTTTGAGACCTTCAAAATGTTTTTCCAGGGTCGTTTTCAATTGTCCAGATTCAAAGAGTTTTCTGGTTTCATCCAGAATTTCATGTTGCCTGATCCTAGAAGAAGTTTGGAACTTTGGCCTGGTAAACATCAATTCCCAATGAAAACTAACACTTTTATTTTTGAGTAAATTAAGATCAACCTTTTTGGTGGTATTAACGACACAGCTTATGGCTCCCTCTGGCGCGATAAGCCGGGCCATGTTTTCCCAGTGGCCGGAAGTATCGGCGAAATTGAGGATATAATCAATACTGTTTTCTTCCGGTAGTTCCTTATCCAGCTCATAATGGTTTACAACTTTGTCGGCCCCAATTTCTTTGCACCAGTCGGCTGTTTCTTTTCTGGAAGCAGTAGCGATGACCTCCAGTTTGGTCAGTTTTTTCAACAGCTGGATGGCGATAGATCCAACCCCACCGGCGCCGCCAATAATTAAAATATTCTTGTCCTCACCGGAATCCCTGGAAATGTGCATTCGGTCAAAAATACATTCCCAGGCCGTAAGAGTGGTTAGAGGCATTGCAGCGGCTTCCTGCCAGTTCAGGTTTTTAGGTTTAAGGGAAACTAGACGTTCATCAACTACCTGATATTCGGCATTACAACCCGGGCGGGTTAGGTCGCCGCTATACCAAACTTCGTCACCCTTCTGAAACATGGTGACTTCAGCTCCAACATCCTCTACAATCCCGGCGGCATCCCAACCAATGATCTTCGGGGTATCCAGTGCTTCTTTTGCGGCACTTTGCCGAATTTTATAATCTACCGGGTTTACGGAAACAGCCTGAATGCGTACCAGGATATCTTTTGGTTCTGGTCTGGGTTGCTCAGTTTCAAATTCTATAAACGAATTCTCTTCCTCTATGGGAAGTGATTTTTTAAATCCTACAGCTTTCATTTTCAATTTTTCTTTTGAAAATAATCCAGCAGTTCCGGTTTACCTGAAGTTCCTTCATAAACTTTTGCTAAAATCAGCAACAGATTGTTTCACTGTTTCTTTCCTTGTAAATTTGATTTCAAATCAGAAAGCATGAAAATTGGATTTATTGGCCTGGGAATTATGGGTAGCCGGATGGCGGCCAACCTTCAAAATGCCGGTTATGACCTGAAGGTATACAACCGCACTAAAAGCAAGGCACAACATTTACTGAAACAAGGTGCAGAATGGGCTAATACGCCTTCTGAGGCTGCCGAAGATGTACAGGTTCTTTTTACAATGCTTGAAAACCCTCAGGTAGTGGAAGAACTAGCAACTGGCGATAATGGTTTTCTAGAAGGTTTACCCGAAAATGCCATTTGGGTAGATTCCAGCACCGTGAATCCATCCTTCAGTGAGAAAATGGCCAAGCTGGCCACTCAAAAGAATATCCGATTTCTGGACGCGCCGGTTTCCGGTTCCAAAGCTGCAGCAGCCGATGCGCAATTGTTATTTCTCGTAGGAGGGGAGCAGCAAGACCTGGAAGAGGTGAAATCATTGCTGGACAAAATGGGAAAAGATGCCATTCATGTGGGACCACACGGCAAAGGTTCGGCCATGAAAATTATGATCAACCAGCTTCTGGGACAAAGTATGCTGGCTTTTTCTGAAAGTCTGAATTTGGGAATGGCCATGGGAATTGATAAAAAAACCGGGATGGATATTCTTTTGAAAACGCCCGTTACCGCGCCAATTCTTGATGTTTTCAGAAGCCGGATCGAAGAAAACAACTACGAGCCTAATTTCCCACTGAAGCATCTTCAGAAAGATTTGCATTTATTTACGGAAACCGCATACGAATATGGCCAGCCAAGCCCGCTTACCAATGCCGCGAAAGAAGTGTATGGGCTGGCAAAACATAAGAATATGGCCGACCTGGATTTTTCCGCAGTTTTTAAATATCTTAATGAAAAAGACTCCTGATCAAAGAATTAACGATTTGAAACCAGAGATTTTCCGCATAAATTATTGAAAACCCTTTTTTTCGCGTACCTTTGAAAAAATTTCGGTGCAGGTTGAAAAACCATTGCTCTCGCTGAATAAATTCTTCAAAAGATAATCTTACACATTACATTTTCTGGTATTCGTTTAGTGGTTCAACGCATTGAAATTGCAAGGCGAATAGTAACATAAAATTTGTGAATGGCAAGATCCGGACAAACTCAAAACAAACGCGAAAAAGAAAAAAAGAAGCTTAAAAAGAAGAAGGAAAAAGAAGCCAGAAGGCTGGAGCGCAAAGAAAACTCCAATAAAGGCGGTTCCTTCGAAGATATGATTGCCTACGTGGATGCCAATGGTAATCTCACTGATACACCACCAGATTCATCGGAAAAAGTGGAGGTACAGGCAGAAGACATTGAAATTTCAGTACCCAAGAAAGAAGATCGCGAGGAGGAGGAAGTTATTCTGGACACCGAAGGAAAAGTCTCATTTTTCGATCATTCTAAAGGTTTTGGATTCATCATTGGTAAAACTACCGGTGAAAAATACTTTGTTCACGTTAGCGGACTCGAGGAAGAGATCATGGAAAATGATAAGGTTTCTTTTGAACTGGAACAGGGAATGCGCGGCCTGAATGCTGTAAGAGTTAAAAAGCTGTAAACCAGTAAAGAATATATTTTTACAAGATTTTGATAATCATGCAAACTTATCCAAATATTTGCGCTAGGTTTGCACCGTAAATATTTTAGTTTTCTCCACTTTTTAAATTCCCAACGGAATTCTTTCTAGTAAGTTTACTTCTCTATTTAATTATCATTGAAGATTGGAAGCCATACAATCTATAAACGAGCATGGCAACATAGTAATATTTAATATGCAATATAATGCAAGAAGGTAAAGTAAAATTTTTCAATAATACCAAAGGATTTGGTTTTATTAATTCAGACGATTCACAGGAAGATATCTTTGTACACCAAAGTGGTCTTATCGACGATATTCGTGAAAATGACCGAGTGAGATTCGAGACAGAACAAGGTAGAAAAGGAATTAATGCTATTAATGTTGAGCTAATCGACTAAGCGATAACCTGATATACAGAACTAAAGCCATCATTTGATGGCTTTTTTTATGCAATTTTCGGTTCCAAATGATTGGTTGTTTGAATATAGACTTCCCTAATTTTGGGATGTTTTTCCTTGATCTCTTTCCGAAGCTTGTCAATGATCTCTTCCGCTTCCACCAGCTGCAAATCATCTGTAATATCTACTTCAACAATAAGTAAAATTTGATCCGGACTAAAATGCATCGTCTGCGGAATATTCGAATTCAAGATATGCGGGTTAGAATTGATGATCCTATCCACATCTTCGATCACTTCCGGCTGGGCACTTTCTCCCAGTAACAGGCCTTTGCTTTCATGGGCCAGAAAAGTTGCCACCGTTAATAGAATCGCACCGATAACTATGGAAGCGCCACCGTCTATTAGTGGGTTATCCAGTTCCTGAGCCAGGAACACCCCCAGAAGAGCGATAAATAGGCCAGTGACTGCAGCGGTATCTTCAATAATTACCGCAAACGTGGAGGCGTCTTTACTACGGATGATATTTTTGATCAGGTTCTTGGATTTCGTCTTCCTCGATTTATTGAAGGTCCGCACAGCAATTACTAAAGAAGTTCCTTCGAATAAGATCGCAGCGACCAGCACGATATAATTCCAGGTAGGATCTTCCATGGTATGAGGATCCTGAAGGGCGTGTACACCTTCATAGATCGCAAAACCACCACCGAGCGCAAAAATCAGGATACTCACCACAAAACTCCAGAAATATACTTCCTTCCCGTATCCAAATGGATGTTGTTTATCTGGTTTCTGTTTGGATTTTTTAATGCCGAGTAACAATAGTAAACCATTACCCGTATCAACCAGCGAATGAATTCCTTCCGCCAGCATCGCTGAACTTCCGGTGAAAAATGAAGCTATGAATTTGCTGATTGCGATTAGAATATTTGCTGCGATCGCTCCGTAAATAGCGATGTTCGATCCTCCTGCTGCCATGGGTAGATTTTTAGTGAATGTACAATTCTGAAGAAACACGACCACGGTCTTTTGGATTTCTTTAATAGATAAACTTTCCCAGGTTTTAACCTGAATTGTTTATTTTTAGAAATCATCCAACAAAATTTACATTTATGAGAAACAAATACCTTTTGTTCCTGGTAACGGTTGTTGCCGGAAATATACTATTCAGTCAGTCACAAAACGCAACAAATACTGCAAGCGACTTTAAAATAGATTATGAAAAATTCACTTTAGATAACGGTCTCGAAGTGATTCTGCATGAGGATCATAGCGACCCAATTGTGGCAGTAGCTACCATGATGCACGTAGGTTCCAATAGAGAAAAACCTGGTAAGACCGGCTTTGCCCATTTCTTTGAGCACATGAGCTTTAATGATTCGGAAAATGTGCCTCGCGGTGCTAACCGTAAGATGATCCCGGAGTGGGGTGGAAGTCGAAATGGTGGAACCTGGAGCGATGGAACCGTATATTATGAAGTAGTCCCGAAAGATGCTTTTGAAAAGATCCTGTGGATCGACTCTGATCGATTTGGATACATGATCAACACGGTAACGCAGGCAGCGCTAGAGCGTGAAAAACAGGTCGTGAAAAATGAAAAACGGGAACGCGTGGATAACTCTCCTTACGGTTATACTGATGAAGTAATCAGGAAAAATCTCTATCCGAAAGACCATCCTTACAACTGGACGGTTATTGGTCAACTACCAGATCTTCAATCGGCCACCCTGGAAGATGTCAAGGAATTTTATAACCAATATTATGGAGCCAGTAATGCCTCACTAGTCATTGCCGGGGATATCGATGTGGAAAAGACCAAGGAGCTAGTGAAGAGATGGTTTGGAGAAATCCCCGGCGGCCCTGAAGTGGCTCCAATAGAAGCAAAACCCGTACAACTGCAAGAAACAAAATCGCTCTATTTTGAAGATAATTTTGCCAAATTACCGGAACTAAGAATGGTATTCCCAACGGTAGAAGATTACAACAAAGACATGTATGCCTTGCAAATTCTGGGACAGCTGTTGAGTGGAAGCAAAAAATCACCCTTGTACAAAAGCGTGGTAGAAGAGGCAAAATTGGCTCCCAATGTGGGAACTTATCAAAGCAGCAATGAGCTGGCCGGTGAATTCATCTTCCGCGTTCGAGCCAATGCAAATACCGATCTGGATAGCGTGAAGCTGGCAATCGAAAAAGGTCTTTCAGATTTTGAAAAGAATGGCGTTGACCATCAGGAATTAAAACGCATCAAGGCTGAACTCGAAACTCAGTTATACCAGGGTGTAAGCACCATTCTGAATAAAGCATTCCAGTTGGTACAGGATAATGAATTCAACAATGATCCTGGTTACATCAGTAAAACTGCGGAATTGACCAATGCAGTTTCAGCAGCAGATGTGATGAATGTCTACCAGAAATACATTCAGGATAAAGCCTATGTCATGACCAGTTTTGTGCCAAAAGGAAACGTGGATCTGGCTGTATCGGGTTCCGAAGAAGCTGAAGTATGGATTGAGGAAGTAAAAAGCGATGTTGCAAGCGAAGAAGTTAGCCAGGGTGAAGAAGCCGATTATCAGAAAACAGAGTCAAAATATGACCGCAGCGAGCCTGATTTTGGGGAGTTGCCACTGTTTCAATCTCCTGAGGTGTGGACAGCCGAACTCTCTAATGGTATGGAAATCTATGGAATTGAGAATCGGGAAGTACCACTGGTCCAATTCGACATTAGTATTCCCGGAGGACAGCTACTGGATCCTGAAAACAAACCGGGTGTCGCGTCCCTATTAACCGATTTGATGATGCAGGGAACCGCGTCTAAAACGCCGGCCGAACTGGAGGAAGCAATAGGTCTTTTGGGAGCTAGTATTTATATGTATAGTTCCAACGAAGACCTTCATATTACTGGAACCTGTCTGGCCAAAAATTTTGAACCTACCATGGAACTGGTTCAGGAGATCATGCTGGAACCACGATGGGATGAAAAGGAGTTCGACCGATTGAAAAGCGCGCTGCAAACCAATCTGAAAGGTATGGAAGCCAATCCGCAGGCGATCGCTCAGACTGTTTTTTATAGACTGCTCTATGGAAAAGATAACAGTTTTGGCGTGCCGGGAATGGGAACTATGGAATCTGCTCAGGCTATTACAATAGCGGACTTACAGGCCTATTATTCCCAATTAGCTCCAGAAAATGCGAGTTTTCATGTGGTTGGGTCAATTACCAAACCCGAAGTTCAGCAAACACTCCAGGATTTTTCTGCCAGTTGGAAAAATGCATCGCCTGAGATAGCCAATGATGAGATTCAGCCGGAAGGAGAAGGAGGGAAGCTCTATTTTATCGATGTGCCAGATGCCAAGCAATCGGTTATCCTCATTGGGAAGCTCGTGCTTTCCGGAGAAGACAGCGATGCGGCAAAACTGAATTTTGCCAATGAAATTCTTGGTGGCGGCTCCAGCGGGAAATTGTTTCAAACCCTGCGGATCGAAAAAGGCTATACTTACGGTGCGTATTCCGGCATTTCAGATAACCTGGAAGTTTCTCCATTTTATATCCGTACCAGCGTAAGAGCCAATGCAACGCTATCTTCTCTGGAAATTATTGAGGAAATGGTTCAGAATTACGCAGCCGATTTTGGGGCGGAAGAAGTAAAACTTACCCAGAACAAACTGCTCAAAGAAAACACCCGCGCTTATGAAAGCCTCGGTGCAAAGCTGGGCATTTTAAGAGAAATCAGTAAATATGGCAAAGATCCTTCTTATATTGAAGATATGCAGGAAGAGTTGATGGAGATGAAAGAAGAAGATTTTAAGGAGGTGATCAATGAATATCTTTCAGAATATGAAATGATTTATGTGGTGGTTGGTGATAAGGCCACGCAATTGGAAGAAGTGAAAAAACTTGGAAAACCGGTTGTGGAGCTGGATATCCACGGAAACAAAATCTAAGGTTTACATTAGTGATATTAAAAAGCACAGCTCTTTGAGTTTGTGCTTTTTTTTTGCTTTTTTCAGAAAACAGAATTCTGCTGAATGGTTACATTTGAAAGTCAATAAGTTTATCCCAATATCCCATGCCTAAAACCGATCCTTATGCGGCGCTGCGTTACGGTGAATTCCGAATGTTTTTGCTGTTGCGATTCGCTTTTGTTTTCGCACGTACCATGCAGTTCATCGTGATTGAATGGGAAGTGTATAATCTTACGAAAGATCCGTTTTCATTGGGGATTATTGGACTTATGGAGGTAATTCCCGCAGTTTCCTTAGCGCTTTTTGCCGGTCATATCGTGGATCAAAAAGAAAAAAAAGGCTTATTACTGAAGTGTTTACTGGGATTTTCAGTGATCAGCATTGGATTATTCCTGTTAACCTGGCCAACGGTAACTGATGGACTGAGTACCAAATTCACCCTTTATGCCATATACTTCCTCATTTTCATCGGCGGTATCGTAAGGGCATTTCTTGGGCCTGTCAACTTCTCGTTATTCGGGCTCATCGTTCCTAAAAAGATCTATCCCAACGCGGCAACCTGGAACAGTTCCGTGTGGCAGCTCGCATCTGTATTAGGCCCGGCTCTGGCAGGTTTCAGTATTCACTGGATTGGGGTACACTGGTCCATGCTGCTGATTTTCGGTTTTGTGATCATTGCGTTATTGTGTCTAACGGCCATTTCAAAAAAACCGATTCTGAATCCAAAAATTGGGGAGCCAGTTTTCAAAAGTTTAAAAGAAGGTATTTATTTTGTCTTTCGTAAAAAAGTCATTTTTGGTGCCATTGCCCTGGATATGGTCGCCGTGCTCTTTGGCGGAGCAGTGGCGCTATTACCGGTTTTCGCACAGGATATTCTGAAAGTAGGAGCCCAGGGATTTGGCATTTTACGGGCAGCTCCGGCAGTGGGTGCGGTCATCATCATGTTCACTTCGGCCTACTACCCGCTGAATAAACGAGCCGGGATGAAATTGCTTCTAGCCGTTTTCGGTTTTGGTCTCAGTATCATCCTCTTCGGAATTTCTGAATATTTCTGGCTCTCGGTTTTCGCACTATTCTTAAGCGGTATTACTGATGGGGTTTCCATGGTCATCAGGCAAACCATTCTGCAACTAAAAACACCCGATCATATGCGGGGCAGGGTTTCTTCAGTGAATTCTATTTTCGTAGGATCTTCCAATGAACTGGGAGCTTTCGAGAGCGGACTTACCGCCAGGTTAATGGGAACAGTCCCTGCAGTAGTATTTGGTGGAAGTATGACCTTACTAACAGTTCTTGGTATGGGCGGTATTTTCCCCTCTTTCAGAAAACTGGATTTGCAAAAAGATGTGGAAGCGCATGAAAGGGAAGGGGAAGAGGCCTAAAATTTCTTCTGAAAACACAGGCTGTTTTCCATATTTTCATACGGCGGATAATTTGGAATAACCTGATATGCTAATTTTTGATAAAATGCCACCGCTTCAGTCTGGCGCTTTCCGGTTTCAAGATAAACTTCAGCAAAACCTAATGATTCAGCCCAATTCTCCAATTCCCGAAGAATCATAGAAGCCAAACCCTGGTTTCGATATTCCGGTTTTACATACATCCGCTTGATCTCTACGGAATCGCTTCCGAATTTCTTAAAAGCCCCACAGCCCACAGGAACATTTTCCGCATAAGCCACAATCACATGGTCTAACTGGTCCAGTTTGTTGAACTGATCGTAAAAACCATGCTCATCGCCATCACAAACTGCCAGGTACTTATCTAAATCCTGAACGAGTTTGCGAAAATCGGCATTTTCAGAATTGGTTTGTTGAAGTTGGATCATCTTGGAGATTTTAGGAATAAAATAACTTTTTATCACCGTGACTTTTAGCAGAATCTTAGCGATTTGCCCTTCAAAGCTATCGTAAATTTGGATAAAACCAATAATTATGAAAAGATTTAGTTTTTTAATCCTGGCCATTTTTTCAGTAAGCCTGCTGAGCTGCCAGGAAAAGAAAAAGGACCAAAAAAGTGAAAAAGATGGAGCTCCGTTAGCGGTTCAAGAAAATTTCCAAAAGAAATATCCGGGAGAAGACGATCCCGACTGGAAACAGGATGACCACGATTACTGGGAAGCTCATTTCAAAAAAGACGGGATCAAATACCGGGCCGATTTTAATGCTGATGGAAGTTGGGTCGAGACAGAAAATAGTATTGATAAAGAGGAACTTCCAGAAGTGGTGAAACAAATTATTGAAGAAAAATATGCTGACCGTGAAATCACTGAAGTGGAACATGTGATGAATGCGAAGGAAGGTGAATTCTATGATGTGGAATTCAAGCAAAAAGGAAAAAACATGGACGTGGAATTTCGTAAAGACGGAAGTATCATAAAAGTTGAAAATCGTAAGGACTAGAACGCTTAGTGGTAGCTTTAATTTTCCCTGGTATATTGATGGATGACATTGGCATGCCGGGGAAATTTTTTTAATAATTCTTCACGTTTAGGTATGTAAAAATCATCAAAATCAAAACCTGGAGCTACGGTACAACCAACCAAAGCAAAGGAATCTGGTTCCTGGACGCTGGCCGCAAAATAATTTCCTCCCGGAATAACATATTGCAAATGCTCATTTTTCTGAAGATTATTTCCAATCATTATTTCTGAATGTTCACCAGATGCGGAAATGATTTGCAGACTGATTCCTGAGCCTTGATAAAAATGCCAGATTTCATCCTGGTAAATTTTATGAAATGCTGAAAAACTTTCTGAAGTCAAAAGAAAATAAATACTTGTACAAACATTGCGATCTCCAGAATAATTATTTTTGAGAGCTTTCTTCGGAATGATCTCAGGACTTCTATAGATCTCGCGAAAGTAACCGCCTTCAGGATGTGGCTGTAATTGCAGTTTGTCAATAATAGTCTGAATATCTTTCCTCATTTAAAAAAAATACATTTGCACTATAATTTATATTATGTAAAATAGATTTTTTTAATCCTTTCTTATTCTGTTTCTGGCAAATGACTAATTCTTCCACGGTAACTAATAGCATCCCGCTGGCTGCTGGTAACATTTGTATTCGTCTTACCATTTTCAAATATTAATATGCTGAATTTTAAATTTTCCGTACCGTTATTTCCTTCAAACTGGATTTGCCCGTAAGCCGAATTGACGTTTTCGGAAATTTTTAAATTCTTAACCGGGCCTTCATATTCAATTCCATTGGCATTACCATAGCCGCCACCGGTTTGCCTCACGCCAAAATATGGCAAGAATATAGATACTGAATCAGTTTGAAACCGAATGAAATTAGGATTGCCTATCAAATTGATATTTCCTGCGCGCATAGGCATCGCCCAGTCATTTTCAATTTCAAATTCCTTACTGGAAATCAATTCGGCAACCTGCTGATCATTTAATTTTTCCGAAGAACCGCAACTATTCAAAAAAATGCTCAATAGAACTCCAAAACTTAGCAGTTTAAAAATGTCCGACAGTTTCAATGATAACTTTTTCATTTTCAGAATTTAAGGCATTTTTACATTAAATACAAAAGCACGGTACTTTAATAACGCGACAAAAAATACCGCTCCAATCGCATTTCCCGCCAGTATTACCACCAGCGTTTGAATATATTCCAAAATAGTAATTTCCGGCGATACCAGCATAGCTGAAAATATTTCGATATTCCCAATGATACTATGATGCAGCCCGGTAAACCCCATTAACGCTGTTATCAAATATATCACGATAATTTCCCCTACCGTTTCCTTGGAAGATGTAACCAGCCAGGATAGCAGGCCCATTAACCAGCCGGCGAGAATGGCGCTTACCAAAATGGTAAAAACTTCATATTCTACCATATGAAGCCCTATCTTTTCAATATCCAGTTCGGTGAAAATTGCCAATTTTGGACCTACCCATACCAGTGTCAATGCAATTAAGAGTCCGCCTACCAGATTTCCTAGAATTACCAGGCCCCAGATTCGGAATAAACTTCCCAGGCTTCTTTTATTACTCAGAACTGGCAGCGTTAAAAGTGAAGTTTGCTCTGTAAAAAGAATAGACTGCCCCATAATCACCAAAATAAAACCGAGTGGGTACACGAAAGCCATGAGTTTAAATACAACCTCTTCGGCAAAATAACCGGATGCGAAATGATGCAAAGTGGCCAACATTAAAAAACTGAAGCCGATCTCCAGGCCTGCCGTAAACGAACTTAGAAGAATACTGCTCCAACTGCGATCATAAGTTTCACAACCTTCAATGATCTGCTGCTTTAGAATTTCCCCATGGCTTTTAGTTTTGGTTCCGTCCTGCTGCTGGTCAGAACCATCAATTTCCTGGTCTACTTTTTCCTGTTTTTTCTTTTTTTCTTCTTCTTCGTTGTTCTTATTCATATATAGAATTATAAAATCCGAAGAATGGAATCTTCGGATTTGGAACTAAACTATTTTAAAAGTATTTAGCTAATGAGCTTCTCCTCTCTTTTCAGTTTTTGCCAAATACTTACCGCTTCCTCTCTACAAATTTGAATCATTTTAAATTTGAGTCGTCGTTTTTCTGGATCTGAAGCATAATACATATTACTGTACAGAAACCCGAAATCCCGTGCATCTTCTGCTGAAGCAGCAAAATAAATATAATCGAATTTCGCCCAATATGCGGCACCCAGGCACATCATGCATGGCTCACAGCTCGTAAAAAGCACACAACCACTCAGGTCATTTTTGTTCAGCTTGGTACAGGCACGTTGTATAGCCCGTAGTTCTGCATGCTGGGTGCAATCACCGTTACAAAGAACCTCGTTCCGCGCTTCAGCAATAATTTCTTCCCCCTGGGTTACGACAGCACCAAATGGCCCGCCATTATCCATTTCTCCTCCTTGCCTGGCAAGTTGTAAGGCCCTTGCCATCATCTTTTTCTGAAAATCAAAACTTTCCATCACCTTCAACTGCTTTTCTTTTAAAGGTACTTCAGAAAAGTCAATAATTACGGGACTTTAGCAGATTTTAGGCTGATTTAAAGGCTATTTTAAGGTAATTCGTTTCAATTGCAAAAATAGTCCTAAAATATTGCCAAATAAGGCATAAGAGGTTTGGGCTAAAATCAGAAATTCGGTTCCTTTAAGTAAAATTAAATCAAACTATGGAAGCAATATTTGAATTTGTACAGCTTACTAAAAGTGAACGTTTAGAGGAGTTCACGCAGAAAAAATTAGAGAAATTAGAAAATAAATATAATTGGGTCATTAGAGCCAATGTCTTTTTTAAAAGAGATGAAAATCAAAAACCGAATGGGTACATCTGTGAGATTCGCCTGAGCGTACCCGGCCCGGAGATTTTTGCCGAATCTAATGAGGATTCGTTTGAAGCTGCCGCTGCCGCAACCGTTAAGGATCTCGAAAGGCAATGCGAGAAAAAGAAAGCAAAAATGATATCACATTAAAAAAAATAAAGCCCTTCTTCGGAAGGGCTTTTTTAATGCTATTATTTAAATGCTAAGCTTTAAGATCCTGTTCTTCCAGCTTATCTTTAAATTCATTAATAATTCCTCCTTTTAAAAGAATATTGATCTGGCGATCACTCAGGCTATGACGTGTTTTAAAACTGGCCTCTCCTCCACTCTTCTTTTTCACCACTACTTCAATTTCTTTTCGATTTTGCACATCTTCCCGCAAATTTCTGAAACTAACCTCGTCTCCCTGTTCGATCTTATCATAATCAGCGATATCAATGAATTCCAAAGGTAAAATTCCGAAGTTTACAAGGTTCTGCCAGGCGATTCGCGCGTAAGAATTGGCAATTACAGCGGCCTGTCCCAGGTATTTCGGGGCTAAGGCAGCATGTTCTCTACTAGAACCCTGTGCGTAATTATCTTTGGCTACCACAATATGACCACCAAATTGATCCTTGGCTTCCATCGCCCGGTCATAAAATGTTTCATCTATAACGGTATAAGAATATTTGCTGATTTCCGGGAGGTTACTTCTGAAAGGCAGGACTTCTGCACCCGCTTTTAGAATTTCATCAGTAGATATATTGTCGCCCATTTTCAGCAGAACCGGAACGTCATATTGATCCTTCATTGGTTCGATATGTGGAAGAGATTTGATGTTCGGTCCTTTTTTCAATTCTACGTTGGTTCCGTCTTCGGGCGGTGCCACCAGCATTTCGGTATTGATAATTTCAGTTTCCGGATGGATGAACTGGGGGTAACTCATTCCGTAGATTTTTCCCAGGTCACGAGGATCGGTAATTTTTCCGGTCAATGCGGAAGCTGCCGCGGTTTCCGGGCTGCACAAATGTACTTGGTCATCTTTTGTTCCTGATCTGTCTGGGAAATTCCGTGGCATTGTTCTTAAACTGATGGTTCCGGAAGCCGGAGCCTGTCCCATACCGATACAACCCATACAGCCGGACTGGTGAAAACGTGCACCGGCCTTGATGAGATTGGCAAAAGCCTTATTATCAATCATATTCTGGATCATCTGTCGCGAAGTAGGATTGATATCAAAAGAAACGTCATTATTCACCGATTTTCCGTCAACTATGGCTCCGGCGATCCAGAAATCCCGTAATCCCGGATTTGCCGAAGATCCTATTACCACCTGGCTGATGTCTTTTCCTTCCACCTCCCGAACCGGGACAACATTCCCGGGACTTGTTGGCAAAGCAATAAGCGGGATAAGATCATCCAGCACAATTTCATCATTAAGATCATATTCGCAGCCTTCATCTGCCAGTAATTCGGTCCAATCTTCTTCACGTCCCTGTGATTTCAAAAACCTTTTAGTTTCCTGGTCGCTTGGGAAAACGGTAGTAGTAGCGCCAAGTTCCGCCCCCATATTGGCAATTACATGACGATCCATCGCGCTCAGATACTGAAGACCTTCACCATAATATTCTATCACTTTTCCAACGCCTCCTTTAACATCATATCTTCTCAACATTTCCAGGATCACATCTTTGGCACTCACCCAGTCGGGAAGTTTTCCGGTGAGTTTGACTCCCATCACTTTTGGCATTTTGACAAAATAGGCCTGTCCGGCGATAGCGGCAGCCACATCCAGACCGCCCGTACCAATGGCCAACATTCCAAGGGAACCCGCCGCCGGGGTGTGACTATCTGATCCCACCATGGTTTTACCAGGCTTTCCGAATCGCTGCATATGAACCGGGTGGCTAACACCATTTCCCGGCCTGCTGTACCATAAACCGAAACGTTGCGCAGCAGAATGCAGGAACAAATGATCATCAGCATTTTTATAATCGGTTTGCAACAGGTTATGATCTACATACTGAACAGCGACTTCGGTTTGGGCTTTTTTGAGTCCCATAGCTTCCAGTTCCAGCTGAACCAGCGTTCCCGTAGCATCCTGAAGAAGCGCCTGGTCAATCTTAATTCCGATTTCCTTTCCAGGAGTCATTTCGCCTTCGAGAAGATGTTCTTTGATTAATTTTTGAGTGACATTGAGTTTTGACATATGGCAAGTTTTTCCTTTAAATTACTATGTTTCCGAGGAACAGCCGGGCCATTTAACAATATCTTAGATTTAAATTTGGTGAGATAAGTGTAATTTCAAACTACAGATGATTTAAATTTCCTATTGATGAATGCGATTATAAAAAGAGCCATCGTTGGCGGGGTTGTTTCCACAATCGTCATGGGTACGGGAACTTTTATTCTCGGAAAGCTATCAGGTTATAAAGCACGGGAGTTACTGGTAGATTCCATGTCTGGAATAAACATGCTGTGTAATACCGTGATCTTGGGTGCGGTGACAATCCTGGCGCTCATGCTTACCTTACTCAGTATTAGCCGTGCCTCAAAAACGAGCCTAACTAAAAGACATTACAAAGATGTGCTCATAATTGCCAAAAGCGATACTGTTTTAATTGTCGTTGCGGTCATCACTTTTCTAATGCTGAACCTCCCTATTAGTGAGTCACAACAGGTAGATCCTTCTTGGTACCAGATCATTTATTATTCCAGCCTCGGTATGGCTTCCATTCTAGGTGGAGGTCTCATTGCGGTGGTCATGATGCTCTACGGAACGATCGCCAATGTTATCCTGATCGTTGGACTGGGCGTTACAGATCACCCCATACTCTCAAAAGAAGATGAGGAGGAAGCTGAAAAGCGAAAAGAACAGGAATAAAAAAACCGCTCATTTTTGAACGGTTTTATCATCAATACCTTTTATGGAACGCTAGTTTAACTTTTTCCCAAACTGTTTAAGATATCAATCTGGTGACCTTCTTCCAGGTTGAATCCCGGTTTTCCTTTCCGCGGAAATAAATAGGTAAATGGTGTATTGAATGCGGCCCAACTTTCGGCTAGACCATAATCATTATTTTCATTTTTCTTTTCCGGTCTGCTGAAAGTGTTTAATTCTGAATCATAAGCGGAACCAACCGCATCCTCACCTGGGAAGAGCATTCCGTCATTAATGTCAGAATAAACAACTACTGAAGCTCCTTCGCTTCCAGGCAGGTCGAAAATATTGATCCCGAAAGCATCCAGGTTTTTGTCTTTAGCGGTCAGATCTTTTGTCTTAAAAGAATCTTTAAAATTATTTCTTGGGTGGGCGTATATTGGAGCATCTCCAGCGTCTTTAGAAATAGTGGCAAGATCTGCGTAAGCCGTCTTCAATATTCCGTCGCAGGTGATAAGAATTCCTTTAATATTATAACCTTCTTCGACCAGCTTTTTAACCGCAGATTTAGTTAACGCTTCCACGGTATCGATCAAAAGCATATCGCGTCTGTTCAGGTGCCTGATGGCATAGGCCTGATTGAATGTTCCATCTACCTCGTCCCCCTTGATAATAAACGTATCGGGAATCAGTTTTAGAAATTTTCCAGTTTCCCCCTGCTGAATGAATTCCGGAGTCTGGCTATGTAACACCTCCATTTTATCTACTGTCTTCATAAAAATTTGAATTTTTAATTTCTCTTTTGAAGATACAAAATGACCAAGGCATCAACAATCTCCTTTGAGAATGTTTAACTGCTTTTAGGAGTTAATTAACGGAAGCTACTTCATGATAATTTTCAGTATTCATCAAAAAAAATCCCGGTTAAAACCGGGATTTTTAGTTTGAGCATTCAAGCGATTTTAATTTTGATCGCTATCCTGTTGTTCTGCCTGTTGTTTGGCCTGCTCCTTCAGTTCATCATTAGCCACAATAGCTAATTCCACTCTTCTGTTTTTAGCACGACCCTCTACGGTACTATTATCATATTTTGGCTGAGATTCTCCATACCATTTAGTGGTAAATCTTCCGGAACTAATTCCTCCATCAACCAAATAACTGGTCACTGCCTGAGCTCTGTTCTTAGAAAGTGTAAGATTATAACTTTCGCTACCGGTATTATCGGTATGACCTTCTACCAATACATTGGTTTGAGGATATTCCTTAAAAATATCGATCAGTTTGTTCAAAGTTGCCTGAGAATCTGCGTTGATATTATACTTATCAGTCGCGAAATAAACACCACTGTTTTCATCAAAAGTCACATTGATACCTTCTCCAACTCTTTCAACTTCAGCTCCAGGAATTTCTTCTTCGATCTTCTTGGCCTGCTTGTCCATTCGATCTCCAATAATGGCTCCGGCAGTTCCTCCCACTACTCCGCCTATAATGGCTCCAAGAGCAGAATTTCCGTCACCGGTATTATTCCCGATAACGCCGCCCACAACAGCTCCTCCCGTTGCGCCAATTACGGCTCCTTTTTGTTTATTATTGGCATTCTGTACCGCATCACAGCTCATTAACATAGCAGACGCGGCCAGTACCACAAACATTTTATTAAAAATGGTTTTCATAGCTTTCAGTATTTAAAATTAATTTTTGGTGAAATTCATTCTGATAGTGAACGGTGAACCATCCAGGCTTACCGTTTGTTCCCAAACCATATTGGTATCAGAAAGACTTTTCAGATTTAGACGAAAACCCTGATTTCCGGTGGTAGACTTGTAGTCTTCATTCGTGGGTTTCAATAGAAAATCATATACTCCGGAAGGAGTGTTTTCTTCATCTATAGACCAGATGAAATAATTACTGCCCCCATCACAACCCACACCGTTCACCGTATAGGTTCCTCGGTTATTGTTAGAAACGAAATCCCAGTTGCTGTTCTCAAAACAAGATGCCGAAGCGGTATTGAAAAGAGTTACATTGAATTCCCCGGGATTGTTAGGATATGTTACGCTGTTTAAGGTCCAGCTTCCATCAAATGTCTTGCGCGCTTCTTTAGCGACTTTACTTGGCCCGCAGCTAAATACCAGAGCGGCCATGGTAAAAAGTATTAAAAACTTTTTCATAGTAGTTTAGTTTTAAAACAAAAATCCAATGTAAAATGTGGTTGCATTTAGACATTGGATTATATTTTCAATTATTGATTATCTTCTGAATAACCTGCTTAAAAGAGAGATCACTAATAATACCAAAAAGATGTAGAAGATAATTTTAGCAATGTCTGCAGCTCCTTCAGCTACACCACCAAAACCAAAGATTGCAGCGATGATGGCGATAATCAGAAAAATAACGATCAAACGTATCATAATTTAAAGTTTTATTGATTAGTCAATTCTAAATTACTGCTACGCCTAAGTTTCAGCAAAAGATTATTATTACTTTAACAAGGCCGTTGTTAAAGATTCTTAATGAAACTTCGATCAAATTTGATTATTCCTAATATTCTATTAAATATTGTAGTTTTTCTTTAAAGCGCTGCTTCGGAAGATATTGTTTTTCGAGGGCTGCCGCAAAAGGAACGGGAGTTTCAAGACTGCCCACCCGTAAGACCGGAGCGTCTAAATTTTCAAAACAATTTTCAGTGATAATGGCTGAAATTTCCGAAGCCAGGCTGCCAAACAAAGAATCTTCGGTTAGGATAAGGACTTTACCGGTTTTAGAAACCGACTCACAGATCATATCCACATCCAGGGGTTGTAAACATCGAAGGTCGATCAACTCGATATCCTCTATTTTTTCTTCCTGAAGACTTTCTAAAGCCCAGTGAACTCCAGCTCCGTACGTAACCACCGAAACTTTTTCTCCTTCCTGTATGACAGCAGCCTTCCCTAGTTCCAGGGTATAATAATCTTTAGGCACTTCCTGGCGGATGCTTCGGTATAAAGCCTTATGCTCGAAGAAAAGTACGGGGTTGGGATCGTTGAACGCGGCGTTCAGCAAACCTTTGGCATCATAAGGAAAGGCCGGATATATAACTTTCAGACCCGGGACCTTTGTAAACCAGGCTTCATTAGACTGGCTGTGAAAAGGTCCGGCTTCTACTCCCGCTCCACACGGCATCCTGATCACGACGTTCGCCGACTGATCCCAGCGATATTTTAATTTTGCAAGATAATTTACAATAGGATTGAATCCTGAACTTACAAAATCACCAAACTGCATTTCCACCATCGCTTTCATACCATTTATGGCCAGGCCGACCGCAGTAGATACAATTGCCGATTCACAAATTGGGGTATTTCGAACTCGGTCTTTACCGTAGCGCTCGAGCATTCCTTCAGTGATTTTAAATACACCACCGTATTCTGCAATATCCTGGCCCATTAAAACCAGGTCTGGATGTCGTTGCATCGATTCATCTATGGACTGTGCGATGGCATCCACAAATCGAATTTCCTGGGTGTCTTCTGAAGGAAAATTTTTAGTTTCTTCCGCTGTCTCGTACACATCCTGAAGTTCATTCTTTAAATTGGCTTCCACCGGAGCTTCAGAAAAAGCCAGTTGAAGATGTGCCTCAATTTCCGAAGAAATTTCATCAGTAATTTCCTGAAGCTGATTTTCAGTTAAGATATTTTCAGAAACAAGATATTCCCTGAAATTGGTGACAGGGTCTTTTTTTTCCCAGGCTTGCATCAGGTCTTCTGGAACATATTTAGTGCCGCTTGCTTCCTCGTGCCCCCTCCTTCTGAAGGTTTTAAACTCGAGTAAAACCGGCCGGGGATTCTCTCTAACACTACTGGCAATTTCCGAGACTTTAGCGTAAACTTCCAAAATATTATTACCATCGATTATGTGGCTCTCCATTCCGTAACCGGCAGCTCGATCTGCCAGGTGTTCACAGCGATATTGTTCCGTAGTAGGCGTAGAAAGCCCATAGCCATTATTTTCGATGCAAAAGATCACCGGCAGATCCCATACAGAAGCTATGTTCAGAGCCTCATGGAAATCACCCTCGCTGGTTCCTCCTTCCCCGGTAAATACCGCCGTAACTTGCTTTTCATTCCGAATTTTGTGTGCCAGGGCAATACCATCGGCCACTCCAAGCTGTGGCCCCAGGTGAGAGATCATCCCAACTATCTTATATTCCTGTGTCCCGAAATGAAAACTACGATCGCGTCCCTTGGTAAACCCAGAAGCTTTTCCCTGCCATTGCGAAAAAAGCCGGTAAAGAGGGATATTTCGTGACGTAAAAACACCAAGGTTCCTATGCATTGGGAGGATATATTCTTTTTCCTGCATCGCCATGGTCACTCCTACCGAAATCGCTTCCTGACCTATTCCGCTGAACCACTTGGAAATTTTACCCTGCCGCAATAAAATCAGCATTTTTTCCTCGATCATTCTGGGCTTTAACAAAGCTTGAAAAAGTTCCAGTAATTGCTGGTTAGGAAAGTCATACTTTTTATAATCAAAAGCAAGGTCTCGAGTGAAGTGTTCAGGCATAGAAAAAGGTTTGTATTTCAAATGTAATTAATTTTATATATGCTAAGAAAAATATAAACAAAGCGTTAAAACCTATATTTTACTTACCTTTGTTTGTTGACCAAAAACCTAATAAAACGGCTAAAATGGCAATGAACAATATTCCCAGCGTAGATCTGGCCGATTTTCTGTCAGATGACCCTAAACGCAAAGAAAAATTCGTTAATGAAATTGGTAAGGCCTACGAAGAAATTGGCTTCGTGGCGCTGAAAAATCATTTCTTAAGCGACGAACTGGTTGAAGAACTTTATAAAGAAGTCAAATCTTTCTTTGATCTTCCGGTAGATATCAAGCAAAAGTATGAGATCGAAGGCCTTGCGGGTCAACGAGGTTACATTTCCTTCGGAAAAGAACATGCAAAAGGTAAAAAAGAAGGTGATCTAAAGGAATTCTGGCATTTTGGGCAGGAACCTTCTGAAGACGCCAATCTCATTGAAGAGTATCCTCCGAACGTACAGGTTGAAGAATTGAAAGATTTCAACCATGTGGGTATGGAAGCCTATAGAATGCTGGAAAAAACCGGTATTTACGTCTTAAGAGCCCTTGCTATTTACATCGGGCTGGAAGAGCATTATTTCGATCACTGGGCCAGTAATGGAAACAGTATTTTAAGACCAATTCACTACCCTCCTATTGAAACGGAACCTAAAGGTGCCGTTCGTGCCGGTGAACATGGTGATATCAACCTGATCACCCTTTTGATGGGAGCTTCTACAGGTGGGTTGCAGGTACTTCGAAAAGATGGAGAATGGATCGATGCCATTCCGCAGGAAGATGAATTGGTGATCAACGTTGGTGATATGCTCGAAAGACACACCAACAATAAATTGCGCTCTACCATTCACCGTGTGATCAATCCGCCGAAAGAAGAATGGCACAAACCACGATATTCCATTCCTTTCTTCATGCACCCACGCAGCGATATGCGCCTGGATTGCCTGGAGGAATGTATTGATGAAGATCACCCTAAACAATATGAAGACATCACCGCTGGAGAATTTTTGCACCAGCGCCTGGTAGAAATAGGACTTGCTAAAAAATAAATATGGCAAAGAAAAAAATGGGGCTGGAGGATCTTGGCGGTTTCGTTTTTTCCACCAGTGATGATTTTAACGAGAAAGAGTACCTCCCTGAAGACGATCAGGAAGATCTAAGCCCCGGCGAACAGCAACTGGAAGCTCACTTTAGTAATAAAGGACGTGGCGGCAAGACCGTAACTATCATCAAAGGATTTCAAGGTCCTGATGAGGAACTTACCGCCCTGGGAAAGATGCTGAAGAAAAAATGTGGCGTTGGAGGTTCTACCAAAGATGGTGAAATTATCATTCAGGGTGATGATCGTGAAAAGATCATGCAAATTTTGAAAAAAGAAGGTTACAATATTAAGCGTGTGGGTGGTTAATCCCGCACGCTTTTTTTAAATATGAAAAACTCCCTTCACATAGTTAATGGCGACAGCCTGGCAGAACAGATGTTGCAGCTTCAGCTTCCCGGTAAGACGATTATCTGGCGGGAATTGTTGTGTGAAGGTCCTACGGAAAAAGAGATCAACGCCAGTTTTTTTAAAATCCGGAAACAATTTCTGCAGGACACCTACGGCATCAGCGCAGAGAATTATGAAGATCGTTTTATTTCTGAAGTCGAAAAACTGAAGGATTTCGAGGATTATGATAACGTGGTGCTGTGGTTTGAATTTGATCTTTTTTGCCATATCAATATGCTGGCGGCCATCAGCTTTCTTACAGAGAACAAAGCAAAAAAGCCGGTGTCGCTCGTATGCAGTAAGAAATTGAAAGGCGAGAAAGAATTACAGCCACTTTCCCATTTGAACCTTAAGGAACTTCAAAATCACTACGATCAGCGTATCGAACTGGGCGATGACGATCTCGAGATTGCAAACCTTATCTGGGAACTTTATTGCGGCAATGACCCCATGAAGTTAAAGCCAAAGATCAAGACAAATTCCAATTTTGAATATTTATCCAGCAGTATCAGGGCTCACATTGAACGTTTTCCCAATAGTGTGACCGGGATCAACACCCTGGAACGCAATGTGCTTCGGTTGATTGATTCTCATGAGATCAAAAATGAAAATCACCTTTTAGGCTATGCGCTTCAGTACCAGGGATATTATGGATACAGCGATTCGCAAATGCAACGGCTTCTGGATAAATTAAAAATTTTCTATGAGCAAACAGAAGATCAAATTCGTCTAACCAGGGATGGTTACCAGGCGTTGGAAGGTAAAAAGAACTTTTACCGTGACCTTCAGAATAACGAGTTCTACGGTGGCGCACGGATTTTTGATTTTCTATACGATTCTGAATCTCACAGATTACTAAAACTTTAAAATGAGTATACAAGCTTCTGAATTGATCCTCAATGCTGACGGGTCTATATATCATTTGAATTTACTGCCGGAGGATCTGGCACAAACGGTTATAACGGTGGGTGACCCGGAGAGAGTTCCGAAAATCACCCGGCATTTTAGCAAAATTGAAGTTCAAAAGCATAAACGCGAATTCAACATCCATACGGGAATTTACAAAGGCAAACGTATCACCGTGATGTCTACCGGTATGGGAACTGACAATATCGACATTGCCTTTACGGAACTGGATGCCCTGGTCAACATCGATTTTCAGAAAAGAAAAGTAAAAGAGAATTTAACTAGTCTTGACATTATCAGGATAGGGACCACCGGTTCCATCCAGGAGGATATCCCGGTAGACGCTTTTCTGGTAAGCGAACTGGTAATGGGTTTTGACGGACTTCTTCATTTTTATCAAAGTGAACAGTTCCTGAAGGAGGCGATTTCCGAAGAATTCGTCAAACAAACAGGATGGTCTTCCAAAAAAGCTTTTCCGTATGTAGTGGAAGGCAGTCCGGAACTTTTTGAAAAAATGCATTCGGAAGAAACCGTTGCCGGGTTTACCGCGACAAACATTGGCTTTTACGGACCACAGGGACGCGTATTGCGATTGCCGATTCCAGATGAAAAAATGAATGAGAAGATCGCTAAATTCAATTATGAAGGTAGACGCATCACCAACCTGGAAATGGAAACTTCCGGTATCTACGGAATGTCTAAATTGTTGGGGCACAAGGCCATTTCGATGAACGCCGTTCTGGCCAACCGCGCCACAGGTGAATTCACAAAAGATCCTTCTGCACTTGCCGATGGCCTTATTGAATATACCCTGGATCGAATCGTTTCCTAAACCTCATTTAACAATTAATTATCAGCAAAGCAGGAGGTACTTTGTATTTTTGATCAAACAACCTATCGTCCATGCAGCAACCAAATGAAGAGCGTTTCAGGCACAGGGATCTCAACTGGCTAAGTTTTAACGAACGTGTACTTCAGGAAGCCGAAGATCATCTCAATCCGTTATTTGAGCGGATGAAATTCCTGGCTATTTTTTCTTCCAATCTTGATGAGTATTTCAGGGTTCGAGTGTCGCAACTTCGGCAAATGAAGCGTGTAAAAAAAAGTATTCGTAAGAAACTGGCTCTTCGCCCTTCAAAGATCACGAAACAGATCATCGAAGAAGTTAAAAAACAACAGGACCGCTTCGGAAAGGTTTACCATGACGAAATTGTTCCGGAACTGGCTGAAAATGGTATTCACATTCTCGATTCTGAACATTACAATACGCAGCAGAAAGAATTTGTAGCCTCATTTTTTCAGAATAAGGTGCAGGAAAAGTTACGCCCTATCCGCCTGGATTTACAGAAGGAAAATGAACTTTTCCTGGAAAACTCGATCCTGTATTTTTTGGTGACCTTTCAAAATGAAGATCATCTTGCGGTAGTAAATATCCCGGTAAATGACTGCGGAAGGTTTGTAATGATCAAAGACACCGAAGAAATTCATCATATCACCTACCTGGACGAAATCATCAGGCATGAGATGCATCATTTATTTTCTGAGGATGAGATCACCGGGATTTTTGAAATTAAGCTCTCCCGCGACGCCGAACTCTATATAGATGATATCTACAGCGGCGTGCTGGCTGAAAAGATCTACGAATCACTAAAGCAACGTACAGACGGGCAACCAACCAGGCTGTTATACGATGCGAGTATGCCGAAGGAAGTTCAGAAGAAGATCAGGAAATTACTGGGATTGGGTAAAATAGATATGATGCCCGGGGGGAAATACCACAATTTTAAAGATTTCATGTCTTTTCCAGATCCCACCAATAATCCCAAACTACATTTCGAGGAATTACCTCCCCTGCCACATAAAAATTTCGAGAAAAGCACCAATTATTTTAAAACCATAGCTGAAAAAGATCAATCGATACATTTTCCGTTTATGTCTTTTGCATATCTGGAAAAGTTTCTGGACCAGGCGGCGAATGACGAACAGGTCACGCATATCAAAATATCACTTTATCGGGTTGCTGATGAATCCCAGCTTACATCCTCGCTGATGCAGGCTCTCGAAAATGGAAAAGAAGTGACCGTTTTTGTGGAGGCCAAAGCCAGGTTCGATGAAGAAAATAATATTACCTGGGGAAGAAAATTCGAGGAAAAAGGCGCTCATGTGATCTACAGCTACCCGAAAGTCAAGGTACATTCCAAGATCATGCTGGTTTGCCGCGAAGAAGGTGAGGAAACTCAAAGGTATTCTTATATCGGCACCGGGAATTTCAACGCGGAAACCTCTAAGATCTATTGTGATCATGCCATATTTACGGCCAACAAGGATATCACTAAAGAAATGGACCGGCTTTTTAAAGTGCTGGAAGGAGAGTTGATCATTCCGCGGGAGAAGAATTTACTGATTTCCCCCTTCAGCACCAGACAGGAATTTTCCAGGATGATCTACAACGAGATCGAGAACGCCCGGGAAGGTAAGAAAGCACGGATTGTGGCAAAAATGAACAGTCTCGAGGATGAAGAAATGATCGATCTTTTATATAAAGCCAGCCAGGCCGGTGTCGAGATCAGGATGCTCATTCGAGGATTTACCAGTCTCATCCCCGGTGTCAAAGGCTTGAGCGAAAATATCTATATCACGAGTATCGTAGATCGTTTTCTGGAACACGGGCGCATCTATATTTTTGAAAATGGTGGCGAAGAACTCATGTTCTACGGAAGCGCGGACTGGATGAATCGCAACCTGAACAGAAGAATTGAAGTGATTTCCCCAATTCTGGATGAAGAGATCAGGCAGGAATTCAAGGATATTCTTACAATTCAGCTGAACGATAATGTAAAAGCACGAATTCAGGATTCCGAAGAAAAAAATGAATACGTTCAAAGAGCTTCGGGAGAACCTGAGATTCGCTCACAATACCAGATATACGAATATCTCAAAGAAAGACATACATCATGACAACAATACGAGTAGGCGGAGTTCCGGAACATTTCAACTTGCCCTGGCATCTATGTATCGAGGAAGGTAAATTTGAAGCTGCCGGCCTGGACGTAGCATGGCGCGAGTATCCCGAAGGAACCGGTGCCATGTGTAAATCGCTTAGAAATGAAGAAATTGATGTGGCGGTAATACTAACTGAAGGCATTATTAAGGATATTATAGCCGGAAATCCTTCCAAAATCATTCAGAATTATATTGGAAGTCCGCTGATTTGGGGTATCCACGTAGCCTGTGAATCGAAATATCACGATATTCAGGATCTTGAAGGCACTACAGCGGCTATCAGCAGGTTTGGCAGCGGAAGTCATCTAATGGCTTATGTCAACGCCCAGCACCACGACTGGGATGTTGATGAACTGCAGTTTGAAGTGATCAATAATGTAGATGGTGCAATTAAAGCATTGAAAAACGATGAAGCGCAGTATTTCATGTGGGAACATTTCACCACCAAACCGCTGGTAGATAACAAAACCTTTCGATTGATTGCCGATTGCCCTACTCCTTGGCCCTGTTTTGTGATTGCCGCTACGGAAAAAGCTATTGCTGAAAAACCAGATGCTCTTCAGAAAATGCTAAAAGTATTGAATGCAGAAACTGCTAATTTTAAGCTGAAGCCAAAAGTTGATGTTTTATTAGCTGAACGTCATCAGCAAAAGCTGGAAGACATTAGGAAATGGCTGGATCTTACAAGATGGAGCCAGCAACAAATTTCAGATGAAGAAACTGAAAATGTTGTAAATCAACTCTTTAATCTCGGGCTGATAGATCAGAAGGTTTCGAGAGATAAATTACTTCACTTTTTTTAGACCTAAACGATAGTATTTCACAGGAATAATTCTATTTTTGGTTACAAATCAAAAAACGCCTATCGTGAAAAAATTACTATTACCCCTTTTCCTCATCATTTTTTGTTTCCATGCACAATCCCAACAGGAGGATGAAGATGGAATACGGAATGAAGAAACTGGTTTACTTCAAAATGAAAATTTAGGAAAGAACGAATTAAGCATTAACGCGCTATCACTTATTGCCATAGGAGCACTCGATCTTAGTTATGAACGAAATATCAACGAAGACTCTAGCTGGAGTACAGAACTATGGTTTCAGTTGAGCGATGAGATTAATGACGATTTTGTGAGGGATTTCGCGATCACTGGAAAGTATAAACATTTTTTTAGCTCCAATTATGCCAGAGGATTTTACGTTCATGCTTTTTCCATGATCAGCTCTGGAAAAAACTATGACTATAACTACGATTACGAAAATGATATTTCTATGGAAGAGGATGAAAGTTTTACTGACTTTGCTCTCGGTTTCGGTATTGGAGGCAAACTAATTTCATCCGGAGGTTTTAAAGCCGATTTTAGCGGAGGAATTGGAAGAAACCTTCTGAATGACAATTCCCCAACCATAGTTGGACAGGTCATGGTTAATCTTGGATATAGATTCTAATACTGCCAATTTTAGATACAAAAGCCGACTGTTTAGAGTCGGCTTTTTTCAATAGTAACAACCTTATATTTTAAAATATTATTACCAATTAATGGGCTTTTTGCCATGATTTTCCAAGTACTTATTTGCTTGGCTAAAATGAGAATTTCCAAACCAGTATCCCCGGTTCGCACTTAAGGGGGAAGGATGACCGCTGGTGAGTATCAGGTGTTTGGAAGCATCGATCAATTTGGCTTTTTTCTTTGCATATCCGCCCCAAAGCATAAAAACTACATTTTCCTTCTCCTGGGAAATGATCTCAATAACCCGGTCAGTAAATATTTCCCAACCTTTATTCTGGTGAGAACCTGCCTGGTGCGCACGAACGGTAAGCGTGGCATTTAACAATAATACACCCTGGTCTGCCCACCGCTCCAGATTTCCGGTTTTCGGAAGATCTTTTCCAAGGTCATTTTCGATTTCTTTAAAAATGTTTATCAGGGAAGGAGGGAAAGCAATTCCGTCATGAACCGAAAAGCACAAGCCATTCGCCTGCCCTGGCCCATGGTAAGGATCCTGGCCCAGGATCACCACGCGGGTATCCTCAAATGCAGAATGGTCAAACGCAGCGAAAATCTCCTTACCCGGTGGAAAAATTTTATGCTCGCTATATTCATTTTTGACGAAATAGGTTAAATTCTTGAAGTAATCCTTTTCAAATTCTATTTCCAGTTCCTTTTTCCAGCTTGGGTGTATTCTTACGTTCATGAGAATTGAGTAACTTTGCGAGTCCTCAAAAGTAGGGAAAAATTGATATGATAAAAATTAGTTCGAGAAGTCTGGATGATCTGGAGTTCCCGGTAATCAGGCAACACATCAGTGAACTTTGCGTGACCGGGCTTGGAAAAGAAAAGGCTTTAGAAATCACACCTTATCCAACTTACCAAAAAACCATTTTCGGTCTGAACCAGACCAATGAATATGTGGGTTCCAAACACCAGGAAAAGCCAATTCCCAATCACGGATTTGATTCCGTAGCACAGGAGATCAAATTGCTGAATATCGAGGGAGCAGTCATTGAAATTGGTGGTTTTCGGAAGATCGCTTCTATTGCCGAAACGGTCAACACCCATCTGAAGTATTTCCAGAAATACGCAGAAATTTACCCGAGTCTTTCTGAAACTGTTTCAACTGTTGAATTCAACCAGGATATCCCGGAAAAGATCAACTCGGTAATAGACCGTTTTGGGGAAATGAAAGATGATGCCTCTACCCTCTTACAAAACCTGAGGCGCTCGATTAATTCTGTAAAAGGGCAGATCAATTCCAGTTTTGCTTCTGCTCTGTCTACTTACAATTCTTACGGTTATTTAGACGATATCCGGGAAAGTGTAGTCGAAAATGTTCGGGTTCTGGCGGTTAAAGCCATGTATCGCCGCAAGGTGAAAGGTGGCATCATGGGAAACTCCAAGACCGGGAGCATCGTCTATATTCAACCTGAAACAACCTATCAATACACCCGGGAGTTGAATAACCTGGAGTATGAGGAAAAAGAGGAAATTAAACGAATTCTGAAGGAACTTACAGAGTTCATGAGACCCTACCGTGAACACCTTATAGAATACCAGGAATTACTGAGTGATATTGATGTGATCGCGGCAAAGTCTAAATTTGCAGAGAAAATAAACGGGGTGCTTCCAAAGGTCTCGAAAGATCGGGAATTGCATTTGCAGGAAGCATACCATCCGCTTCTTTATCTGAATAACAAACGCAAAGGTGAAAAAACTTTTCCGCAGTCTATAGAACTGAGTCCTGATAACCGAATTATTGTTATTTCAGGACCTAATGCCGGTGGAAAAAGTATCACTTTGAAAACCGTGGGATTATTGCAAGTGATGCTGCAAAGCGGCATGCTTATTCCGGTTCACGAATACAGCCGCGTGTGCCTTTTCAGAAAAATACTCACCGATATTGGCGACAACCAGTCGATAGAAAATCATTTGAGCACCTACAGTTACCGACTCAAAAACATGAATTATTTCCTTCGGAAATGTGATGACAAAACCCTTTTCCTAATCGATGAATTTGGAACCGGAAGTGATCCTGAGCTCGGCGGTGCACTGGCTGAAACTTTTTTAGAGGACTTTTATGAAAAAGGCTCCTACGGAATCCTCACAACGCATTACGCGAATCTCAAGAAGCTGGCCAATGAATTGCCAGATATGAGCAACGCGAATATGATGTTTGACAGTCGCACGCTGGAGCCTGTTTATAAATTGCAGGTTGGAGAGGCCGGTAGTAGTTTTACTTTTGAAGTCGCTCAAAAAAATGGAATCCCGTATAGCCTTATCAACCGTTCCAAAAAGAAGGTCGAAAGAGGTAAGATACGTTTTGACAGAAGTATTGCCAAACTTCAGAAAGAACGTTCCGAATTACGCAAAACAACCGATTCTCTAAAACAGAAGGAACAGAAGACAGCGGCTCAACAGGGAAAACTGGAAGAGATCAACTCCAGGATCCAGCAGAAACTGGAAGACTATCAGGAATTGTACGATTCCAACCAGCGCCTGATCTACCTGGGTCAAAAACTCGATGATCTCAGTAAGAAATATTTTAACGATAAGAAAAAACGAGAACTTATTGGAGAAATGCTGAAGATCGTGGAGATCGAGAATTCCAAGCGGAAGAAGGAATCTAAAAAGCAGCAACAGGCTCAAAAAGCCAAAGAACAACAAATTCAGAAAGCTGCCCAGAAAGAGATAGCTCCGATTCGCGAGAAAAAACAGGAAGAAAAAAAGAAAGAACAGGTCCTGAAAAAACAGGAACAGAATAAACCCAAAGCGAAGCTCAAGGTGGGCGACCGTGTGCGATTGCAGGATGGGAAAGCTGTGGGATCAATCGATACTATCGAAAAAGGTAAAGCTCTGGTGAATTACGGGATGTTCACAACCTCTGTTTCAGTAGATCAACTGGAACTGGTACAGGCGGCAAAGAAGAAATGAAACAGTTAGCAGAAAATAAAAAAATTGTCCTGTTTGACGGTGTTTGCAACCTGTGTAATTCGGCTATTCAGTTGATCATTAAGCATGATAAAAATGATCTTTTTCGGTTTGCTTCTCTGCAGAGTGAAACCGGCCGAAAACTTCTGATGGAACGTGGTCTTGATCCTGAAAAGCTGGAGTCCGTAATCCTGATCGATCCGGGGGTGGCTTATTATCGAAAATCCACGGCAGCACTGGAAATTGCCAAGCATCTATCCGGAGGTTATTCCTTTTTATACCTGTTTATACACTTACCGGAATTTCTGAGAGACCCGGTTTATAACCTTATTGGACATTACAGGTACAGATGGTTTGGAAAAAAAGATCAGTGCATGATCCCTACTCCAGAATTACAATCCAAATTCCTGGACTAAGTCTGGACTGATTATTTGGTTTCGGTAGTATCTTCAGATTCTGGATGGTATTCATCATCCCATTCCTTCACGTTTGGTGGCCCCATCATATCAACTGATTTGGCGACCATCAGCGAAACCGCTGCATCACCCGTCACATTTACAGTGGTACGGCACATATCCAAAGGCCTGTCTACCGCAAAGATCAAAGCTAGACCGGCTTCAGGAATACCTGCCTGTGCCAACACGATCACCAGCATGACCATTCCCGCTCCCGGGACTGCAGCTGAACCTATGGAAGCTAAAGTAGCCGTCGCGATAATGCCCATTTGGGTACCAAGACTCAGATCCATTCCAAAAGCCTGGGCGATAAACACTGCTGCCACAGCCTGGTACAGGCTGGTTCCATCCATATTGATAGTAGCTCCGATTGGCAGAACGAAACTGGTAACTTCTTTATGAACGCCCATATGCTCTTCTACCCGCTCCATGGTTACAGGAAGCGTAGCCGCACTTGAACTGGTAGAAAAAGCCAGCAATTGTGCCGGAGCAATTCCGTTGATGAAAAATGAAGGCTTGTTTCCTGTAAATATCCATACTAAGAGAACGTAAACACCTATCATCAATGCCAGGCCTATCAAAACTGTCAAAGCGTACATGGCCAGGGCAGCAAAAAGATCGGTACTGGGTGATTCCACAACCAGTGCAGCCAGGAGGGCAAATACTCCATAAGGAGCGGTAAGCATAATGAGATCGATCAATTTCAGGATCACTTCGTTGAAGCCATCAAAAAAGTCTTTTACCGGTTTGGCTGTTTGTTCCGGAATTAAGATCAATCCAATTCCGAAGAAAATCGCGAAGAAAATAACCTGAAGCATATTTCCATTATCGCTGGCAGCGCCAAAAATATTACTCGGTACCAGGTCTTCCAGGGCTTGTAACGGCCCGGCATCTTTTTGTTTTTCCGCATCAGTAATTCGCACAGAGGCATCACCTTCATAACTGGCAATCAGGTCTTCCCGGGTATCCTGACTGATGGTTCTTCCTGGCCCAATCACGTTCACCAGCACCAAGCCAATTGAAACTGCGATGACCGTGGTTATTATATAAGTTGCGATAGTTCGAAATCCCATTTTTGAGAGTTTCGAGATGTCTTTAAGGTCTGAAATCCCTTTGATGAGTGACGCCAGGATCAGTGGCACTGCGATCAATTTAAGGGCATTGATGAAAATGTTCCCGAAAGGCTTGATCCAGTCGCTCACAAATTCAGGGCCCCAGCTAAAATTGGTCAAAATCAATGCAAATACAACTCCGGCAACCATGCCCAGTAATATTTGCCAATGCAGTGCTAATTTTTTCATATCCTGATTTCTGAATGTTTAGATTTTAGAAGTTTTGTTCTGCAAAAAATAATCGGCCAGGACCAATGCAGCCATGGCTTCCACAATAGGTACGGCGCGCGGCACCACGCAGGGATCATGTCTTCCTTTCCCCATCATCTCTACTTCTTCCCCACTGCTATTAATCGTTTGTTGTTTTTGCATCAAAGTGGCCACCGGTTTAAAAGCAACCTTGAAATATATATCCATTCCATTGGATATACCACCCTGAATTCCACCGCTAAGGTTGGTTTTGGTGGTTCCATCCGGGTTAAACTGGTCGTTATGTTCGCTGCCTCTCATGGTTGTACCTTCAAACCCACTTCCGTATTCAAAACCTTTTACAGCGTTAATCGAAAGCATCGCTTTTCCGAGCTCTGCATGAAGTTTATCAAATACCGGCTCGCCCAATCCTTTTGGAACATTACTGATCACGCATTCCACTACTCCGCCAACCGTATCTCCTTCGGAACGAATTTCTTTGATGAATTGTTCCATTTTCGCAGCCATTTCAGCATCTGGACAGCGTACCGGGTTTTTTTCAATTTCTGAAAAGTCCAGCTCAGAAATTGGTTTTTTTAGTGCCATATCTCCAACTGAAGTCACAAAAGCAGTGATCTTTACATCCTTCAGTAGCTGTTTGGCAATACTTCCGGCAACGACCCTGGATGCGGTTTCCCTCGCAGAAGATCTTCCGCCGCCGCGGTAGTCCCGTACACCATATTTTTCGTCATACGTATAATCGGCATGCGAAGGCCTGTACGTATCTTTGATATGCGAATAGTCTTTAGACTTCTGGTTGGCGTTCCTGATCTCAAAACCAATAGGCGTACCCGTAGTCTTCCCTTCAAAAATTCCTGAAAGAAACTCTACCGTATCGGGCTCTTTTCGCTGAGTCACGATAGCCGACTGCCCTGGACGGCGCCTGTCCAGTTCCTGCTGGATCATTTCTAAATCTAATGGTATACCGGCGGGACAGCCGTCAATGATTCCGCCAATCGCAACTCCGTGCGATTCGCCGAATGTCGTAAGTCTGAAAATTTTTCCGAAGGAATTTCCGGGCATCTGAAGGATTTTGAACAAATGTAATTTTTTAAGAGAATATTTAAAAATGGAATATCACTTAATCTTGTCCTTACATAGCCTGAAGAATTTAATACTCTGATAATTTTGATATAATTCTGCTTTAAGCTTGAAGAACAATTTTTTCGGGAATTTTGAAAAAACCATTCTGCATTGCCCGAAAAACGAAAACCGGAAATAGTTGTCATATCAGATGTTCACCTTGGAACATTCGGCTGCCACGCCAGGGAACTCCTGGAATATCTGAATTCCATCAAGCCCCAAAAACTTATTCTGAATGGGGATATCATCGATATCTGGCAATTTCGGAAAAGTTATTTTCCAAAGGCCCACCTGGATGTGATCCATAAGATCATCGAATTCCATACCAGCGGCACCCAGGTCATTTATATTACCGGAAACCATGATGAGATGCTCAGGAAATTCAGCGGAAGTGTGATGGGCGATTTCCAGATTGTTAACAAGCTCATTCTGGAACTCGACGGAAAAAAAGCCTGGTTTTTCCATGGAGATGTTTTTGACGTTTCGGTACACAATGCCAAATGGATCGCCAAACTCGGCGGTTGGGGCTACGATTTGCTGATTCTGATCAATCGATTTCTAAACTGGATCCTGGTACAAACCGGCCACAAAAAGTATTCTTTATCCAAACGCATCAAAAACAGCGTTAAAAAAGCGGTGAAATTTATTTCAGATTTTGAAAAAACAGCTACTGAACTAGCTGTGGAACAGGGATATAAATACGTGATTTGCGGTCACATACATCAGCCAAAAATGATCCGAAAAATCGTGAAGAATGAAACCTGTCTTTACCTGAACTCAGGCGACTGGGTGGAAAACCTAACTGCCCTGGAGTACGATAAGCGAAAATGGCGAATTTACGATCATCAGAAGGAGAAAAAACTTATCCAACCCAATACGGCTATATCTGCAATGACCATTTTCAGCAAAATTAGGCCTTAGTGCTCAAAACCCGGTCGATGAGATCGGTAAGGCTGCTCATATCAAAGGGTTTCGCCAGAAATTCGGTGGCACCGGCTTCTTTGCAAATATCGTTCACATTGTGCAGCGCAGACATCATAATAACCGGAATTTGCTCAAATCGATCATCTCTTTTGAGATCGGCACACACATCGGTACCATCCACTCCTGAAATCAGTTTATCCAGCAGGATCAGTTCCGCATCATATTCCGCAAGAATCTCCTTGGTGCGTCGAGGTTCCTGAGATACCTTCACCTCATGACCGTTGAATTCAAGAATATCTTTAAGCATTAAGCCGATAGTTTGATCATCATCTACGATCAGGATTCTTGCCATAATTTAATTTTGGTTTAAAGGTAGGGTGAAAATAAATTCAGAACCCTCTCCCACCTTACTTTTTACAAAAATTTTGCCGTTGTGACGTTCAATGATTTCATTGGAAAGATACAGGCCAATTCCAAAGCCTGAATAGGTGTCCTGGTTTTTGCCTTCTACCCGAAAAAATCGTCGGAAGATATGCTGCCGGTCTTTGCGGGAAATTCCAAGCCCATGGTCTTTAATTTTAACGCCTACCGAATTTTTATCCCGCTTGAAAATACGAATATCAATATGCTTATTTTCGGGGGAATATTTGATAGCATTGGTTAGAAAATTAAGCATCACCTGCTCGATCCTGTTGCGATCTGCCAAAACCTGGAATTCATCTTCGTGGTGAATATTGATGCGAACTTCCTGATTGGTGTAGCAGATATCCTCAACTGCTTCTTCCACAAGACGGTTCAAATCGAATTCGGTTTTATTGAGTTCCAGTTCATTTTGCTCGATCCTGGAAAGATCGAGCATCTCAGAAATAAGATGAATGAGTCTTTCCACCTGGTCTTCCACTCTTTTCAAGTAAGGTTTGAGCGTCTTATTCTGCTCGTTTTCCTTCCCGGTCATACTTTGAATAAGCTGAATATAACCCTTGATTGAAGTAACAGGTGTTTTCAGTTCATGGCTTACCAGTTTCAAAAAGGCTTCCTGCTTCTCCTCTTCTTCCTTCAGTTGCTGAATTTCGGTACTACTGCTGATCCAGGAATTCACCTGACCATGTTCATCTTTGATCGCGGTGACCTGGCAAAGATGCCACAGGTAATCCCCGGTTTTACTTTTGAGTTTCAGTTCGATCTTGAAGTCCTCACCTTTCGGAAGAAAATCTGAGAAAATATGCTCAATTTCAGCGGTATGATCAGGATGAACCACTTCCGTCCAGTTCGTATCGAGAAATTGGTTCATGGATTTGCCTACATAATCCAGCCAGGCCTGGTTATAAAAAATGGTCTCGCCCAAACTGTTTGCTACACTGATCTTATGCGGCATGAGGTTTACAAGTTCCCGAAACTCCTTTTCATTCTTTTTGATCTTCTGGTTCAGAATGGCTCTTTCTGTCACATCCTGGGCAAAAACGCCAATTCCCACGAGCTCTCCATTAAGATCATATTGTGCCTGATACGTGAAATCGAAATAGTACAACACCTTCTCGCCGTCAATGATGTGCTCGACCGGCTCTTCAAAAGCTTCAAAGGTTTCACCGGTCTGGTATACAAAATTGAGGTAATCTTCTATCTCTTTTCCCTTTAGCTCCGGCAACACTTCCAAAAGCGGCTTCCCCGTCACCTGGTCTCCTTTTCCCCAAACTTTCCGAATGGCATCGTTGGCGAAATCAATAACGAAATCTGGTCCCAGTAAAAGAGTGATCAGAGCCGTCGAAGAATGAATCAATTCCTTGTATTGATAAACTTCATGAAAAAGCCTTCTTTCATTTGATTCAGACTTTTTACACCGGTCTTTATAGAACGCCAGCTGCTTTTTGGTCTCCTGCAATTCTTTTTCCAGGTCAGAAATATGCGCGTCTTTGGTCATTCGGTAGGCTTCAGATTCTCAATTCTAAATGTATTAATTATTAGAAGCCTAGTGGGTTCAAGGCTTATTAATTAACGAATATTTATAGAATTGCTTTCCGAAGGATACTTACCGGGTGCTGCGCCTTTCTTCCCGTGCCGTCAAAGATCTGATGGCGACAACTGGTTCCGTTAGCCGAGATGATCGTGGTTTTTTCCGCTTTTCGAACAGCCGGAAATAGCGAATTTTCCCCAATACGCATGGAAATCTCGTAATGTTCCTTCTCGTAACCGAACGATCCGGCCATCCCGCAACAGCCAGAAGGAATAATTGTCACCTTATAATTCTTCGGAAGGTTCAAAATATCAAAGGTCCTGGAACTATTGGAAAGTGCTTTCTGATGACAGTGCGCATGAATCTTAATCTGGGCTTTTTTAGCCGTAAACTGGGAAGCCAAAATATTTCCTGCTGAAATCTCCATTTTCAGAAATTCCTCGATAATGAAACTGTTTTTGGCCAGCTTTTCAGCTGCAGTTCTGTCTTCAGCCAATCGAAGATATTCATCCCTGAAACTTAGTATTGCAGAGGGTTCGATCCCGATCAACGGACTTTCAGAAGTAATCAGGTCTTTAAAAATCTCGATGTTCTGGTTAGCCAGTTTTTTAGCTTCTGTCAAAAAACCTTTTGAAAGAAAACTGCGCCCGCTCTCCGGGTGATCGATCATCTCCACCTGGTAATTCAGTTTTTTAAGCAGCTGCAGCGCATCTTTTCCTACGGAAACATCGAGGTAATTCGTGAATTCATCATTAAAAAGATACACCGTTTTAATAGGGTTTCCAACCTTTAATTCCTGCTGATGTTTTTTAAAATAAGCCGCTAGCGTTTGTTTGCCCACTTTTGGTAATTCCCTTTCCGGTGCAACACCCATAACTTTTTTGGCTACTCCAGATGTGAGCTTATTGCTGAAAATAAAACGGGAAAGCTTCGGAATTTTTGCCGCTTTTGCATTATATGCCGAAATATTCGCAAAGGTCTTATCCCTGAGATTTGGCTTATGAGTCTGATGATATTGGTGCTGAAATTCAGCTTTGAGAGCGGCCATATCCACGTTAGAAGGGCACTCGCTCTTACAACCTTTACAACTAATGCACAGATCCAGTACCTCTTTGAGTTCATGGTGATCGAATTTATTCGGTTTATCGGAGTTAGTCAGGAATTCCCGTAAAGCATTGGCACGTGCCCGCGTGGTGTCTTTTTCGTCTTTGGTTGCGCGATAACTGGGGCACATAGTACCACCAGCTTCCACTGATTTCCTGCAATCTCCACTTCCGTTACATTTTTCCGCCAGCCTCAAGATCCCTTCAGAATCTGAAAAATCCATCAATGTCTGGATCTCAGGTTCTTTTCTATCCGGAGTGTACCGCAAAAAGGTATCCATCGCGTCGGCATTAACGATCTTTCCGGCGTTGAAAATATTCTTGGGGTCGAACGTGAATTTAAGATCCTTCAGAAGACTGTAATTATGCGAACCGATCATCTTTTCAATGAACTCAGCCCGCAAACGCCCATCACCATGCTCCCCGCTGAGAGAGCCGTTATATTTTTTAACCAGATGCGCTACATCTTCCGTGATCTTTCGGAAAAGCTGTACTTCCTCAGCCTTCTTGAGATTCAAAATTGGACGTAGATGCAATTCTCCCGCCCCGGCGTGTGCATAATAAACCGCCTTCTGATCATATTTTTTCATGATCTCGCTGAACTCTTCAATATAATTCGCCAGCACTGGCAGCGCGACAGCCGTATCTTCGATACAGGCCACGGCTTTCTTATCACCCACAATATTTCCTAGCAATCCAAGTCCCGCCTTCCGAAGATCCAGAGCCATTTCGATCTCCTCGGCATATAACACCGGAGCCGCATAAGATAATCCTGATTTTTTCAAGGTCTCCTGCAAGCGGCTTACCATATTCTGGAGTTCCACTTCTGAATCTGCGCGCAATTCCAGCATGAGAATCGCTTCCGGGTCTGCCTGTATAAAAAACCTGTTTTCGCGATATTTCAGGTTCTGCTTGGTGCAATCCAAGATCACCTTATCCATCATCTCACAAGTGTACAGCGGGTGCTCCATGGCAGGAACCACGTCCAGCATACAGGAATTAATGCTGGGATAGTGAGAGGCGATCATGGCTGAAAATTTTGGCGGCAGCGGGTCTAATTGCAGTTCAATTTCAGTCATAAATAGCAAAGTCCCCTCGCTTCCGGCGATAAGCCTGCACATATTGAACCTCGAATCTTCTTCCGAAAAAACTTCGTTATACAGTAACTCATCCAGCGCATATCCTGTATTGCGGCGGTGTAAACTGCGCGGAGGAAATTGTTTCTGAATCTCCTCGCGGTTCACCGGGTTGTTTAAAATCTCATAGATCTTTCGGTAAACAGACCCTTCCAGTGAAGACAGTTCCATTTTAGCTTCAAAATCTTTCCGGCTTATTTCCCCAAATTCCACCAACGATCCGTCGCTTAAAAATCCTTTGATTGAAACGACCTTATCACGGGTGGTACCATATTTAATAGAGGTCGTTCCGCTCGAATTATTCCCAACCATCCCCCCAATCATGCACCTGTTGGAAGTTGAGGTATTGGGTCCAAAAAAAAGCTCGTGCTTCAGAAGTTTTCGATTCAAATCATCCCGAATGACACCTGGTTGTACTCTAACCCGATTTTGGTTGGTGTCAATTTTGATCACATCTGTAAAATACCTGGAAACATCTACCACGATTCCATTCCCGGTACATTGCCCTGCAAGCGAGGTTCCCGCGGTTCTGGGAATAAGTGAAATTGCATTTTCCGAAGCGAACAGGATCAGAGACTGTAGGTCACTATCGTCTTTTGGGTAACAAACGGCCTCGGGGATTTCCCGATATACCGAAGCATCGGTGGCGTAAATAGATTTTCGAAGGAGATCGGTATGGAATTCTCCTTTAAATTGCTTCTTCAGGGATTGAAAATTCTGCTTCATGTACCCAAATTTAGCAGTTTTCACGGACTGCGCTTAACAGTTTTTTAAATAATATTAACAATAGATTTGCTAGGTCTTGCGTTGTGAGAACGTTAATCAGTCTAAATTTGCTTAATAAAAAATTCAATCGAATATGAAAAAACTAGCGTTAATGGCAGCATTCATTTTTGGAGCTGCGACTTTTAACAGTGTAACAGCCCAAGAAATTTCAGACAATGCTTTAGGTCTGAGAGTTGGAGGCGGAAATGGATATGGTGCTGAAGTTTCGTATCAAAGAGCTGTTGGAATGGATAACAACCGTTTGGAATTTGACCTTGGCTGGAGAAACGACAGCCATTACGATGCCATCAAACTCGTAGGTCTTTACCAGTGGATTTGGAACATTGAAGGTGGTTTTAACTGGTACCTAGGTGCCGGTGCCGGTCTTGGGAATTATGACGACAACCGTCATAACGACAATGATTACCGGGATGGTGCATTTGGTTTGATCGCCGGCGATGTGGGAATTGAATACAATTTCGACTTCCCATTGTTGTTATCACTTGACTTTAGACCGGAAATCGGGTTTTCTGATTATGTAGATCACAATGACTTCAGTCCGGATATCGCTCTGGGTATTAGATACCAGTTCTAGGAACAATAATTTATCAGAAAAATGAAAAAGGTGAAGTTTAAAACTTCACCTTTTTTTATGCTAGTATTAAAGCTTTCTGATATAATTCCTCGTACATCGGAACGACCTGGTGGATGTCAAATCTTTCCGAAGCTATCCTGGCCTGTTGCTTAAAACGGGCAAGAGTATCATTATTTTCCAAAATAGAGATGGCGCCGTTAGCCATCGACTTCACATCGCCAACCTCGTATAAGTAACCGCTTTGACCGTGTTTGTTGACTTCCGGTAAACCTCCTGAATTAGAGCTTATTACGGGAACAGAGTTGACCATTGCTTCAAGAGCAGCCAATCCAAAACTTTCTGTTTCAGATGGCAGCAGGAACAGATCTGAAAAACAAAGGATCTTATCAATTTCATTGCTTTCACCCAGAAAAATCACCTTATCCTGGATACCCAATTCCTTTACCGTCTTTTCCGCTTTCTTACGCTCTGGTCCTTCACCAACCATCATGAGCCTGGCTTTGATCTTTTTCTGAATTCGGTAAAAAATCTTAATAACATCCTTGATGCGTTTCACCTTCCGGAAGTTACTGATGTGTGTGACGATCTTTTCGTCATTATGAGCCATCAGCTCCCGTTGGCAATCTGTAAAAGCTTTAGCCTGGTATTTCGAAACATCGATAAAATTCGGAATTACTTCGATCTCTTTTTCAATATTAAAGAATCGCAGGGTGTCCTGTTTCAGGTTTTCAGAAACCGACGTTACAAAATCGCTTTTATTAATACTGAATCTCACCGCGGGCTTATAAAACGGATGATTTCCCACCAAAGTGATATCTGTACCGTGTAACGTGGTCACCATTGGCAAACTGATTCCTTCTTCTTCCAGCATCTTCTTCGCCATATAACCGGCATACGCATGCGGAATGGCATAATGCACGTGCAAAACTTCTATCCCGAAACGCTTGACCACATTTACCAGCTTACTGCTCAATGCCAGCTCATATGGCTGGTAATGAAAAAGTGGATATTCCGGAACGTTCACCTCGTGGAAATGAATATTTTCAGAAAGCTGATCCAACCTTACCGGTTGTTTATAGGTTATGAAATGGACTTCATGCCCCCTTCTCGAAAGGGCCAGGCCCAGTTCTGTGGCCACTACACCGCTACCACCAAAGGTAGGATAGCACACTATTGCGATTTTCATGCTTTAATTTTCAATTGCATCGTAGATCACCTGCTGGATATTCGATCGAATATCTTCACGAATGAGCTTACGGTTATTCGAATCGGGATACACCCGGTTCGATAAAAATACATAAACTATTTCTTCCTCAGGATCGGCCCAGGTAAAAGTACCGGTAAAACCGGAATGACCAAAACTGCTTTTTGATGCACAATTACAGGTGGGTCCAGCCTCTCCGAGTTGTGGTTTGTCGAACCCCACGCCACGCCTTACATGCTGCTCGCAATAATAACAGGTATTGTATTTTTCGATCGTTTCCGGCTTCAGCAATTTTTCGCCGCCATAAGCACCCCCATCCAGGTACATCTGCATGATCTTGGCCACATCATTGGCATTGCTGAAGAGACCGGCATGACCACCAATTCCGCCCTGCATCGCAGCGCCCTGATCGTGAACAAAACCACGCACCAACTGGTGTCTCCACAGTTTATCATCTTCTGTGGGAGCGATCTGAAGTGTATCAAATTTGGTTAAAGGTAAATACCCTGTATTGTTCGCACCGAGTTTTTGGTAGAGACGCTGTTGTGTAAGGCTTTGCAGGCTGGCCTGAAAATGACGTTCCAGGTAATATTTCAGTAAATAGTACGGGAGATCACTGTACAAATATTCCCTCTTTTTCCGAAGATCACTATCCATAATCGTCTTGACGATGGTATCACCTATATCTTTCCTGATGAACATATTAATGGCCACCTGCGTATTAAAATCGGCCGAAGCGCTTTCCTGGTAATAATCTGGCAGCAGCGTGTTTGTTTTACGGTCAATAGTCGAAATATAAAAAGGTATCCAGGGTGAAAGCCGTGCATAATGCATCAACATATCCTGCAACCTGATATTTTTCTTGTTGGAATTGGAATACTCGGGAAACATTTCACCAATAGTGGTATCAAAGCTCAAAACGCCTTCTTCATCCAGTTGCATTACGATTGGTAAAGTAGCCAGGATCTTGGTCATCGATGCCAGGTCGTAGATCGTAGTATCTGTAACGGGAATGTCTTTTTCATAGGTTTGATACCCGTAATTTTTCTGAAAGATTACTTTTCCTCGACGGGCCACAATGATCTGGGCGCCGGGGGTCATCTTTTCATCGATGGCCACTTTCATGATACTATCTATTTCCTGAAGTTTTTCTGAATTCATTCCCACATTTTCAGGAATCCCATAGGCCAGTCGATTAACAGTTTTAGTCTGAAATCCTGTCCCGACTGGAAATTCATTGCGAATACTAACAGGTAATTTTCCTTTTGCTTCCGTAGCACCAAAGATCAACTGTGCCACTTTTTGCTGGGCCATCGTGTGATTCTGGTAACCTACTATAATACTTTCGATATTGGAAAAACTCTTCACATCCAGCAACGCATAAGGTTTGGTGAAGACTGACAGGATTACGCGGTTTTCCCTGGCAATTTCATGTAACCAGACCAATTCCTGACTGCTGAATTTATACGAAGCCCACGGGCTGTTATCCGGTTTGTGAAAGCCCACCACAACTTCATCATAAGATTTCAGTTTTTCTAATAATCCAGAAAGACTGGCAGATTTCACCCAATCCACCTTGGTGTATTTCTTCAGTTCATTCAGGAAAACACTGCCGTCATCGTTCCCTAAATTGACATAGGCGATCTTTTTGTTGGTGATCTTTTTAATTGGAACTATCGCTTTATTGTTTTTCACCAGAGTGATCGCGCTTTGGAAAAGATTTTCGTTCAACGCAAAATCACGAGGCATGTTCAGGTCATGCACCAGGCTTTCGGTTTCAATAGGCTTGAAATGCTGAAGACCAACCTTGAATTTCGCCCTAAGAATCTTTTTAACGGAAAGTGCCAGCCTGTCTTCAGTAATAATTCCATTATTGTAGGCTTCCACCAGGTTTGCCGAACTTTTGGCAATATCTTCGCTCATCAGCAGCACATCATTTCCAGCCAGGAAAGCATTCAGGTCTACTTCGCCGGGTTTATTGTCGCGAGAAACACCTTTCATTCCAAGAGCATCAGTAAATATCAGCCCCTGGAAACCCATATTTTTTTTCAGAATTCCGGTAATAATATCTTTGGAAAGTGATGCTGGCAGGCCTCTCCGTTCTTCCAGGGCCGGCACATCGAGGTGAGCGACCATCACGCTGCTCAATCCCGCTGAAATCAGCTTTTTATAAGGATAAAGTTCGATCGTATCGATTCGTTCCCGGTCAAACCCAATGCTTGGCAAAGTTTTATGAGAATCTGATTCCGTATCACCATGCCCCGGAAAATGCTTGGCTGTGCTAAGCACTTTTTCCTGGTGCATTCCAACCATAAAAGCCAGGGCTTTTTTAGTTACAATTTCCCGGGTTTCCCCAAAAGACCTATTGCCAATAATTGGATTATCAGGATTGGTATTGATGTCTACCACCGGTGCAAAGTTAAAATGCACTCCAAGTCTGCGAGCATGCCGTGAAATAGCCGCTCCAGCCTGCCTGACGAGCTGGTCATCCTGCACCGCGCCTAGTGTCATATTCCACGGAATGGCAAAGGTGCTGTCCAGTCTCATAGCCAATCCCCATTCAGCATCCATGCCTACCAGTAAAGGAACTTTGCTTTTTTGCTGAAATTCGTTGGTAAGTTTTGCCTGTTTTACGGGGCCTCCTTTGGAAAAAATGAGTCCACCAATATGGTATTTATCGATCCATTTTCGAACGCTATCAGCTTCCCGATCATTTTGCGACCAGATACTGGCCATATATAGCTGCCCGATCCTTTCTTCCAGGGAAAGCGAATTGTAGACACTGTCTACCCACTTTTGCTGGGCAGTAGCATCGCTCGTCTGCAAAGGATCCATGACCTGGGCCTGAAGCGAAATACTAAAAAGAAGACCGAAAAAAAATAGAAAGTTAGGGGCTTTTCTCACCTTCATTAATTCATAAAACGTTTGTGCCAGCTTTCTGATGCCGGAACTTCCCAGTCTGAAAGATATTCGGCTTTGTTATTTACAAGATTATTAAAGACCACAGTATTGGCTGAAACGGCCTTTTGTTTGGCCATTTTTCGGAAATCGGCCAGGCTTTTATAGGCGATGAACTCTCCCTGTTTATAAGAAACGTTCATTTTATCCAATAAGTCTACTCCGTATTCTTTTTCCAATTGCTGAATGAATTGCACAGATGCATCGATCGAGCAACCAGACGCCGAATTGACCGACTGGTCCAGGCCAATTGTAATAAAACGATTGTATTTGATGTCGTAGGAAGCCTGAAGCTCAGAGCCGTGAACGGTCCATTTGGTAATAAAGGCGTCTAATTTACTTCTGATTTCCTGTAATTCCTCATCTGTAAATGAGCGATTTGCCTGATATATCCATACCCGTGAAGAATCGGGTAAACTTTTAAATGGTACTAACATGGGTAATTTAAATTGAGTTACTACAAACTTAATTGTTTTAGTAATCTACTCAAATTTAGTACCGGGTTTTAACTTAGGAAATTTAGAGTTCTTCTGCGTTGGCGATCATTTCAGCTACATCCATCACGGCTATGTCACCTTCTTTTTCCTTATTCTTGACACCATCGGTCATCATGGTATTACAGAAGGGGCATCCTGCGGCAATAATTTCAGGATTCACTTCTAGGGCCTGTTCGGTTCTTTTGATGTTCACATCCTTATTTCCAGGTTCTGGCTCTTTGAACATCTGAGCGCCTCCGGCTCCGCAACAAAGACCGTTGCGCTTGCATTTTTTCATTTCCACGAGCTCCACTTCCAGTTTCCGAAGAAGATCGCGCGGTGCCTCATATTCATTATTTGCTCTTCCCAGATAACATGGATCATGGAAAGTGATCTTTTTGCCTTTGAATTTTCCACCTTCCACTTTCAATCGGCCTTCATTCAGCAGCGATTTCAAAAACTGCGTATGGTGCATAACCTCGTAACTGCCGCCAAGACCGGGATATTCATTCTTAATGGTGTTAAAGCAATGCGGACAGGCCGTCACGATCTTTTTGATTTCGTAACCATTCAGCACTTCTATGTTCGTTGCTGCCTGCATTTGGAAAAGAAATTCATTCCCGGCACGTTTAGCAGGATCACCGGTACAGCTCTCTTCCGTGCCTAAAACGGCAAAATCTACATCGGCCTTCTGGAGCAGTTTCACAAAAGCCTTCGTGATCTTTTTCGCGCGGTCATCAAAACTTCCGGCGCATCCTACCCAGAACAAGACCTCAGGTTGTTTTCCTGCTGCCATATATTCTGCCATAGTTGGAACTTTCAATGCTTCTGCCATAATTATGTTTTTTGCTGAATAGTTTATTTATTTTCTTCTGCCCAATTCAGGCGATCCATTTGGTTATAAGGCCAGGGCGCGCCATTATTCTCGATATTGGTCATCGCGATGGCCAGTTCCTGTGGTGCTGCACTTTGTTCCATCACCAGGTAACGTCTCATATCCAGGATAATTGAAAGCGGATCTATCCCCACAGGACAGGCTTCCACACAGGCATTACAGGTCGTACAGGCCCACAATTCTTCGCGCAGAATATAATCGTCTAGCAATTGCTTGCCATCATCTTCAAATTTTCCTTTTTGATTGATGATCGCTCCTACTTCTTCTACCCTGTCACGGGTATCCATCATGATCTTACGAGGAGATAATTTTTTACCGGTTTGATTGGCAGGACATTCCGCGGTACACCTACCACACTCGGTACAGGTATAAGAATTTAATAACTGAACCTGATTGAGATCAAAGATATCTGATGCTCCGAATTTTTCCGGTTCTTCTTCGGCATCTTCCGCGGGTGCCGCAAAAGGATCGGCATCAGGATCCATCATCAAGGCCACTTCTTTTTTAACTGCTTCCAGGTTATCAAATTCCCCTTTTGGCTGCAATTTGGAATAATATACATTCGGAAAAGCCAATAGGATATGCAAATGCTTGGAGTAATACAGATAATTCAGAAAAAAGAGAATTCCTAAAATGTGAAGCCACCAGGCTGTCCTTTCTACAATAACCAAAGAGGCGTTCGTCATTCCGTCAAAAATGGGAAGAATGAAATTACTAATCGGGAAAGCGGCTTGCATGCTGTGCCCTAAAGCATAATGCTCGGCTCCATTGAGCTGCAATTGGTGATCTGCTGCATTCATGGTTAAGAACAACAACATCAGCACCATTTCGAAGTACAGGATATAATTCGCGTCATTCTTGGGCCAGCCTTTCAGTTCCCGGCTCAAAAAACGATAAATATTCATCAGGTTGCGGCGAATCCAGAAGATGATCACCCCCACCAACACTAGGAAAGCCAGGATTTCAAAAGCGGCAATCAAAACGTTATAGAACCCTCCCATAAAAGAGAAAATTCGATGTGTTCCAAAAACGCCATCTATAACAATTTCCAGGACTTCAATATTGATGATGATGAATCCCAGATACACCACCACATGTAGAAATCCGGCCACCGGCTTACGAACCATTTTACTTTGACCAAAGGCTATTCTTGCCATTTTCGCAAAGCGTTCCCCGGCGCGGTCATTTCGATCAATCTCCCTTCCGAGTTTGATATTACGAATTAGCCTTTTGATATTGCGGGCAAAGAAACCTACTCCCGCAAGCAGCGCGATAACAAATAAAATCTGAGCAATGATGTGCATGCCGGTTATTTAAGAGAATCCTGAGGTTCTTCGTAATCTCCGGTTTTTTTTCCGAATACCGAAAAGTGAACGTATCGTTTAGGATTCAGTTTAATGTCTTGTAGCAGTTGTTCGAGCTGTTTGGTCGCGCGGTACAGGTTATTATAGACTCCATCATCATTCAGCAGCTTGCCGGCAGTACCTTTTCCATTATTAAGATCGTTGGAGATCTGTTCAAAATCAGCGATCACATTTTCGAGATTGGTCGTAATTTCGCTGATGTTCATTCTCGTAAGCGTATCTGAAAACTGGTTGAACTTTGTGGACATTTCATCCAGATTGGTAAAAGTTCTGTCCAGTTTATCATGATTCCCGGAAACAATTCCTTCCAGCTCGGTAGCGGTAACCCGGAAAGAGGAAACGGTCGCGTCCAGGTTTCTGAAAGTACCACGAATATTATTTCTTGTGGAATCATCCAGTATTTCAGTGATGGCAGTCAACATCGAATCGGCGCTCGTAATGGTATTTTCCAGTTTCTTCTGAAGCGGAGTGAGTCTATCGTTCACCAGTTCCATAATTCCTTCTTCTTTTCCTCCAGGAAGCGTATCCCCAGATTCAGCCATTGCAGCCTGCTCACCATACTTTGGAATAATGGCAAGCGACTTTCCGCCGATGATATTACCACCATAAATTTCAGCGGTACTGTTTTTGGAAAATGGAAAATCGTTCTTGACAGTAAAGGTTACAACCAGTTTACCTGTTTGGTCTAAAAAGTCGATATTCGTGATCTGCCCTACTTTAAGACCATTAATGGTCACTTCCGAAGAGGGAGATAAACCTTCCACATCATCATATACGGCATAAAAAGTCCTACTGTCGTCAAGGAGGTTTTCACCTTTGAGAAAACTGTAACCGAATATGAGGATCACTATTGCTAGAATAGCTAGTACGGCCGTTTTAACCTCTCTGGAATATTTCAAAAGCAAATTTTTTAAAGGATAAGCACAAATTTAGAAATAAAAATAGAAATGCAATTCTAATTGAGCTTAGATTTTAACGCCTCATTAACTGAGATCTTTTCATTGTTTTTAAATGCCACGATGTAACTGGTGGCAAAACCTTTTTTAACTGCTTCTCGATGCAATTCCTGGATTCGAAGGTAATCTGAAGTCTTTCCGTAGTAATATTTATAAAGTTTACCTTCTTTTTCACGGCTTACCCCCTGTAATCCTTTAAAATTATAAGGCTTGGTATCCAGCTTTTTAGAACCTGCGGCCAGTTGAACCATAAAAGTGATATCCTTATAAATTTGGGAATCTGGGGCGGTATTATCAGCGGTTTGAGCTACCGGATGGCTCTGCTGAATATCGCTTAAAACATTTAAATTGATCTCATGACTGTAATCGATAATCGCTTTGGTAATGGAACCTGCCATCTTTTGTTGCCCGGAACTACTATTTAAATAAGCTCCTTCCTGGTTATTGGTAAGGAAACCGGTTTCCACCAAAACGCTTGGCATGTAAGTTTGGTGCAACACGATGAGCCCGGCCTGCTTCACACCGCGATTGACTTTATGGAGATCATTGGTAAAACGCTTCTGAATAAGGTCTGCCAGCAGGATGCTTTGATCCAGGTATTCTTCCTGCATGATCGTTAACCCTATAAAAGATTCCGGGGAATTCGGGTCAAAGCCTTCATAGGTCACTTCGTAGTTTTCCTCCAGGTAGATCACCGAGTTCTCCTTTTTGGCCACTTCAAAATTCGTGGGGTTGCGGTGCAGTCCAAGCACGAAAGTTTCGGTTCCCTGAGCCTGTGAGCTATGAGAATTACAATGTACAGACACAAAGAGGTCTGCGTGGGCATCGTTGGCAATTTTTCCGCGTTTTTCCAGGGGGATGAACACATCGCTGTCACGGGTGTACACCACTTTAATATTCTGATATTTTTCAAGTTCTTTCCCGATCTTTAAAACAATGCTCAGGGCAATGTCTTTTTCCTTATAACCGTTTCCCATATTCCCGGGGTCTTTCCCTCCATGACCGGCATCGAGCACCACTACAAAGGGATCAAGGTTTGGAGACATTTCCGAAGCATGGGAAACACCGCTGAAAAGTATTGTGATGAAAGAAAATACGAAAAGTTTAAGTAAGTTCGTTCTCATAAAAGGCTAACGCTTTAGTGGGGTAAATATTTTGCACTTATTTTTTGCTTCGCTTTAAAAGTCGGCTAAAAAAATATATGTACTTTTGGCTTTACAAAAAGCAAGCCAACCCTGACAAAAATAGCACTTAAAGCATTGCAAACAAATATCCCGAATACTCTTTTTTGCTTAGTTTTTATGCTGTTCTTCAACCTGGTTTTACAGGCTCAGGAAACAGGAAATGAGTCGATTCCTGTAGAGGCTGAACAGGATACGGTTGCCCCTGCGGTAACTTCAGACGAGATCATCCGGGAACTGCAGCAGCAGGATAGTGTCAAAGTAGATTCTGTTCGAAAACCACAATTTTTAACCTCCAAGGTAGTTTATTCCGCGAAGGATTACATGCGGTTAAGCCCGGTGGAAGACCGGATGTACCTGTATAACGAAGCCAAAGTGGTCTACGGCGATATGACCATGCAGGCAGGACTCATCGTCATAGACAACCGCACCAACGAAGTCTACGCCTACGGAATTAAGGATTCTACAGGCGTTTACACACAAAAACCTGTCTTTACACAAGCCCAGCGAACCATTGAACCAGATTCACTTCGTTTCAATTTTGATACGGAAAGGGCGCTGGTCTATAATTCACGAACTCAGGAAAATGAATTCAATGTAAAGGGACAGGTCACCAAGAGAGAAAACGATTCGGTATATTTCATGAAGAATGTGCGTTTTACCACTTCTGAAGACGTAGATAATCCCGAATATTATTTCTATGCAAGAAAGATTAAATTCGTCCCAGACAAGAAGATTGTTTCCGGACTCGTCAATATGTATATCGCCGATGTACCGACTCCATTGGGACTGCCTTTCGGATATTTCCCTATGACCGATGAGCAAACCTCCGGTTTTATCATTCCGTCTTTTGGGGATAGCCAGTACGGTTACAACCTGCAAAATGGAGGATATTATTTTGCGATCAGCGATTACGCTGATCTTTTAACTACCGGAAGTTATTACACCAACGGGACCTATAATTTTGAACTGGCTTCCAACTATGCCCTTCGCTATAAGTTCCGAGGAAATTTAAGCTTTCGTTACGAAAAACGCTATAATAGTCAGCGTGGTTTCCCAGATTTCAGCGAACAGTCCAGTTACAACATCAGGTGGTCGCATTCGCAGGATTCCAAGGCCAATCCAAGCTCCCGATTTTCAGCTTCTGTAAACCTGGGAAGCAGCGAATATTACCGGGAATCCATCAACCAGTCTAATATTGGTAACCGCCTGAATAACACACTCAGCTCCTCGGTTTCCTATAGTAAAACTTTCAGTGGAGAACCACAGGTGAATTTGAGTCTTGCGGCCAGGCATTCTCAGAATACGCAAACACAGAGCATCAATATGAGCCTGCCCACACTGCAGCTCAGCATGGATCGTATCTTCCCATTCGCTCCAAAAGGCGGAACCAAAAAAGGCTTATTCGAAAATATCAATTTCCAGTACCAGGTTCGGGCAGAAAACCAGATCCAGACCTATGATTCCCTTTTCTTCAAACCGCAGATGTTCAGGGATGCTAAACTGGGCGCTCAACACTCCATACCGGTTAGCACCAACTTTAAGCTGTTCAAATACCTGAGTGTGAGTACCGGGACGAGCTATGAAGAAACCTGGGTTTCCCGTACCTTCAGGAAGTCTTATGACCCGGTTTTAGACGATGAAGTGATCGATACCGTGAATGGCTTCGATTCCTATCGTACCTATAATTTCAATGCCAGTATCGGGACAACCGTTTATGGGCAAAAAGACTTCGGAAAAGATAAAAAAATCCAGGCGATCAGGCACACGATGAGGCCTTCGATAAGCTACAGCATCAATCCCGGTTTTGACCAGTTTTATGATACGTATGAGAGACAAAACCTGGGTGCGACAGATCCTGAAGACCAGATCGAACTGGTGGATTATTCTAGGTTCGACGGAACGTTGTACGGAGCACCGGGTCAGAATTTTTCCAGTTCCATAGGGCTGAGCATCAGCAACACCATTGAAGCGAAAGTTCGCGATAAAGACAGTACCGCGACTGAACCCAAGAAGATCAAACTCCTGAATAACTTCAGCGTAAGCACCAGTTACAACCTGGCCGGCGACTCCCTGAGATTGGCCCCAATATCCATGCGTGGTTCCATCCCGATCCTGGATAACAAACTGGATATCAATTTTGGTGGAAACCTGGATATCTATGCTCTGGATAATAACAATCGAAAGATTGACAAACTAAATATCGAGAATGGTGGAAGCCTTTTCAGGCTTACCAACGGAAGTGTGAATTTTGGGTATTCCTTTTCCAGTAAAGACTTTAAAGGCGACGGCCAGGAGAATACCGATGAACTGGAAAATGAAACGTTCAGAAATGGTGGTCGACCTGATGACCTCTTCGGAAAAAGCATCGACGATATGAACGATGAAGATCCCTTCGAAGGGAATGAAGAGAAAAAGGCCAAAGCGGAGAATGACTGGTATAATTTTGAAATTCCGTGGGATATCAGGCTGGCTTACTCAATGAATTATACCAATAACAGGAGGCAGAACGATATTTCCTCTCATTCGATCATGTTCAGTGGAAATGTGGAACTTTCCCCAAAATGGCAAATTGGCTACAGCTCCGGTTATGACCTCGTGAACAACGGCTTCACTCCTACCCAGTTGCGATTTTCCCGTGACCTGGACAGTTGGGTCATGAACTTCAGCTGGACGCCTTTCGGGCCATACAAATCATGGAATTTCCTGATCAGGATCAAATCCAGCGCCTTAAGCGATATCAAATACGAAAAACGTAGAGACCGAAACTTCTCATTATAAGATTATGAAAAAGATCATTCAAACCAACCAGGCACCTGCACCAATCGGCCCATACAACCAGGCGATCTTCGCAGGAAACACTTTGTACATTTCAGGACAGATCGCGCTAGATCCAGGAAGCGGTGAACTAAAAACCGGTGATTTGGAAACCGAAACGCTGCAGGTTCTGGAAAACCTGAAAGCTATTCTAACCGAAGCCGGGCTCAGCCTGGACCATGTGGTCAAAACGTCTATTTTCATAAGTGACATGAATAACTTCGGAAAAATAAACGAAGTATACTCCCGCTATTTCGAGTCTGAAAATGCTCCGGCGAGAGAGACCGTGGAAGTCGCCAATCTCCCGAAATTTGTAAATGTGGAGATCAGCGCGATCGCGGTAAAATTCTAGGTTTTACAATCCTCTTACCAGCAATTCGGCAGTAGCCGGGTTGGTGGCCAGTGGTACATTGTGCACATCGCACAGCCGCATCAGCATAAAAATATCCGGCTCATGCGGATGCTTATCCAGGGGATCCCGAAAGAAAATGACCATTTGCACCTGGCCTTCCGCGATCCTTGCAGCTATCTGGGCATCACCGCCCAAAGGGCCAGAAAGCAATTTCTCGACCTCGTAGCCCGCAGCTTCCGTTTTAGTCCCCGTAGTCCCTGTGGCTATAAGCCGGATGTTCTTGGCATGTAAAATATCCCTGTTTTCGTTTAGGAATTGAACCATTTCCGGCTTTTTCCCATCATGGGCAATTATTGCGATTGTCTTCATTAAGTTGAAAGTATTTCAGAAATTCTGAGAAGGTCTTTATTGATCGTGTGTTTTCCTTTTAATGCCTGGTCGAGGCTGCAGGATTCGATCTCGTTATTCACCATTCCCACCATCAGGTCTTTTTTCCCATCCAATAATAATTCCACCGCTTTTACAGAAAGTCGGCTGGCCAGCACACGATCAAAACAGGAAGGTCTTCCACCACGCTGTATATGTCCAAGAACGGTCACCCGGGCATCATAATCTGGTAGATTCTTTTTCACATATTCGGCTAGTTCGAACACGTTTTTCCCAATTTTATCACCTTCGGAAACCACCACGATACTGGAAGTTTTGCCAGCGCGCCGGCTGCGCTCCAGAGAATCCAGCAATCTTTCCAGCCCCAGGTCTTCTTCAGGAATCAAAATTTCTTCAGCACCGGCGCCAATTCCGCTGTTCAAAGCAATAAAACCAGCGTCACGGCCCATTACTTCCACAAAGAACAACCGATTGTGCGAGCTTGCGGTATCCCTGATCTTATCGATCGCTTCCACCACCGTATTGAGCGCGGTGTCGTAGCCAATGGTATAATGAGTCCCGTAAATATCATTATCTATCGTACCTGGCACGCCAATTACAGGGATGCCGTGCTCATCACTAAAAGCTTTCCCGCCGCGAAAAGTACCGTCCCCACCAATCAGGATCATAGCATCTACTTCATTTTCTCTAAGATTTTCCGCCGCTTTCGCCCTTCCTTCTTTTGTCATAAACTCCTTGGAACGGGCAGATTGCAGGATCGTGCCGCCCATATTCACAATATTCCGAACACTTCGCGCATTCATATCCATAGATTCCCCGTTGATCATTCCCTGGTAACCACGGAAGTAACCTACACAATCTGTATGATAATAAGCACAGGTTCGAACGACCGCCCTGATCGCTGCGTTCATTCCCGGAGAATCCCCTCCTGAAGTCATCACGCCTATTTTTCTAACTTTTTTAGCCATATAATTTCAATTGGTCATTTAAAACTACGAACTAAAATGATATGCTGCCATTTTAGCCGAAAGATAAAGGTAAAGAAAACATTAATTTTTTGCGAATCAGTTTCCTTCCGGGAAATTGATATAGGAAGGAGCGAAAGTCCTGGCACTTTCATCGGTTTCTACGGGGTCTTCGGTTCGGGAAAGCTCGATATTGGCAATTTTCTGAATAAGTTCTTTAAAGGTATCAAAATCTACATTATAGCTGAGGCCCACACCTTGAGTAAAGCCAATTTTCTCCCCGATGAACTGGATGTTACTTTCCCTATTGAAAACTTTGGCACGAAGAGAGCCGTCATCATTCAGCAGAAAATCGATCTGGAGGTCGCCAATGATCACGGTTTCAGTCACTCCCGCAACGGGTACCCCAACTTCCCCGTTAATGATCACGCGATCGGAGATCTGTGTGGAAAGCGTGAGTCCAAACCGGTCTACCGTTTGCTGATCTGGCGTTCGGTCACCCTGGACATAATTTACTCCAACCTGAAACTTCCCGTCATCAGCTGCAAAAATATCATTTACGATACTGGAAGCCCGTTCGGCCAGTGTTCCGTAGATCGCGGCACCACGGAGACCGAATTCACTGTAGAAACTTCCCTGTGTCACGAGAAACAAGGCCTGCAATTCCTTACTCTGCCGGTCATCAATACGGTACTGCAATTCCGATTTAACCGTAGAACTGGCATTTGGAAAATCGATATCAAAGGAAATATCCGGCTGTTCCACCTGTCCCTGAAGATTGATTACCACGTCTACCGGTATCTTGCGGTTAACCGATGGGTTTTCCAGTAAGACCGCGGGATTGGCGTTTAGGGAATACACCGCGCTGACGTCAAGCTGTGCCTGCATGGGGTTTCCATCCCAGTTGATACTTCCGCCAGATTCCACTTTAAAAGTCTTCTGAACAAGCCCGGCATATTTGAAGTTATACACTCCTTCATAGACGATAAAATCTCCCCACATATTGAATTTCCCGTTGGTGTTGATTTCGAGAAGCAAACTTCCCGCTCCACGACCTCGAAGGGTACTGCCGCTGGTCTGGTCTACCACTACTTCGACTTCTGCATCATTGGTGATGTCCAGGTCAAAAAACAATTCGATACCTTTTACCTCGGGAATTTCAATTTCAGCCCCGGCAAGCCTGGCGGCTTTTTCTTCCGGACTAATAAAGTGAATGAATGAATTATCGCCCACACCTTCGGTATCGCTGAGTGGAATTTTAAAGACCGTTCCCCTTTCGGTAGCGGCCGTTACATCGATTTCTAATTGATCTGTAGGGCCTTTGATCGTTGCTTCTCCATCTATAAAAGCTGTTCCGTAGTATAGCGCATCACGCTCCGCTTCCGTATCCAGTACCAGCATCCTGTCTGAAGAAATAGAGAGATCCAGGAACCATTCTTTGAAATTCTTGTGCCTGATGTTTCCGTCCAACTTTCCGCGGGTATTGTATTTTGTATCAACGATCGTGATATTATTGAATTCGAACTGTTGTTTGGTAAGGTTCACGCGGGCCTCATTCATAAAATCCAGGTCGACGTTCAAATACGGAATCCGCAGCCCGGCCTGGTTCAGCGTCAGGCTTCCTGAAAAATCCGGATTCCGGTAATTGCCGTTAACAAAGGCCCGTCCCGAGGCAAAACCTCGAATATTCGACAATACATCTCCACCCAACGGACTAAAAATGGCCATATTCAGCCGGTTCATATTCACTTCCAGATCGATCACCGGTTCATCTCCCGGTACGTTGATATATCCCAGAGCGCTCATCGACTCGACATCTTTGTTGTGAAGCCTCGCGTTTACCGAATAGCGCGTAAGATTCTCATTCCCTTCGACGTTCAGGTCCAGGTCTCCCAAATAATTATCGTTGACCTTAAGCGAATCGATCGTTAGATCGCTCACCGGGTAATAAGCGCCGTTTTCCTGTATCAAATCCAGGTGACCATCCAGGGTTCCTTTTAGGTCGAGACTGTCAATTTCCGGGGTGATTTTGGCAATATCCACATTATCGAACTGCATTTTAAAATTCTTATACGTGGAATCCCGCTTAGAGCCACTGAGCCTGATCTCTTCATTTTCATGGCTCATCACCAGCGAATCGATCGTAAAATCCCGGAATTTATTATCAAAGATGATCCTGTTATCCCGATTTCCGGGTTCGTTCAGGTACCAGACCTTTTCTTTGAATTTCAGATCAGATTTCTGGATCCCAACCACCGATTTATTGTCTTCGTTGATGGTATGATAAAGGTTCAGGTTGTAGATATCGTCATTTTTGGGACCTCCCCTGATCTCCGAACGGATAAACAGTGTATCCCGTTGAGTTACGTTGATAAAGCTGAATTCAGAAAAATTATAATAATCGGTCGCAATGCTATCAGCCTCAAAATACGTGTTATAGATCGGGTTTGTATTATCTACCTGCAAATTGATATTTTCAAGCATATTGTCGAAAAGATCGATTCTGGGCGAACGAAACGTCAGTTTAAATTCCTTCTCGTCAGATTCCACCCTTCCGCGGATAAAGGTATTCGGTGCCAGCTCAATATCGGGATAGAAAACTTCCACGATCTGGTTATAAATATCAAAATCGAACTCCATATACTGGTTCGTTGTGATCGTTCGCGGCTGGTAATTGGTATAAATGCTTCCAATGGAATTTTGAAAAAGCGCACCAACTTCGTTCACTTTAAAGATCCCGGTAACCTGCCCGCTGATCACATCTGGAGAATTGATCCTGATGGTCCTTACGCTTTCCTCGTCAAAGCTCGAAGCGATGGTTAAATCATCAAAATAATACAGGTCGTTCTGGTTTTTGTAAGACGTATTCAGCAGCATGATCTGCCCCACGGCATCATCAACACTGGTGCCGCGCATATTCATAATCACGTCGCCCTTGAAGACCGAAACGCTGTCACGGCTCACAAAATTCAGCTTATTCAAATCGGCATACTGGACGGATGCCTCAAAATCATAATTATTGATGTCTTCGGAAAGATCTGCAAGACCGTTGAATTCCATCTGAAGATTTTCATCCCGCGAAATGAAATACCCGTTGAACACCGGATTCCTCAAATTCCCGATCACCTGGATGTTCTTGTACGTGTAATTATTGAAGGTTAGCCTGGAAATACTTCCTTTTAGTTCAGAATTCAGGTTTTCGCGGCCAAAACCTTTCCCTGAAAAATCCAGGTTGAAACTCGTTTTTCCCAGTTTATCATTTTTGATCAGTCGGCCAATATTGAAATTTTTAAAGATCAGTTTCCCGTTGTAGCTTGAATTCACGCGGCTATTGAAATTGCGCAGGGCAAAATCCCCTTCCGCAGAACCCAGTTGGGTATTTACCACCACATCTGCCACCAGCGAAGAATTGGTTACCTGCGTCCTGCCGGTCAATTGCAAATTGCCAAAATCCCGTAGGGTCTCCGGAAGGTTTCCTTTCAAAGGGCCAGGCAGCAAATTCACCAGGTCATAATAATTGGTATTCAGTTCTTTGAAATTACCGTCCAGGCTGAAGTTCTCCCCATTATCGGAAAAAGAACCCCTGATTTGTACATCCCCATCAACCGAGCTCCGATCCATCCCGCTCATACGGAAATTTTCCAGGTGAAAATCATTCAGCGTACCTGTTAAACGGGTGGTGAAATTCACTTTTTCACCTTTTCCGAAGCCATCGTAAAAAGAAAGCAAGTCGGTACTGGAGATCGTACTTTCCCTAAAATCGGCTTCCACCTGCACCAGGTTCTCAAAATCAGAAAAATCGCCGGTTTCGTAATTAAAGAAAAGATCAGCATCAATGAAAGAATTTGGCGTTTTCAGCTTCATATTTTCCAATCGCATGCTCGTAGGGTCATAGTGGAACTGCGTTGCCAGGTTCTCGATCTGGATGTCGCGATGTTCGTAACCACTAAGATTTTCAATCGCTACCTCGATATTTTCATCATTGATCACCAGTTCAATAGCGAAAATGTTCAGGTTCGAAATATCCAGTACATCCTGCTTATCCAGGTTTTCATCGTAATAGCTGTAATGGCTGTTGATGATCTCCACGTTACCGGTATGCAGCTCAAAATGTGCGGGGTCACCGGTAGGTTCCTTCTTGAGTTTCTGAATGAACATGCCCAGGTTATCGCGATCTTCGTTGGCATAACGGCGCATTTTCATGTGGAGACCATCGATCCTGGTATCTCCTAGACTGGGTGAATTATTCAGTAATTTAGGAATGCTCAGGATGGAAGTATTGACTTCCCTTGCGGTAAGCAGCGTGTCCTGATGATGATCTTCAATGTAGATTTCGCTCAGTTCCACATCGCCAAAATATCCAATGGAAACCCGCCCTATTCGCAGAACCACGTCATTTTTCTCCTGAAGCGAACGCGTAAGCCTGCGAGCAACAGAAGTCTGGACCGCAGGTATGGAAAATACGATCAGTAAAATAATGAATAACAAAACCAGCGCGATGATGGTTTTAGTTAGTATTTTCCAGAATTTTTTGATACGTTTTTATGTTTTAACTTTGCTCCTAATTTACAATTTCTATGACCAAGAATTCCTGATGAACGATCAAAAAATAAATATCCTGGCCATTGAGTCATCCTGCGATGATACTGCTGCTGCTGTACTTTGCAACGGAAAAATACTTTCAAATATTGTAGCAACTCAGGAAGTTCACCGGCAATATGGCGGTGTGGTTCCCGAACTGGCTTCCAGAGCCCACCAGCAGAACATCGTTCCGGTGATCCATCAGGCTTTGGCGAAGGCAAATATCGATAAAAAAGATGTTTCTGCAATCGCCTTTACCCGCGGTCCCGGCCTCATGGGTTCTTTACTCGTGGGAACGTCTTTTGCCAAGTCTCTCGCAATGGGACTTCATGTGCCCCTAATCGAGGTTAATCACATGCAGGCTCATATCCTGGCACATTTCATTGATGAAGAAGGTTTTGACAAGCCAAAGTTCCCATTCCTGGCCATGACCATTAGCGGTGGCCACACCCAAATTGTAAAGGTTTCTGACTATTTTGAGATGGAAGTGATTGGCGAAACCACTGATGATGCCGTTGGAGAAGCCTTCGATAAAAGTGCCAAAATTTTAGGACTGCCTTACCCGGGTGGCCCGCTTATCGATAAATATTCAAAAGAAGGAAATCCAAAAGCCTTTAAATTTCCGAAGCCAAAAGTAGGCGGACTCGATTTCAGCTTTAGCGGATTTAAAACCGCAGTTCTCTATTTCATCCAACGGGAGACCAAAAATGATCCCGATTTCATTGAAAATAACCTGAAAGATATCTGTGCCTCTATTCAATACACGATTATCGGTATTTTAATGGATAAACTGAAAAAAGCGGTTAAAGAGACCGGGATTACGCAAGTGGCGATTGGTGGCGGAGTTTCAGCCAACAGCGGTATCAGGAAGGCGCTGGTCGATGCCGAAAAGAAATGGGGCTGGAAATGCTTTATCCCGAAATTTGAATATACGACCGATAATGCCGCAATGATCGGGATTGCCGGTTATCATAAATTTCTCCAGGAGATTTTTTCAGATTATTCGGTTACCGCACAATCCAGATACAAGATCTAAATGCAGTTATTCTACCATCCCCATATTTCTGAAAATGACCAGGAACTGATATTTCCGCGGGACGAAAGCAAGCATATTACGCGGGTGCTTCGGAAAAAAACTGGGGATACGCTCACCATCACAAACGGCAAAGGGTTGCTTTTTATCGCTGAGATCATTCAGGATGACATGAAACAATGCATCGCCAGAATCATTTCTTCGGAAAAACAACCTGCCCCTCTCTACCATTTGCACATGATTGTAGCCCCTACAAAAATGAACGACCGTTATGAATGGTTTTTAGAAAAAGCCATGGAAATTGGCGTTCACGAAGTCACTCCTATCATTTGTGAAAATTCGGAAAGAAAAACGGTCAAACTGGAACGTTACGAAAGGATCTTACAGAGCGCGATGAAACAATCGCTGCATTCACGAATGCCAATTCTGAACGAACCCGTCAATTTTTCAGAATTTATAAAAAAGCAGGCGGAAGGCCGGAAATTGATCGCACACTGCGAGGACGATCAGCCACGGAAATTACTGCAACACGAACTGAAAAAGGGTGAAAACATTCATATTCTTATAGGCCCGGAAGGAGATTTCAGCCCGGCAGAGATTGCTGCCGCCCTGGAAAATAACTGGCTGCCGGTGAGCCTGGGCGACAGCCGCCTTCGAACTGAAACTGCCGCAATTGTTGCCTGTCATACCGTTGCACTTGTGAACCAGTCTTCGTAAATTCAGCACATGAAAAAGCTGATTTTCATCCTGCCTATTCTCTTTTTTCTGAACGGAAACGCGCAGGAGATCGCACTTTTGAAATATAATGGCGGCGGTGACTGGTATGCCAATCCCACCTCTCTGCCCAACCTGATCAAATTCTGCAATTCCAATATCCATACGGCCATTAATACAAAACCAGCGACCGTAGAACCTGGTAGTACCGATATTTTCCAGTATCCTTTCCTGCATATGACCGGCCACGGAAATGTGATTTTCAGTAATCAGGAAGCCGAAAATCTTCGGAAATACCTTTTAAGCGGTGGTTTTTTGCACATTGATGACAACTACGGAATGAACGAATACATCCGCAAAGAGATCGCGAAAGTATTTCCGGAGAAAACCTTAACAGAAATCCCCGCAAACCACGAAATTTTTTCCGAAACTTTTGATTTTCCAAACGGATTGCCGAAGATCCATGAACACGACGGTTTAAGACCACAGGCTTTCGGTATCTTTGAAGAAGATCGCCTGGTGCTGCTTTTTACTTTTGAAAGTGACCTGGGTGACGGCTGGGAAAGTGAGGAAGTTCATCACGACCCGGAAGAAACTCGTCTTAAAGCCCTGAAAATGGGAGCCAATATCATCCAATACGCTTTTGAACATTGAACCGACAATTAGCTCATGCCGAAACCCAGTTTAAAAACAGGAAATTTCCGGTCATCCTGTTGCTGGACAATATAACCGGTGACGCGAACATTGGCAGTATTTTTCGCCTGGCCGATGCATTTGGGATCAGCGAGATCATTTTTACCGGTTCGCCGCCCAATCTGGGCAGTAACAGGCTAAAACGCACGGCCCGGAACACTTTCAAGACGGTAGAACATCGTTTTTCTGAAGACATTATTTCCGAAATCGAGCATTTCAGAAATTCCGGTTTTCATATTGCCGCGCTGGAAATCACTGAAAATAGCAGCCCGATACACCAAATTTCCGAAGCAAAGAATGCGAAAATTGTTCTTATTGCCGGGAATGAGCGTTCCGGGGTTTCGCCTGAAGTGCTGGCTGCCTGCGATGTGAGCTACCACATCGAGATGTTTGGCGAGAACAGTAGTATGAATGTCGCTAATTCTGTAGGAATTGGTCTTTATGAAATCATAAAAGCTACCGCCGTTTTAAATGAGAAATAATATATTTACGCTGTGAAAGCAGAGGAAATAAGTACCGGAATTCTTAAAGCACTGGGTATAATCATTGGTATTTGCCTGCTTTTATTCTTTTTGTACGAAATACAATCGGTCATCGCATATGTGATTATCGCGGCTGTCATTGCACTTATTGGCAGGCCGGCGGTAATTTTTCTGCGTCAAAGACTGCATTTTCCGAACACCATCGCGGTAATCTCCGTGCTACTACTTGTTCTTTCGGCTTTCGCCGGACTGATCTACGTTTTTGTGCCGATCATTATCGAGCAAAGCAGGAACCTGGGGCAAATTGATATTGAGGCATTTAAAAGCGACCTGAACGATCTCAACGACCAGATAAATAGTTATTTAGGCGTAACCGAGATCAATATTATTGAAGGCCTGGAACGCAGCGAATTTGTTCAGAGCTTCGATCTTTCCCTGATCCCGGAATTTCTGAACAATGTTTTTAGTATTCTGGGGGCAACACTGGTGGCCGTATTTTCTGTACTTTTCATCTCTTTTTTCTTTTTGAAAGACAGCAAATTAATGCTCCACAGCATCCTGGTTTTTGCCAATCGCGGGGAAGAACAGAAGTTCCAGCGCGTTTTTAACAAGATCAAGATTTTACTTTCACGATATTTTGTAGGGTTAACGATGCAGATCATCGTACTATTCATCCTTTACTCCATTTTGCTTTCGGTTTTTGAAGTCAATAACCCTATAGCCATCGCTTTTATCTGCGCATTTTTAAACCTGATCCCTTACCTGGGGCCACTGGTTGCAGGAATTCTCATGGCACTTTTCGTGATTTCCAGCAACCTGGGAGCCGATTTTAGTACGATCATTCTCCCGCGTGTCATCTACGTGATGCTGGGCTACGGAATTTGCCAGCTGATCGATAACTTCATTTCTCAGCCCATGATCTTTGGTGCCAGCGTTCGTTCGCACCCGCTGGAAATTTTTCTGATCATTTTGATAGCAGGGCTGTTATTCGGAATTATCGGGATGGTCGTGGCCGTTCCTTTTTACACGGCTTTAAAAGTGGTTGCAAAGGAAACCCTGAGCGAATACAAGATCGTAAAACGACTTACCCGAGACCTGTAATATGTGGAACCAGGCACTTCTAAAAGATGAAGTGGAAGATTTTCTTCGGAAGAATCTTCAGAAAGACCTGCCATCGCTGCTACTGAAAGGTTCTCCTTTTCCGGAAATTTCTATACAGGAACTCGGTACACAGCTTAACGGATTACAGATCGCGCGTAAAAAATTTCCGGAATTATTTCAAACCAGCGGAATCCTGTATCCTCCAAAATTGAACCTGGAACAAACTTCTTCCGAAGTCACGGCGAAGTACAAAGCAGAACTGGTTTCGGGTCAAAATGCAATTGATATGACCGGAGGGATGGGGATCGACAGCTATTTCCTTTCCAAGCAATTCCAGCAATTCGATTATTGTGAGATCAATAGCGAACTGGCCCAACTAGCCGCTCATAATTTTAAAACGCTACAAACTCCCATAGAGGTTCATACTGAAAACGGACTGCATTTTTTGGCTGAAATCGCTGAAACTTATGACTGGATCTATACTGATCCTGCCCGCAGGGATGAACATGGTGGGAAAGTATTCCGCTTTTCAGATTGCACACCCGATATTCCGGCGAACCTTAAGTTGCTTTTCCAGAGAACGAACAATATCCTGATAAAATCCTCTCCGATGATGGATATTTCGGCAGGAATTAAAGAATTAGATTCGGTGGCAGAAGTTCATATCGTAGCAGTTGAAAATGAGGTAAAAGAGCTGCTTTGGATCCTTCACGAAAACTTCTCTGGAAAGCCGAAGATCAAGACGATCAATTTTGAAAAAAAGGCTGTGCAGAGTTTTGAAGCTTCCTCTTCTGAAGTGTGGGAAATGGAATTTAGTGCGCCACAAACCTATCTTTTTGAACCCAATGCTGCCATCCAGAAAAGCGGATTATTTGCGCAATTGGCTCATCAGACCCAAACCAAAAAACTACACCCAAATTCTCATATTTTTACTTCTGAAGATATTGTTTCTTTCCCTGGCAGGAAATTTCAAATTATTGATTCAATGGCTTTTAACAGTAATGATCTGAAGAAAAAATTAAAGGGAATTAAGGCGAACGTTACCACACGTAATTTCCCGGAATCTGTAGAAAATATTCGGAAAAAATTCAAAATAAAAGAAGGCGGAAAAACTTACTTGTTTTTTACTACCGGGCCTGGGGAACAGAAACTGGTTATCTTTTGTGAAAAGCTGAACGACGATCTAAAAAACTAATTGGCTTACGAGCATTCTTCGGAGATTTTAGTTTTTCCAGCTCCTTTCTTTCCACCGTCTGAATGTTTGGCGTTACATATAAACTCGCCTGTAAAAGCTCTTTAAGATCATCCGCTTCATTTTTTTGATCTTCCGGTATCAGAATTGTTACAATGTCATTCCCAAATTCATCGCTGGTGGCTTCGATGAGATACAAATCCAGGTTTTCAATACTATTCAGACTTTCCTGGATATGCTGCGGGAAAAGACTGGTTCCTTTGAACTTCAGGCGCTGCTGCTTTCGCCCAACCACAGGCCCAAGGCGTTTCGTATTTCGTCCACAAGTACAAATGTCGTCATGCCACGTAAGCATATCTCCGGTGGCATAGCGAATAAGCGGCATGGTTCGGGTTCTTAAGGGCGTCACAACCAGTTCCCCAATTTGCCCTGCGGCAACCGGATTTCCATCATCATCCAGAATTTCGGTAAAAATAAGATCACTTAATTCATGAACTCCTCGATGTTGCTGGCATTCAGTAAAAGCAGTAGACATCTCGGTCGAGGCATAAGTGCTGAAAAGTTCGATATTCCATGCTGATGTAATCCGGGATCCCAGCGCATTCAGCTCCCCATTTTTATACCGAATCGGCTCCCCAATACAGATGACTGCTTTTATCGAAGTTTGATTGACAGCAATTCCGTTTTGTTCTGCAAATTCGATCATTTTCAACAAAAAGGAAGGTACCGCGATAAGATAGGTTGGCTGAAATCTTTCAATGGAATCCCATTGCAGCTGTGGTAATCCTGCACCGGTTCGAACAATACCGGCACCCAGCTGGCGCAAACCCAGGAAATAGGCCATTCCGGCCATAAATCGGCGATCCAGAGTAGTGGTGATCTGCACCACATCGTCTGCCGTCATCCCCGTCATTAAAAAAGAATGGTATTCGTTCTGTGCCAGTCGCTGCAGATCAGCTTCATTCAGGAAAAAACTCACCGGTTTTCCAATAGTTCCGGAAGTCGTGACATGATCGATCACCTCTTTCGAAAGAACTGCCAGGAATTGACCATTATCGGTTTCCAGGTCTTTTTTGCCGGTTATCGGGATTTTCTGAAAATCAGAATAATCCTTGACTGCCTTCAGATCCAACTGATTCTTTTCGAAAAGATCTTTATAAAAAGGCGAGTAACTCGCGGCATACTGCAATTGATCAAGTAGCAAATCCCACTGCTTAGCTTCTATCTCGTGTTTTTTCAGAAAATATTCAGAGTGCATCAGAGTCGGCGTTTTGTTTTCCTGATCATTTTATCCAACTGTTCCAGGTCGGGTTTGGTCGTCACGACCTTTGTTCGGGCCTGCTCGAAATATTGCAGCGCCTGATTGAAATTTTTCTGTTCGTAAGCCATCTTGCCAGCCAGAAAATATGCTTCCCAAAATTCAGGATTTAGAGCAATTAGTTTTTCACCGGTTCCTTCAGAAATAGTTTCCTCATTTTCAAGCTGTATTTTCACCTGCTGCTCCAGTTTTCGATAATGTTCATAATCCTGAAATTCTTCGGTTTCCAAAAATGGGCTTTTAGGAAGGGTTTCCGCAGCACTTACCAGGCTTTGAGAAACATTTCCATTTTCAAACTTTTTAAAAACCTCCTTCAGATCATAAGCCACAAAAGCCCCCATCTGGTATGGGTTGGCAGAAACCCAGACTTTGCGATCTTTAGGCTGAAAAACAATCCCGTGATGGGCCAGCAACTGGTTCACGGCTTTTTCATTTCCATAACCAAGAGCTTCATCATCAACTCCTTTCATATCCCTGAGAATGGCAACAGCGCCCGGAACATCCAGTTTTTGATCCTGTTCCACCAGTTGTTTCATGCGATCATAACGATATTTGGAATGACTTTCTTCTATGGTTTTCTGATTTCTTCTATCGTCCTGGTACGCATCGCTCTGAAAATGGTTGCTGCAAATAAGTTCATCGGAATTTGGCACTTCATACACGCCAAAGTTCTTCGGAGAAACTTCGATCAAAACAGCCCTGTTTTCGTCACCGCTGCTCACCATGATCGATTCAGACACAAAAACTTCCCTTTTTTTAGCAATCTCGATCGCCTCCCGGATAGTGGAAGCATATTGCAGGATCTCCCGGGAAACCAGCGTGATCGGGTCTTTCGCCTTAAATGGGATCTTTGATTTCCCGGCATTAATGGTTACGCTTAAGCCTTTTTCATTCATCCCGCTCACAGCACCAATCATACCGCCCCAGGTGTACATCATAAATTTGTGACCGGAATCGGGATTGATAAAAGCTACTATTTTCTGACTCCCAAACTCATCCCCGGCATAAAAGTCAAAATTTCTTCCCACCAGCAAATTCCCATCAGCCGTCTTATCACCCCAGGCCGCAAAAGAAGTGCAACCCACCAGCATGAGGTCGTGCAGTGCATGCCCAATATCGTGCGCGCCGTGAAAATATAGCATTCGTATATATCCCGGCGCAAAATCGTCATAACGTGCAAGGCCATATCTCGAAACACCATAAATCTCCTGTTGGTATTCTTCCGGAACATACAGGTACATTTTGCGGTTGAAATAGGAAACGATCTTTTTCAGAAAACCGCGATAGGACTCAGATGGCACCATTTCCTCCAGCTTATCCATAAAGGCGATTTCCTGGTGGTGAATCAGTTCCCGCGTCAGGTTTCCATTCGCCACTCCTCTTTCCAAAGCATCGCCTTCCAGATACAACTCCCAGACACCATAGTCATTTTGAAAGAGGCTGTTTTTCCCCAGTGTATAAAAATGATCATTGTGTTTTACCCGGTTGGTATCGATCGCCTCGATCCCTGTAATATCAGGACGTTGCTGAAGGGATTTTTTAACGCCACAGCTTGAAAACTGGAACAACATCCCCAATAATACTATTTTCAGCAGCCTGCTCATCAACTTATTTTTCGGAAGATTAATATCCCGTTCTGGCGGTAGGAAATCTCAAAATTCAGATCCAGCAACCACCTGTTGGGAAATTCAGAATCCAGGAAGATCACTTTGGAAGCATTTTTCCGAAGCAATAGTTTCAGGGATTCTTCGGGTTCAAAATCGCCTTGCAGAATATACGCCTGCTTTCCTGAAAGCTCCTCCAGGTCACTGGTGAACTGAATCGTACCTTTTGCAGGCAGTTCCCTGCATACCTGTAACTTACCTGTATCCTGTTCCAAAGCAGTGATCTCGCGATCAGCCTGTTTCATTTTTAGGAATAAAGCCAACACGCCAATCCCGGCATTGATGATCGCCAGGGACCGCTCCCCTTCCAGATTCTGACTAATACGCAGATACTTTTCGCGGTCGTTACGGTATTCTTTTTTCGCTTCGGAATAAACCGTTTTGTACCGATAATTGTTCAAAACTGCATTTTTTCGATATAATTTTTCCGCTTTGGAATCGGTTTGATAAAAACGAAGAAATGCAAAGGCAGGTTTGCCCTTTTCCGAAGCATTTAGCAATAACTTCCTGAAAATGAAACGCTGCAACACAAAGGAGATCAGCATGGCCAGCAACACCCCGATAATCGAAATACTGGCCACTGAACGCAAAGCCGGATGACGAGCAAAGATGAGCGCGCCCATTCCCAATAAGGTGGTGATGACCGATAGTAAAATGGAAGTTTGATAGGTTGGCAGCGCAAATTTGCCGGTTTCATATTCTTTCAGGCAGGCGTTGGTCATAAAAATGCTGTAATCGAGGCCCAAACCAAAAATAAACGTGGAAATGATGATATTTAAAATATTGAAGTGCAGGCCCAATATACCCATTATTCCCAGCGCACAAACCCAGGTTATGGCAATAGGCAGTAAGGTGAGGATACTGATCTCGATATTGCGGTAAAAAGCCAGTAAGATCAGGAACACCGCCAGTACGGAAAAACCGATCAGTAAATTGAAATTATCCTTAAGGCTACCCAGGAAATTCTGGTTGATCGCCTTCCGGTCTATCGGGTAAATATTGGGGTCATCCTGGAATAATTGTATGAAATCTTCGGAATTTTCTTCCGGAAGGTTTACGGTGCTGGTCACGGTCGCAAAATTGTTTCCTTCGGAAATAAAATCGCTGAGATATAAGGTTCCTGCCTGTTTGTATTCCTGCAGCCCGATAGGCTCAAAATCAGAAGCTAACTCGGCATAAAACCGGTCAAAACTCTGGGCTTTGAAACCATATTTAGCCGATTCGCTGAGTAAAAGCGACTGTAGCGTATCTTTTTTAGGATCGGTCCAGAAATCAGACCAGTGCTTAATTCGCTCGTTTTGAACGGATGTAGAAAGTACCACACCGCCAATACTGCTGAAATTGGTGATTTTCTGCTCCTGTTTCAGCGATTGCAACTGGTGGTATAATTGGTTATTATAGGTCAGCGCTTCATCTACCGAGCCGGCATAACTTACCAGGTAAATGGTTTTTCCATCCCTTTCGGCCAGTTGTTGTACCTGTTTTTCCCGATTCCGAATCTCTTCCGTAGAATAATTCAATTCGGCCAGGTCCTCATTGAATTCTACTTTCTGAAAAAAGAACAGGCTTACCAGGAATAACAGCATCAGCATTCCCAATGCCGCCCGAAATCTGGAATAATCGATAGCCGAAAGTCGATCAATGACGGTTGGTTTTTCGAGTATTTTTTCAGAAGGCCTATACAATAAGGGAATGAGGACCAGTGAAAAAACGGATGATAACAATACGCTTACGGAAGCGAAGATCCCCAGATCGGTAAGCGCGTCACTATTCACAAAAAGCAGGCACAAGAATGCGATCGCCGTGGTAAAACTGCTCATTATTATAGGCCGGGTAATATCTCGAAACAGGTCTTTCACATCGTTATTATTCCTGAAATGCGTCAAAATATGCAACGCATAATCCAGGCTGATACCGAGCAAAATGGCGCCAATCCCCAAAGAAATGGCAGAGACGCTACCGCGAAAAAAACTCAATACGGCAATCGCTGAAATACCTGCCAGCAAACTCGGAAGAAACAAGATCAGCGGAATATAGAATTTCCGGTAGAACAATATCAATAATACAAATAACACCGAAAGCGCAATCCCAAGCGTCAAACCTATGTCTTTTTTGATCTGATTGGCATTGGCAATGGAATACAGCACTCCCCCAAAATAGTCGGCTCTGACCCCCGGAAAATTAGCTTGAATTTTTTCCAGAGTATGATCCAGTTTCTCGATAAAAACCTGGTTGTTTGCAGTCTCAGAAGAAGGAAAAACCGGGTCGAGGAAAAGAATGATATGTTTCCGGTCGCTGGTGATCAGGTAATTATTATAGAGACCGAAATTGTCGCCCACCTGCAATTCCCGCAATTTCCGAAGACCCAGATTGGTATAATTCAACGGATCTTTAAAAAAGTAATTCTTGGTTACAAATCCGGTTGGGGAGAGCAGCGAACGGTAACCGGAGCCAATTGCCTTTGCAATGCTGTCTTTATCCAGATTGGTTTCCATTTTCACATAATCTGAATCGTTCAGGAAAATGGGTAAATTCTCATAAATGAAATCGTAGATCCCGGTAATATCCTCGTCTGGGATCTTACCTTTAATAGTTTTTATGTACGGCTGAAAATCGGTTTCCAGGCGACTGGTCAAACTATCGGCGAAAGCGGCGAGAGAATCAGGTGAGACACTGTTGTTTTGCGCAGAAACGCTCAGGATCATTTTATCCGAAAAATCGGTTTCCTGCAGGATCTTCTTCAGCCTGATCTGTTCTTCCCCTTTCGGAACCAGGGCTGTGACGTCTTCCTCAAATCGAATATTCCAGGCCGCCAGCGCGATCAACACCAAGTATACAAGCAGAATACCAATTCCCAGTAAAGGTCGGCTTCTGAAGAAGCGATAAATATTATAAAAAGCGTTGTGCATTAAGGTTTCACGACCTGCTTTTGGTTAGAAACCGAAAATAAAAAATAAAATACAATCCAAAGGCTTAAAGCAACAACAATTGCAAGAGCCAGACTCCCAATAATATATTGCCAGAGACCTAAGAAAATATCGTGGCCTGTATCGAAACGCTGCAACTGTAGATCCCAGTCAAATCCTTTACCACTCACCAGGCTACCTGCCTGATAACTGGCATAAATGATAAAAGGAATTAAAGGCGGTATACTTATATTGCTAAATAAGAAGGCTGTAACCTTATTAAGCCGAAACAATGCCGCCAGGATAAAAACCAGAAACGTATGAATTCCCCAGAAAGGAGAGATCCCTACAAATACCCCTAACGCGATAGCAGCCGCCTTTTTATGCGCAGGTTCCTGACTTTTCAGGATATCTTCTTTCCAAAATTTACGGAAACCTTTATTCTTAAAATCCTGGTATTTATTTCGCGGATGAATATAGAAAAAGCTAACCAGCACGAACCACATGTATAGCAGGGTGATCCTTACAATATCCCAAAAAGGCCTGAAATGGCTTACTCTTCCCTCCTTTTGATACATCACCTTGATAGGAATATTCCGCACATCAACCTTACGCCAGTAAGATTTCACCAGGACCTCAATTTCCAGTTCAAATTTGCGGGTATACAAGGTCATGGTTTCCAACACTTTCAACGGATACAATCGGTAACCGCTTTGTGTATCATGTAGTTCTGAACCGGTTACCACAAGGTACCAGAAACTGGAAAACCTGTTGCCTTTACTGCTTTTACCGGGAATACCGTCACTTCCCATATTTCGATCACCAACCAGCAACATTTCGGGACTACCTGGTTTACGATTTTCCAGTTCCCGAAGAAATACGTCCAGATCATCGGGATAATGCTGCCCGTCAGAATCTATCGTGATTGCATATTTATAACCCATTTCACGGGCAAACTGAAAACCGGTTTTTAAAGCCATGCCTTTTCCCTTATTTCGGGAATGTGTACGGAAATCAACATTTTTATTGTCGGAAAGAATCTTGGCAGTGCCATCGGTAGAACCGTCATTTACGACGAGGATATTGGTCGTATAGTTTTCCAGATCAGTTAAGAATTGTTGCAAAGTCCCGGCATTATTATAAGTGGGCACGAGCACGCAGCAATTGAATTTATCAAATCTTTCCTGGAAAATGGGCATACAACTTTTGGTTTACCGCAAAAATAAAATTAATTAAGGAAGACTGTAATCTGAATAGAAGAATTAAGAAAGGATTCTGTATAAAGAACTAATTTTAAGCACGTTACCCTTTCCGTTTTTAGCAAGACCTTTAAGCTTAATAAATTCCCCGGTCTCTTCGATCTCGCTTTCCAAAATGACCTTTGCATCTTCAGAAGGATTGCAAACCGCCATAAATTTCACGTTTTCGGCACGAACCAATTGCAATTGCTTCTGAAAATGTCTTTCCACCTCTTCTTTAAAAAGCTGCATCAAAACAACCCCCGGAGTGACCGGGCGGCCGGGAAAATGCCCGTTATAGATCTCGTGATCTTTATTGATCTCAATTTCAGTGGTACGTTGTTGTGCGGTGACGCTTTTCTGAGTGATCCGGTAGAAATTGTGTAAGATCATAGATTAGTTTTTAAATACTTTTTTGGGAATATCCTGGTTGATCACAATGTTCTGGAGCTTAATTTCGGTATAATCGCCGGAAGGATCAATAAGCCGAACAGATTCGATCAGATTTTCCTTATTAAAGTTCATCCAGATCTCGGAAAACATTCCTGCAATACGCTGGTCTTTCGGAATGACCCGGGCTTTCATAGAGTTCTTTTCTTTGAAATAACTGATGTCAAAATCTTTATTGGCCTTCAGTATTTTCCCGTTCACACTGCCAGCAATCATTTCCCCTACTTTCTCGAACATACGATTGGAAGCAAGATCTACTTCACGGGTGTCCCCATTTTCAGAAACATATAATTTGGAATCGCGGTACAGTACCTGGTAATCCTCCGGGCTGGAATATTCCCATTTCAGCAAATTTGGTGACTGGTAGTACACCATCCCTTTGCTTTCCGGAACATCTTCCATCATTTCTATGTGTTTGAACAGCGTAAAATTCGCCTTGAAACTATTGATGCCTTCCGCTTTTTTAATGACCCTGGACTGGAATGCCTGCCCCTGCAGGGAAGTTAAATTGGTTTGCTGGCAAAAGGCCTGCAAGCCTATAAAAAGAAATAATATTTTAACGATACGCATGGATTCCGAATAATTTGTCAGGACGCAGGGTCCCCAGATTTTTCTTTTCTAGAATTACCAATAATTGTTCCAAGATCGATGCTGTTTGTTGCTGATTATCATGCAGCAGTATCACGTCTCCGGGCTTCAATTTACGAGTAATTCTTTTAATAATCACTTCCGGTGATTTAGTGATCGCGTCGTAAGGCCTCACATTCCAGCCCATCACGAGATGGCCACTGCGCTGGATCGCCCTTTTCGTTTTGGGGTTAATAATTCCGAAAGGTGGCCTGAAAAGCTTCAGTTTTAGACCAGATTTATTTTCTACGATTTCATCGCAGGCTAAAATTTCCCGGAAAATTTGTTCACTACTCAGGAAACCGATCTTCCGTGTATGGTGAAAAGTGTGGTTCCCAATTATGTGCCCGTCTTCCAGTATCTGCTGAAAAATTTCAGGATATTTCTCAATTTGTTTTCCGATGCAGAAAAAAGCTGCCTGTACCTGGTGTTTCTTCAGAAGCTCGAGTATTTCAGGGGTGTATTCTGAAGGGCCGTCATCAAAGGTAAGCGCAATACAGGATTTTTCAGAAGGCTGGGAATGGTAACCTTTCAGAAAAAAATTGAAGCGAATGGTCGTGGAAACCACCAAAATGAAGAGGAAGTACAACAGCAAAAAAATGAAGACCAGCCAAACCGGCCAACCATATTCAAGTGCCAGGTAGCAATAGCACACACAGAAAATGCTAAAAATGATATTGTAGATGCCAAGTTTCAACGCTGAAGCAGGATTAGGCCGTGATTCCTCCCAAGATACTGATTATAGATCAAAGCGTGTTCGATCGGTTTTTCAGCGTCTTCTGCCACTTTCAAAACTTCAGGAATTTCCTGGAATTTTAAAATTTTTGCTGCCAGAAGCATCGCATAAGAGCTCACAGAATTGTTATCTCCAACCAGGTGCTTATAGGCCAGGCTTCGTTTTCCGGGAAATTCTTCGCAAAAGGTATCATACCAGTGATCAAACCGGTTATCTCCATTTTTGCCTAAAATGAGTAAATCAATATCCTCTTTCTGAAGCTGATTTGCCCGCAGGAATTCGGCTAATATCCCGGGGAGATCGCTCTTTGGAAACTGGTTGAGCAGTTGCACCTCCTTGATTTGCGCATACGTTTTTGGTGTTCTCGTATTTTCCAGGACAAAGAATGCTGCCGATTCCGAAGTGATCGTGCCGGGCGAATCTTCTTCCAAAAGCCTGAGATTATGAATTTGTTTCGTCTTTAACTGGCCATCGAAATACTGAAAACCGGTAGATGTACGGGCGATTTCCTCCACGCCTCCCACCAAGGCACTGTTAATTTCAGCTTGCTCCAACTGTAACAAGGCGTCACTTAGGGCACTTTCAAAGGAAACCGCGTCCTGCGTATAGGTCATATTATAACCGGTACATTTCAGGTCTAGCGCGATCTGCCCGCCTACAGTGTTATGCGTAGACTGGATAAAAGAAGTTGGACTCAGCAATTGTTCTTTCTGATCGATGATCTGTTCCAAAAATTTTTCCGTATCCTGCATGCAACCCTGCCCTGTTCCTACAAAAATGGCGTCAGGAAGTTCCAATCTGGCTTCTGCAAGTGCTTTTTTAGAGCATAATAATCCCATTTTCACAGCTTTTGACATTCGCCGTAGCAAGATGGGCTTGATAAATTGCCGGTAATCTTCTTCCAGTGCGGGAAGGATATTTTGAAAATAGCTTTTCACTTCCGAAGAATGGAAAAGGTCTTCCTGGGGTGAGACGGAAGCCAACCCATTGATATAGATCGATTGCTTAGTCATTGTCGCTCAGGATTAAAGAGGTACAATTTCCTCCAAAACCGAAGGAGTTGGACAATACCCTGTTCACTTTAGCAGAGCTCAGGTCGGTGACCGGACTCAAACCCGTGTCCTTAATGGGTTTTTTAAAATTCAGGTTTGGAAACTGGAGTTGATGCTGAATTGCCAGTAAACTAAAAACAGCTTCCACTCCACCGGCTGCGCCAAGCGTATGCCCGGTAAAGCCTTTGGTACTGCTGAAGGTTGGTACTTTTTCACCAAATACCCGCTTTAAAGCATGGCTTTCAGAAAGGTCATTATTGATGGTTCCCGTACCGTGTGCGTTGATATAATCGATTTCTGAAGCTGATACATTGGCCTTGTTTAATGCTTTTTGTATCGCCAGAAAAGCGCCTTCTCCATTTTCCGAAGAGGCAGTTTGGTGAAATGCATCGTTAGCATTTCCATAACCGGCTACCCTGCCGAGCACATTTTTGGTTTGACAAGCTTCATCTGCCTCCAGCATCAAAAATGCTGCAGCTTCCCCAAGGTTCAGGCCATCACGGTCCTCATCAAAAGCCCTGTTTTTGGTTTCGGAAAGGATCTTGAGCGAATGGAAGCCATTCAGCGTAAAACGGGTTAGACAATCGGTTCCGCCCACAATGACTCGTTTCAGTTTTCCACTTTCGATAAGCCTGGCACCCTGCATGATGGCATTAGCAGCCGATGAACACGCGGTGTTGATGGTAGTGACCATGGAATTTAAGCTGAAATATCCCGCGATCTGATCAGTCGTAAAACCAGGGTGCTGTGCTTTGATAAAGCGCCTGGTAGAAGATTCCGCAGCATACTCGTAATAGTACTTTTCAGTGGCATCAATCCCGCCCACACTTGTTCCGGAAATAAAACCGGTTCCTTCCGGAAATTTCTCCCAGCCAGAATGTTGCAGCAACTGTCGCACCGCATGAATTCCCAGCAAGGCCGCCCTGGTACACGCATGAGGTTCAGAAATATGAAGAATTTCAGCCAGTTCCCGGTTGGTTAATTTGATCTCGGCAACGGGTAAATCTAAACTTGTTTCCAGAATTTCTGGGGTGGTAATCCCGTCTTTTTCAGATTTTAAAGCCTTTAGGTGCTCCGCGGTAGACGTTCCCAACGAAGAGATAATTCCCATTCCGGTTACGGCTACTCCTGGCATAAATTATTTGGTGCGGTTTTTCTCGATAAATTCTGCCATCGTGTTCACCGAGGCGAATATTTCTTTTCCCTGTTGAGGGTCAGAAAGCTTGATTCCGTAGTCTTTTTCGAGCAATACGATTAGTTCCAGTGCATCGATGCTATCCAAACCAAGGCCATCACCAAAAAGCGGTTCATCATTTTCAATATCTGACGGCTGCAGGTCTTCAAGGTTGAGCTGCTCGATAATATTTTCCTTCAATTCTTTGTGTAGGTCACTCATTTAGACGGTATAATTTCTGAAGATTTTCGGCATGAAACGGCCATTTCCCTTCCGTTCCAATCAGACACAAAAATACATCATATTCATCATTGTGCAAGTCTACCCAGCCACAAACGGCATTTGCGCAATCTGGTTGGGCCAAGGCAGCGCTTAATTGATTTTCAAACAACTCAGCGTCAAAGTTTTCCATCACCAGGAATAAGTTTTCTGAAAGTAAGCGGTGTTTGATACTGATCTCTCCCAACATGATATTCGGAAGCGTATAAACAAAAACGGATGGCGAGGGAAAGCTATTCATCGAAGCCGAAAAAGCTTCATCAGTTTCGAGACTGGATTCCGAATTTCCGAAGATCAACGCAGTATCTTCATCAGGCTTCGCATGGCTAAAAAGCACTTCAGTGGCCAGAATCGCCAGTTTTGACAGTGAATCCATTTTGAAGAATTTCGGATAATCCATAGCCAGTTCCCGGTAAGCGTTCTTCAGAAAATCCTGCAGAACCGGTTGCTCATCTTCCCATACCAGTTTTTCATTTTCCCAAATTTTGCCCGAGCGAATATGAACTGTTTTTTGTATGAAATAGGATTTGTTCATGATTTTTTCAGCATTAATGCCAGGTTGCAGCCACCAAAACCCGAAGCTGTTTTTAGCGCCAGTTTGAGATCAGCCTGCTGGTAATTCCTGATCACATTCAGCTCCACGGAAGTTCCTTTTTCGGAAAAATTCAAGCTTTCATACAATTCTGAATGAACCAAGGAATGCCTGGTGAGAATACTTTCCACCAAAGCCGAATTTCCCAGGCTATGACCATAATAAGCTTTAAAACTGTTTACGGGCACTCGCTGCAACTCACTTCTTCCAAAAGCAATTGCTTCCATCTCGTCATTGTACGCCGTGGCCGTGCCATGCGCAGAAATATAATCGATTTCCTGGCGATTGATACTGGTAATTTTCAGCAGCTTTTCGATGGCCCGGTGCAGGCCTTCTCCATCGCGGCTGGGCCCGGAAATATGGTTGGCATCGTTAGCCGTCACAGTACCCAAAAGTTCTACGGAATTTTCTCTTTTTTCCGAAGACAACAGTACGGCAGAGGTTCCTTCTCCCAGGCTCACTCCCTGGCGATCTGCAGAAAAAGGACGGCATGGCTGCGGACTAATAGCCTGGAAAGACTGAAAGCCAGAAAGTACAAAATCGGAAACCAGGTCTCCGGAAGCAACGATCACATTCTTAAATTTTCCGCTTTTCAAGAGATCATCTCCAACTTTTAAGGCCAGCGCGCCGGAAATACAGGCATTTGAAACGACCACAGGTGGTTTTTGAAAGCCAAAATATTCCGCAATGACCGAGGCCAATTTCCATAGTTTCAGTCTGCTCTGATCGAAATCATTCTTTTCCAGCAGGTCAATATTCCCTTTCGTCGTCGCGATGACCAATCCGGTTTCGCACCGATCCTTTAATTCAGCCTGTTCCAAAACATCGGAAATTGCCAGCATCATCAGTTTCTCCAGTCGGGTATACTTCTGGGGATCCTTTAATTTACTGAAGTGTTCCTCACATTCCGGTGGATTGATCATTCCGGCAAAAAATCCTTTCGGAAAGAATCGATCCTGTATATGTTTTTGTAATCCAGATTCGCCGCGCCTCAATTTCTGTAAATTCGCACTGGTTCCATAACCAAGCGGACTCATAATCGAATCGTATACTAAATAACTACTCATCCCGCAAACCCATCTTTTCCTTCCATTCTGAATAAAATGGCGGGTTCACGAGAATCAGGTTGGAATCCATATCTGTAAAAACCTGCACGGTTTTGCCGGTGCAAACCAGTTTTTCAGCCAGGTATATCTCATAGCGAAAGATCATTTTAGCCGCACGAGTATTCTCAAAAATAGCTTTTACCACACATTCGTCACCATATTTCAGCGGGAGTTTATGTTCGCAGGAAGATTGTACCACCGGCGTGGCATATCCATTTATTTTCACGTGTTCGTAGGAAATTCCGTGTTCCAGACCGAAACTTTCACGAGCTTCTTCAAAATATTTGAGATAATTCCCATGCCAAACGATCTGCAAAGGGTCGCATTCATGAAAACGAACCCTGATCGTTTTTTCAATGCTTAATTCCTGGCTCATTCCACCGTCACGGTTTTCATTTCAGAGGTCGCGATGACCTGCCCCATCTCGTTTTCCACTCTCGCAGAAACTGAGGTCACGTTCATGATCTCATGCAGGATCTCTACGTAGGTCTTCAATTTTTCTCCGCTCTGCGGAAGGGAATGTATCTCAACCGTTTTAATAATCCCGATAAAGCCCGTTTTCGGCTTGGTTTGCCCGCTCAGGGATCCCTGGTAGCCGCGATGAAGGGACATGCTCTGGGCCATGTGTTCAATGAGTCCGCTTTCTGAAAGGGAACCGTTCTCGAGCAGTACATTTTCAGAAGGTACTGTAAAACCGGTCACGCCTGTAAGCGCGGTGTATTCATAAAGCGTGTCCACGAAAACGAAAGGTGTTTTCTGCGGAATTAACCGTGTAATAGTTTCAGGATCGGTGATGGGATGATGCAATAAGTTTTCTGCCATAATTAGCTGAAGTCGTTCCAGTAATCGTAATAATTATACCACTGATGCGGGTATTTCTTAACCATTTTTTCAAGATCTTCAAGATAAGACTTTAAAATTTCCCGTGCCGTAAATTTTTCAGGTTTATAGGGCCTGGCATAAAAATGATAATGGAAATTCTTTTCGCGCATGAGGTGCACAAATAGTACGGGAATTTGATTTCGGGCAGCGAGTTTAAAAGGCCCCTGCGGAAATTGTACATTTTCGCCCAAAAAATCGTCTTCAAAAGTTTTGGAACGATCTAAAAATCGATCGGCTGCAAAAACCAGCAATTCGTTGTTCGCCAGGGCTTCCTTCATATAAAAAACATGGCTCAGGTCATCCTTCAGCACTATGATCTTCACTTCGGAGCGCCCCGTAACCGATTCCAGGTAATTCTTAATCTTTCGATGTTCAAAATCTGTGATCACCAGATTGACCACGGCATCTGAGTGCCTTTCTTCAAAAAAATGCTTAGCAAGATTGAAATTTCCGATATGAGCGGTGAGCAGTATGCCTCCTCTGCCCTTCTTCAGCAAGGCTTCAATATTTTCCACGCCATCAAACTCGAAAGTGTAACGATCTTTCAACCCGGAAGTGATGGCTACCCGATCTAATTGGATTCTTCCGAAGGTGAAATAACTGTGATAGACCTTGAAAGCGGAGTGAAACCGACCGTAATTCAGTCTTTTTCTGAAAAGATAATAGGTGCTTTTCGTGGAATGGAAAGAAAAAACGATGAAGTAGGCAGCGACGAACAGCAATACGAAATAGGCAGAATAGAGCCCAAAATTCCTGATGATCCAAACATAAATTTTGAACCCGATAAGTGTTCCCCTGGATTTACCTTTCCAATTTGCCATTAAGAGTAGAGTCCGCCATTTATATTGATGACTTCGCCAGTAATGTAAGAAGATTTGTCTGATGCCAGGAAACTCACCAGGTTTGCTACCTCTTCGGCTTCACCAAAACGGTTAAGCGGGATCAGCTTTTTCAGTTCGCTTTCATCGAATTCCGCAGTCATATCTGAATGAATGAATCCCGGGGCTACCGCGTTTACCGTCACTTTTCGTTTACCAATCTCCTGGGCCAGCGCTTTGGTTGCGGCAATGACCGCTCCTTTGGCAGCCGAATAATTTACCTGTCCAGGATTGCCTTTTAAACCAGAAAGCGAAACCATGTTAATAATACGGCCGTAGCGTTTTTGCAACATTTCCTTCAGTACACTTTGAGTCACCTGGTAAAACCCGTCCAGGCTGGTCTTGATCACCTGGTCCCATGCCTTCTGGTTGGTCCAGATAAACAGGCCGTCCTTGGTCATTCCGGCATTATTGACCAAAACCTCGATCACGGCATCGGGATTCTTTTTTTTCCATTCTTCCATGGTTGCTCCTACAGCATCGGGATCAGAAACGTCAAATTTCAGCAGTTCACAACGGAGTCCGCTGGCTTCGATCTCCTTCTGTACTTCACCAGCCGCTGAATCGTTCGAATGATAGTTCAGCAGAATATGATACTGATTTTCTCGGGCAAGTTGCAGGCATATCGCCCGGCCTAATCCCCTGGAACCGCCTGTGACCAATGCAAATTTCATGAGTACGCGTCGTGTTTTTTCAAATATTCGGTGATAGCCTGTAATTCTTTATAAATTGGCTGATCTTCTTTTAATGCCGGTAGCAACTTCTTCAGAATCTCAAATTTCCGAAGACTTGGGGACGACAACTTTTCATTCACTTTTAAATAATACAAAGCTTGAACGATAGTAGCAATTTCTACTGAAAGCACTTCGAAAGCATTGTCGATGACCTTCCTGGTAAGCAAGGCCGAATTGGCGCCCATGCTCACGATATCCTGATTATCGTTATTATTTGGAATACTGTGCACATACATCGAGTTCGACAGCATCTGGTTTTCAGCAGTTGTGGAAACCGCCGCAAACTGCGCCCCCTGCATTCCAAAATTGAGTCCCAGCCTGGAAAGGTTCACAAATGCCGGCAGAATATTATTTAAATTGGGATTGAGCAGGTAATTGAGCTGCCGTTCAGCCAGCATGCTCATTTTCGCAACCACCAGACGTAATTTGTCATTTTCAAGGGAAATATAATCTCCATGAAAATTCCCACCGTGAAAAACCTGTTCTTTTGCGGCATCGATGATCGGGTTGTCGTTGGCCGAATTCACTTCCTCTAAATGAATTCGCAAGGCCTGTTCAATGGTATCATAAACCGGCCCCAATACCTGCGGAACGCAGCGTAAACTGTAATATTCCTGAACTTTTTCTGAAAACTGGTCGGTTTTCTTCGCTTTTTCCTCGTAGAGATGTTCATGCCTTTTCCGAGTAAGATGAGAATCAGCCAGATGCTCACGCATCATACGGGCGATTTTCTGTTGGCCGCGGTGCTTTTTGGCCGAATTCAGCTCTTCGGAAAAATGATCATCATACGCCTCTACGATCTCGTTGATCGCCGAAGAACAAAAAACTGACCATTCCATTAGTCTTTTCGCGTAGATCAGGTTCACCAAACCGATCCCGGTCATTGCCGAAGTTCCATTCAGCAGCGCAAGACCTTCGCGAATATGAATCGAAATGGGGTTGATTCCCAAATTTTTAAAAACGGTGCACGTTTCCTGTCGAGTTCCATCGTAAAAAACTTCTCCTTCTCCAATCAGTACCAGCGCCAAATGCGCCAGTTGCACCAGGTCCCCGGAGGCACCTACCCCGCCATGCTCAAAGATGAGCGGGACCACATTCTTGTTCAGCAGCTGTTGCATGGTCTCGATCACCTCGCGGTGAATCCCTGATTTACCAAGGGCCAGCGTATTCATCCTGGCCAGCATCAACGCACGAACATTTTCTGCACTTAGCGGTTTTCCGGCACCTGCAGCGTGGCTGCGAATCAAATTATACTGTAAATTCTCGCAATCTTCATCCGGAATACGATATTGCGCCATCGGGCCAAAACCCGTATTCACCCCGTAAATGATCTTATCTTTGGAAAAGTCCTGAAGAAATT